>DXDX01000171.1 GCA_019115265.1 Candidatus Flavonifractor merdigallinarum | reverse complement strand
AGAAGAAAAAGGAGCTTCTCACCTCCATGGAGAAGGAGTCCAAGGGGGACTCTGCGGTTATCTCGGTCAGCGGCGTGGGAATGCGCTCCTATGCCCGGGGCCGCGCCTACGACCCCTATCGCTTCAGCCCCGACGGCCCCACCCCCTACCATGATCCCGACCGGGACTGGGATGGGGCGAAGTCCCAGGGGACTGGAACGAAAAAAGACTCCACCGAGGAGCCCGCTGCGGTGGAAAACCAGGACACCGTGACGCCGGAGGGCAAGGTCAAGCGCCCGGCGGAGGAGCCGGTTTCCACCGAGGAAGATGTGATTGTGGAAAACCAGGAGCCCCAGGCCCCTGTAACCGATCAGGAAGATAGCGAGAAGGAGTGATCGGCCTATGCTGAAATGGATTGAAACAACCGGCAAGAATGAGGACGCTGCCATTGAGGCCGCGCTGCTCCAGCTGGGATTGGACCGGGATGATGTGTCGGTGGAAATTTTGGAGCGGGCCAAGTCCGGCTTTTTGGGCATTGGCAGCTGCCCGGCCAAGGTGAAGGTCACCTATGAGGTCCCCGATGAGCCGGAGGCGGCCCCCGCCCCCACTCCGGCGCCCCAGCCGGAGCCGGTGAAGGCGGAGACTCCCCAGCCGGCTGCGCCCGTTGCCCCTGCCGCCCCTGTAAAAGAGGAGGTCTCCCCCGCCGCTGCCGCTCCCGCCGGTGATGACGCGGTGGCCAAGCGGATTGAGGAGTTCCTCACCGGTCTTCTGGAGCATATGGGGGCCAACGCCACTCCCCGCATCACCGTGGATGAGCGGGGCAGCTACCAGGTGGAGCTGGTGGGCGAGCATCTGGGCTCTCTCATTGGCCGCCGGGGCGAGACTCTGGACGCCATCCAGCAGCTCACCGTGTACGCCGTCAACCGGGGTCTTACCAAGCGAGTGCGCATCCATGTGGACGCCGAGCACTACCGCGCCAAGCGGGAGGAGTCCCTGGAGCGTCTGGCCAACAAGGTGGCGGGTAAGGTGGTCAAGTACCGCCGCAATGTCACCCTGGAGCCTATGAACGCCTACGAGCGCCATGTCATCCACACCGCGCTGCAGGATTACCCCGATGTGACCACTTACTCGGTGGGCACCGAGCCCAACCGCCGTACGGTGGTGGCTTACAGCCGGGGCGAGCACCGCTGAGCAATCGAACTTCGTTTGAGCGGGGGACCTGGTGTGGTCCCCCGCTTTTTCCACATTTTTTTGCACCCATGTGGAAAAAAGGGTTGTCAAACCCCCAAAAGCGCGCTATAATGAACTCGAACAAAAGTTCTTTTCTCCCGGTGGAACAAAATGCCCCGGTTGTGCGTCTTTCTTATTAGAAGCGCCAATTACCCCCAAGATCCGAAAAGGAGGGAGCTGTATGGAGACAAGGTATATCACCCTCACCACCCGAGCCCGTGGGGAGGAGCGTAAGGTCAGCGGCGGCAGTGTCCTCTGTCAGCCCCGTGTGGAATCCCCGTCCGTGCAGGACGGCGGAAAGGTGCTGGATCTGGAGGCCTACCGCCGCCGTCTGGAGCTGGAACAGCCGCCGGAGGAGGAAGCGCCGGAGCTGGAGCCCGCCGCGCCGTCCGCCCGGACTATGACCCGGCGGGAGAAGCTGAGTGTGGCGCTGGATATTGTCGCTACCGTGGCTGTCCTCGCTGCGGCAGGGGGCATTCTGCTGGCCATGCTGGGCGGCTGAATCAGGAAAACCGAAGAATAGAAAGTATGGGCCTCCCAGGGGATTGGGAGGCCCGTTTTTTGGCCGGGGCGCTATGCGCCCCGGTATTTTTTGCGGGTAGCCAGACCGCCCCGGATGTGCCGCTCCGCCTTGTTCTCGTCTAAAACGGCCTTGACCTGTAAGTAGAGGGGGCGGTTGAATCCGGGCAGACGCTCCGATAAATCCTTATGTACGGTGGACTTGGAGATGCCGAAAATCTGAGCGGCGGCGCGGACGGTGGTCCGCTCTTCAATGAGGTACAGGGCCAGCTGTGTGGCCCGCTCTTCAATGTTTCCTTTCACACAGCAACACTCTCCGCAAGGATGATTACGGGGGATATATATGCGTGTTGGGTGTGGAATATGTGAAAGGAGCGGGGTTAATCCCTCGTTTCAGGGGCTGAGGCGGGAAAAGGTTCTATACAATCAGCTGGACCGAAAACCAGCCGTCTGACAGGCGGAACTCACACACTGCCCCGTAATTCTGACAGAAGGCACGGATGGATTGGATTCCGATGCCGTGTCCCTTTTTCCGGGAAATGGGGCGGCCGCTCTGGTCAAAGGAGATGGGCTCGTTGCAGGGGTTGGCCACCTCCAGCATCAGACTGGGGGCGCCGATGATTTTGCAGCGGATGACCCGGTGGGGCTGGGGCAGCTTCAGGCAGGCATGAATGGCATTTTCCAGGATATTGGCAATTACCACCGCAAAATCCCCTTCATCTACCGGCAGAGCTCCCGACAGTGCGATATGGGCATCTACCTGGATGTTCTGATGCCGGGCCTGGTCAAAGTAGGAGGAGAACATGGCATCCAACACAGGCGGTTGGCACCAGCGCACCGGCTTGTGTTCATCCAGGCGGCGCTGGGCTGCGTCCAGAAACTGGAGCGCCGTCTCCTGATCGCCCCGGATGATGAGTGTGGTCAGGGTCTGAAGCCGATGGCGCAGATCGTGCCGCTCCACACGGATGGACTCCTCAGCGGCCTTCACCGCCTCAATCCGGCTTTGCAGCGCGGACAGCCGCAGGGCGGAGAGCTGAGAGTGATAGCGGGCCTGGGATTCTTTCTGTAAGCTGCTGAAGAGAATCATCAGAAGGGAGTAAAACCCCACCATCAGGAGAGAGACAGCGGGTTTCAGTACCGTACTGCTGAAATTAAATCCCACATAGCCGGGAATGAGATAGATGACAATGATGTAATAGCCTGCCATCACCAGGCAGATCAGCCACCAGCCGTGCTGCAGCTCCAGCAGCACTTGGCGGAAAAGGGGGCGGAGCACCCGCAGGAGAAACCATAAGACCAGGGGTGTCAGAAGGGCGTAAGCCGCCGCCAGGACCCAGAAGCGATTGCCCGACAGATAGTAGACCAGCCCCGCTGCATGTTGGATCAGGGCGCAGAAGAGGATGCTGGACAACAGCTGAAAGAGCAGACGCCAGCCCCGATGGCGGCTCAGGTACAGACAGAGCAGAAGAGCTGGCACATGGGCCACCAGGGAATAGAGATAGACCAGAGTTTCTATCCCCAGCCGGCAATAGACCCCGATCACCAAAGCCAGTACCAGCACCAGCGACCCGCAAAATACCACGGTGGTCTGCCGCCGGGAGACGCGGCGCTCTACAAACAGCAGCACCATGCTCATACCCAGTACCGTCATGTACAGCATGACAAACAGCATTACCATGTGGAGGTTTCCTCCAGCCAGTACTTGCCCCAGGCGTGCTTGAAGGCGGCCGCCGCGGCCCGGGGGAGGATGACCTCATTTCCGTCGTCCAGCAGGGCAGTGTGGTTGCTGACCCCTGTCACATGCTGAAAATTGAGGACAAAGCTGGCGCCACACAGACAGAAGCGGTGGTCTGCCAGCAGAGGGGCGGCCATCTCCTTGAAGGAGGCCCGGATGGTCTGGGAGTCCACCATGCCGTCGGTGCAGTGATAGCGCATAATCCGCCCCACCCGTTCCACATAGCGGATGTGCTCCAGCATGACGCGGCGGGGTCCCTGGGCGGTGTGGACAATGATGCTGCTGTCCTGGCGCTGCTTCAGTTTTTCCACCGCCCGGTCCAGGACCTCAAATAACTTTTCCTCCTCCACCGGCTTGCGCAGGTAAAAGAATGCCCGTACCTCATAGCTGTCCACCGCGTAGTCGTCTGAGGTGGAGAGGTAGATGATCTCCACCCCCTTCACCCGCTCCCGCAGGCGGTGCCCCAGCTGAATGCCGTTGATGCCCGGCATCAACACATCCAACAGATAGAGGTCAAAATTCAGCTCTTCGGTGGGCAGGGTGAGCAGGGCCTCCCCCTGAGCAAAGACCGTCACCTGGCCCAGCAAGTCGGGCCGCACCTGAAAATAGGCGTGCAGAAGGGCGGAGATGGTTTTGATATCCTGGGAGTTGTCATCACAGACCGCGATTCTTAACATAGTTCCTGTTCCTCTTTTGAATGTACTTGTCGAATTTTGCGCAGATGGCATCAAATTTTACACAATAGGTAGTAAATTAGGGGAAAATAGATTAAATTTACAATATCACAAAGCAGAATGTACCGTCAAGAGGCAACCGGATACCCCCGTCTGGGCCGGACAGAGGGGGGTGGAGGGCCCTTCGACGGAGCGAAGGAGGAGCGTATATGCCAGTACCCTATCAACTGGAGATGGAGCAGCAGAGCAATGTGATCTCCATTCAGAGCTGGACTGCGGCCCACCCGCTCCAGATTCATCTCAATTCCTCCGAGGATTTGGAGCACGCGGCGCGGCAGTTGGTGAGCTGCCGCTCGGTGGAAGTCTACCTGGAGATGGATCACGCTTTGGCCCAGCGTGCGCTTCGCTTTCTCTCCGGCGTGGTCTATGCCATGGATGGATGTATTGAGCGTATGGATCACTCCCATTTTTTCCTCTCCATGCGCTCTGCGGAGGTCCGTGGCGCCTCCGGCGCACCATCTGTTTGGAAGGAGTGATCCCATGACAGCAAAGGAGTGTTCTGTGCCGGGAAGTTCCTTCCGCGCTTCGGCGATGCCGGACCAGGAGGCCTCCGTGGTATCCCGGGGCGCGCTTCCCCAATTTGCCGGGCTGTCCCACCTGTGTATTGTGGTGGACTATATCCGCACAGCGGTGGACTACTATGGGCAGCTCTTGGGGGCGGAGCCGGACTATGGCCTGCCCTATTGGCAGAATGAGGGCTTTTTTCAGATCAACGGGGTTTGTCAGACGCCGGATGAGGGGGAGGTCTCCGTGGCGGTCTTGCGGGTCCCCGGCACCGGGCTCACCCTCCATCTGGTGCAGTACCACACCCCCATCGGGCAGAAGGAACCGGCGCCGTCGGCGCCCAATGACGTAAACGGCGTCCGGTCTGTGGCGCTGGAGGTGGTCAATCTGGAGGAGGCGGCCGCCCATCTTCATACCATGCCGGATGTTTCCTTTCCCACTGAGGAGGAGGGCGCCGGGGTGATTCCGCTCAGCCAGACCGGACCGGAACAGGTCTGTTTCTTTGACCAGGATTTGAGCAAGGCGGACACGCGCAGCGTGGATACCGCCCGCCGGATCAGCCGCACGCGCGGGCTCTCTTTCCAAGACCGGTATGGAGTGCGGTGGGAGTTTTTACACAGCGATATCCCCTGAATCTCACAAGAACAACAAGGCATCCACTCGTCTCAGTAAGGCGGTCGGATGCCTTGTTTTGTTTTCTGTGCCGGTTCTCTCCCCTCTCCCACAGATTAAAAAAGAGGAGACGCCCAAAGGCGGATGGTGATAGAGGCCATTGCCGTCCCCATCTCCGAGCCCACTTCCCGGCAGATATCCTAGAAGAACCTTGATTCCGGGAGGGCTTTTTGTAGAAGTTTGTTGAGTGGTGTGAGTTGGTGTGATATAATAAAAACACGCTAATTTGTATAATTCAGGGAAAATGCCGCCATGTGTGGGGAGAGAGGGAATGACTGTGAAGAGACGAGGGATTGCATGGGTGCTGGCAGCGCTGCTGTGTGTGATGGGAGGAGTGCGCGTCCACGCAGCGTCCTCACCGGCCCCTTCACCGTCACCATCCGCGGCGCTAAACTACTTTTCATCGTACAATGAGCCCATCACCCGGGAGGGATTTTGCTATCTGGTGGTCTCCCTGATGGCGGAGCTGGATGGCACTACGGTGGAGGAACTCTACAACCGCCTCACCGACACCCAGAAGGAGGAGGCCTTCGACGATGTGACCGAGGAAAACAAGTATATCTCCCTGGCCAAAAAATATGAGCTGGTGGTGGGCAGCGGAGTGCGTTCCTTCAGCCCCCAGGCCAACGCCGAGCGGCAGGAGATCGCCTCCATCCTCTGTAACTTTATTCAGAAAAAGGCCCCCGAGCACTGGGACAGCACCAAGGATTACACCGAGGGCGTGACCATTGAGGACCATGTGGAGGTGGCCGACTGGGCGATGCAGGCGGTGGGCTACCTGGTCCAGTGCGGGTTGATGTCGGTGGATGAGCATGAGAATTTTGACCCCACCGGCACCATGACCGTGGAGGACGCGGTGCTGCTGGTGTCCCAGTTCCGCCTCTACCTGGAGAGCGACCCGGAGACGGAGCCGGTGGTGCCAACCTATGTGTGGGTGGCCTGCGGCGTGGTGGCCGGGGCGGTGGTGCTGGCGGTGGTCATTGTGCTGCTGGTGCGGCGCAGCCGCCGGAATAAGGCGGCCAAAGCGGCGGCGGAGCTGCAGCAGGAGGAGGCCCTGCGCCGCCGTCTCGCGCCCAACACCCCGGGCGGCAGTCCCACTCCCCCACCGGTGCCCTCCTTTGCTCCGGGCACCCCGCCGGACGGGGGCACGGTGCTGCTCCAGCCCGAGGTGAGGCCGGTTGTTCCCCGTGTGCGCCTGACCGCGCCTCCCATCCGCCTGGACCAGGTCTTTGAGCTGCGTGTGCCGCTGACCATTGGCCGCCTGGAGGACAATGTGCTCCGGCTGAATAACCGCACGGTCTCCGGCCACCACTGCCGCCTGCGCGGAGAGGGGCGATCGGTGGTGCTGGAGGTGACCGGCGCCCGCAACCCCGTGCGTCTGCGGCGGGGCAGGACGGAACAGACGCTGGCCCAGGGGACTCCCCCGGTGCCGCTTCAGAATGGGGATGTCCTGTGTCTGGGAGATCTGCCGGTGCGTGTGACGCTGCTTTTGGAATGAGTGTGTGAGGTGTGAGGTTATGAGTCTGATGTTGGCGTGTTATACCGCCGATGCCTTTGAGGAGTGGCTGCTCCCAGCGGTGGACAATACCAACCATACCCTGGTGCTGGACGGAGAGCGGTACCACCTGCCTGAGGCGGTCACCCTCCGTCTGGAGGTGCTGGACGGGCGGTGGAGCCTGCTGCCCGGTCCGGATTATACCCTGGTGCAGTCGGATGGCCGCGCCCATGAGCTGTCTGCGGGGGAAATTCTGCGCCTTTTGTGCTTTGGCCAGCGGCAGATTACCCTGGCGGTCACCGCCGCGGAGGAGGAGCTGGAGGTCTTTGAGAAAATCCCCCTCTACCGCCTCCAGGAGATTACCATTGGCAAGGCGGAGGACAACCTCATCTGCGTCAACAGTCTGGGCCTGGTGTCCGCCCACCACGCCCGCCTGCTCCGCCGGGGGGAGCGCTGGGTGCTGGAGGACATCAGCCGCAACGGCACCTATGTGGGCCGGGAGCGCATCACCGGACAGCGCCCCCTGGCCTTTGGGGAGTGCGTCAACATCTTTGGCGCCAAGCTGGTCTATCTGGGCGGAATGCTGGCGGTGAGCGGACGCCGGGCGGGGGTCCACATCCACCGCTCCCTGCTGGCCCAGACGCCTCAGCTCCCCCCGCCTCCCCAGCCATCCGTACCCCGCCCGGGGAAAGAGCGCTATTTCCGCCGCTCCCCCCGCAATCTCCCCCGCGTGTGCGAGGACACGGTGGAAATTGAGGGGCCGCCCGCCCTGCGTGTGGGGGAAAAGCGGCCGCTGCTGCTCATCATCGGCCCCTCCTTCACCATGGCCATCCCCATGCTCTTGGGCTGTATGCTGGCCATCTATGGCCGGGGCGGCGTGGGCGGCGGGGCGTACCTGTACACCGGACTGGTTACCGCCGTGACCTCTGCCCTTCTGGGGGTCATGTGGGCCCTCATCAACCTGCGCTATAACCGGAAACGGGAGGAGGCGGAGAAAAACCTGCGCTTTGAGGGGTACTCCCAGTACCTCATCCATATGGCGGATGTGCTCCGGGACAAACAGGCCCAGAATGCCGCCGTCCTGCGGGAGGCCTACCCCTCCGCCGAGGAGTGCGCCGGTTATACCCCGGCGGACCCCCGCCTCTGGAACCGCAACCCCCGCCATGCGGATTTCCTCTTTGTGCGTCTGGGAACGGGGGATGTGCCCTTCCAGGTGAACATTCAGGTGCAGGAGCGGCGCTTTTCCCTCCTCAGCGACGCGCTGGCCGAGCAGCCCGAGCAGCTGCGGGAGCAGTACGCCCTTCTGCGGGAGGTGCCGGTGGGAGTCTCCCTTCTGGAGCGGCCCATGGTGGGCCTGGTGGGCCGCGACTTTGAAGGGGCGCTGGACTTGGCCCGGCTGCTGACGGTGCAGCTGGCCGCCAGCCACTGCTATACCGAGGTCAAGCTGGCCTTTTTGGGCCGGAGCTGGGCCTGCCAGGGTCCGGAGGGATGGGCTTTTGCCCGGTGGCTCCCCCACTGCTGGCCGGAGGACCGCAAGCTGCGCCTCTTTGCCCAAACAGGGCAGGAGTGCCGGGAGGTGCTCTATGAGCTCTCCCGCGTGTTCCGGGAGCGGGCGGAGGAGCGGAGAAGTGACGCAGCGGCCCTCCCCCACTATGTCCTCTTTCTGGACAGCGCTGCCCTGCTGGAAAATGAGCCGGCGGCCAAGTACATTCTGGACCCCCGGCCGGAGTACGGCCTCACCACCGTCCTCCTCTCCCAGCGGGTGGAGGACTTGCCCAACGCCTGCGAGTACATCATCCAGGAGGATGACAGTTATTCCGGCTGTTACAGCGTGGCCGACGCCCTGGACCAGCGGCAGGGGGTACATTTTGACCGGGTGAGCGGGGCAGAGGCCCAAGCCTTTGCCCGCCGTCTGGCCCCGGTGCGGGTGAACGAGCTCTCCAGCGGCGGGGATATTCCGCCCATGCTGGACTTCTTCGACCTCATGGGGGTGGACGCCCTGGAGGAGCTGGACGTGGCCGGGCGGTGGAAAAAGCACCGCACCTATGAGAGCCTCCAGGCCCCGGTGGGGCGCAAAGCGGGGGGCGTGGACTGCTGTCTGGACATCCATGAGAAGTACCACGGGCCCCACGGCCTGCTGGCCGGCACCACCGGCTCGGGCAAGTCGGAGACCTTGCAGACCTACATCCTCTCCTTGGCGGTGAATTTCAGCCCCCAGGATGTGGCCTTTCTCCTCATTGACTTCAAGGGCGGCGGTATGGCCAACCTCTTTACCCAGCTGCCCCACACGGCGGGCATCATCTCCAACCTGTCGGGCAGTCAGATCCGCCGGGCCATGGTGTCCATCAAGAGCGAAAACCTCCGGCGGCAGCGAATTTTTGGGGAGTACGGCATTAACCACATTGACGCCTACACCAAGCTCTTCAAAAACGGCGAGGCCACCACCCCCATTCCCCACCTGCTCATCATCATCGACGAGTTTGCCGAGCTCAAGCGGGAGCAGTCGGACTTTATGCAGGAGCTTATCAGCGTGGCCCAGGTGGGCCGCAGTCTGGGGGTACACCTCATTCTGGCCACCCAGAAGCCGGGCGGCACCGTGGACGACAACATCCGCAGCAACACCCGCTTTCGCCTGTGCCTGCGGGTGCAGGACAAGCAGGACAGCGTGGACATGATTCACCGGCCGGACGCGGCCTATCTCACCCAAGTGGGCCGGTGCTACCTCCAGGTGGGCAGCGACGAGGTCTTTGAGCTCTTCCAGTCCGCCTGGAGCGGGGCGCGTTACGATGTGGAGGGCCGCCGGGCCCGCACGGCGGCGGCCCGTCTGCTGGACGGCACCGGGCGGCCCGCCATGGAGGGCAGCCGGGCGGAAATTCTCCGCAAGGAGCGGCTGAAAGAGGAGTGGGCCCGCACCCTGGTGGAGAGCCTCCAGGACATTGCCGGGCGGCTCCACGAGCCGGTGTGGGCGGCGCTGGAGCGCTTGGGAGAGGAGGCCTTCGGTGAGGCGGCGGCCCAGGCGCTGTGCGAGAGCGGCAGCCGCTACGCCGACTCCCGCCGCAGCCGGGCCCAGCTGTGCCGCATGGCGGAGCTGTGGCCCCGCAAGGAGACAGACAGCGGGGCCATCGCCTCCTATCTCATTCAGGCGCTGGAGGAACAGGGAGAAAAACTCCCCGACTACCAGGAGCAGACCCAGCTGGATGCGGTGGTGGAGTATCTGGCCCAGGTGGCCCAGACGGAGGACTGCCAGAGCCGCCTCAAGCTGTGGATGCCGCCCCTCCCCGAAGAACTGCTGCTGGAGCGGCTCATGGGGGACCAGCTGGCCCCCCGGCGGGTGGGGACCTGGCCCGGCCAGACCGGCGAGTGGACGCTGGAGGCCCCGGTGGGCCTGTGCGATGTGCCGGAGAGCCAGATGCAGATCCCCTTCCCGGTGGACTTTGCCGCCAACGGCCACTATGCCATCTGCGGCATTGTGGACAGCGGCAAGAGTACCTTCCTTCAGACGCTGCTCTTTGCCCTTCTCAACCGGTACAGCCCCGATCACCTCAATGTCTACGCCATGGATTTCAGCGCTGGGAAGCTCTCCGTGTTCCGGGACGCCCCCCAGGTGGGCGGCGTGATGGACGGGAGCGACCTGGACAAAATCCGCAAGTGCTTCCGTATGCTGGAGCGCCTGGTGGGGGAGCGGCAGCGCCTCCTCTCCGGTGGCGACTTCCGCCAGTATGTGAAGAGCGGACGGGCCACCCTGCCCGCGGTGCTGGTGGTCATCGACCAGTACGCCGCCTTCCGGGAAAAGACCGCCAACGAGTATGACAATGTGATCCTCCGCCTGAGCAGTGTGGGCGTGGGGTGCGGCATCTATCTGGCGGTCACCGCCGGGGGCTTTGGCGGGGCGGAGATCCCCAACCGTCTGGCGGAGAACTTCCGCACCACCGTGGCCCTGGAGATGGGGGACCGCTTCAAATACGGCGATATTCTGCGCACCCTGCGCTTTTCCGTCCTCCCGGAGGCCAATGTAAAGGGCCGGGGCCTGGTGAATCTGGGGGGAAGTATTCTGGAGTTCCAGACCGCACTGGCCCTCCCAGCCGAGGACGACTACCAGCGCTCCGAGGCCATGGAGGCGCGCTGCCGGGCGCTGGCCCAGAGTTGGCCGGGCCGGTGGGCCGCACCGGTGCCCACCATCCCGGAGCACCCGGTGTGGAGCCAGTTCATCGCCCTGGAGGAGGCGGAGCGGGCGCTGGCCGACGACCACAGCCTGCCCCTGGGCTATGTGGAAGAGGACGCGTCGGTGTACAGTGTGGATTTGCGGGAGACCTTCTGCTACCTGGTGGCGGGAAAGGCTCGCACCGGGCGCACCACCGCCCTGCGCCTGCTGCTGGAGAGCGCCGGGCGCAAGGGCGGGCGCGTGGTGGTGGTGGACACCCCCGGCGGCGAGCTGAAAAAGTGCGCCGACCAGGTGGGCGCCCAGTACATCCACGACCGCAAGGAGCTGTACGCATTCTGGCGGGATTTGCTGCCGGAATTCTCCCGCCGCAACCAGAAAAAACGGCCCCTCATGGAGGCGGGCGCCTCCGACGAGGAGCTTTTCCGCCACATGGCGGACGAAAAGCCCATCTACCTCATCATCCACGACTTGGCCGCCTTCCTGGATGACATTTACGCGCCCCCCGCCCCCAAGGACGGGGTGGGCGATATGCACGGCTTTGTGGAAAACGTGGTGGAAAAGGGAAAGCTCCACCAGGTCTATCTCTTTGCCGGGTTTGACGCGGACAAGGTGTCCCAGTACAATGGCCGGCGGGCGTTCAACGCCTTTGTGGGCTACCATGCGGGGCTCTATCTGGGCGGCGCGGTGGATAAACAGCGGCTTTTCACCTTTGATAATATCCCCTACGCCCAGCGGAGCAAGGCTACCCCGCCGGGACAGGCGCTGGCTGTTTCCACACAAAAGCCCGGCTATGGGGAAACTGTCGTCCTCCCCCAGTGGAAGGGGTAGGCCATGGTGAAAATTGCGCTGTGCAGCCCCCGGGAAGAGGAGCTGCGCCTGCTACGGCAGGTTTTTCGCGCCGCCGTGGCCCGGGAGAGCGAGGAAGATGCCGCCTGTGAGAGCTGTCACACCCCGGCGGAGCTGGAGGAGCAGCTCTCCCAGGCCGACCGGGTGGACGTGGTGTGTCTGGACGTGACCGTCCAGGGGGCGGTAGGCACCGCCGAGCGGCTGCGTCTGCGCCACGGGCAGGCTCTGCTGGTACTCACCGCCGACAACACCATCTCCCCCTTGCAGTACATCCGCCCCACCATTCTGGCCGCGGCGCTGCTGCTGCGGCCATTAGAAGAAAAGGCTGCCGCGGAGACAGCGGAGCAGGTGCTCCTGGCCCTGCGCCAGCGGCAGGACGAAGGGGCTGCCTTTGTGTTTAACGTATCGGGGGAGACAATGCGCCTCCCCTATGGGGAAATTTTGTACTTTGAATCCCGGGAAAAGCGGGTCTTTGTCCGCACCCGCAACCGGGAATACGGCTTTTATGACACCCTGGAGCACCTGGAGCAGAGCTTGCCGGAGGAATTCCAGCGCTGCCATAAGAGCTACATTGTCCACCTGACCTGTCTGAGGGGGGTCAATCTCTCCAAGAGCACCCTCTCTCTGGTGGATGACATTCAGCTGCCGGTGTCCAGAACCTACAAACCGGCCATGAAAGCGTGGAAGGCGGGAAACAAATGACAGCGGAGGGATGGATTTTTACCGCGGAAGAGCTGATGGTGCTGCTGAGCGTGCTGAGCGCACCGGCCCTGTACGGGTTTTGGGCCCATACGCCGGAGGATTCCGGCAAGGTCTTGACCGCCGCCAACCGCCTGACCGCCCGGGGAGTGCTGACGGCGGGGCCGGGCGGCTTTCAGCTGGCGGAGGGGGAACTGCGCCCCCTGCTGGCCCCCCTGTGCGCCCCCGAGCGGGTGTTCTGCCTCTCTCCTAAAGAGGAGGGGCGGCCCCAGGTGTGCTATGCCCTGTCCGGCGGGGACTTTACCGGCTGTGAGGCGGTGCTGGTGCAGTCCGGTGCGGTGCGGCTCTTCTCCCGGCCCGCCAAGGAGTGGTTTCAGGAGCTGGAGGAGCGGGAGGTGCTCTCCCCCTTCGCCCGCCGTTTCCCCGCCGCCCGGCGGCGGACGGAGCCGCTGGAGCCCCTCTTTGACCGGAGTGCGGAAGAACTTTTGGAGTGGCCGGGGGCGGCCTTCCTGCTGGAGGAGTGGGACCCCCAGTCCCGGCAGGTGTGCCGCCGCACCCTGATCACCGCCGGACCCGGCGGCGAGGGGGCAGTGGTGTGTACCCCGGAAAAGAGCGTTCGGACCAATGACGCGGCGGGGGCAGTGGCGCTCACCGCCCCACAGGAGGAGGATGAGCCATGATTTTGGTGGAGGTATTTGTCCCGGCGCTGGACCAGAGCTGTGATGTACAGCTGGACGAGACCGCCCGGGTGGGCCTTTTGCTGGACGAAATGGTGGAGATGTTCTGCCGCAAGGAGAAGCGCCGCACCCCCGAGCGGGCGGAGGCGCTGTGTCTGGGCTGGGTGGACCGGGGGATTTTGCTCCACCCGGAGGGGACACTGCGGGACTATGGCCTCACCGACGGGGCCCGGCTCATTCTGGTGTGATGCCGTACATCCCAAAAAACAGGTCGTTCATCCCGGATGTCCCGCAGGCGGGAAACATCCTGATATACTTGGACCATCGAAAGGAGGAAGATACGTGGTAATCGATCTGGAGCCGCTGCTGAGTCTGAGCGGGACCTGGACCGAGCTGCACACCTGCCTCGCCGAGGAGGCCAGTGAGCTGACCCGTGTTTTCCAGAAGCTTCAGACCCTCAGCGGGATGGAGGAGGTCTGTGAGACCCTCCGGCAGACCCAAAAGGAGCTGGACGAGACCGCCTGGAGCGCCTATCAGGGGGCGCGGACGCTGGAACAGGCTGTGCGCACCTATGAGAGCTGTGAGCGGCGCATTCAGGCGGAATATGAGGATACGGCGGTCCGCTATACCCGCCTGGAGAGCGGGGTTGTGGATTTGAGCCACATTCAGAACCTGTTGCGAGGTTACTAAGAGGAACGGAGGAGGGAGTGCAATGGCTCTGGAGCGCATCGAAATTGAGACCGAAGCGCTGGCGTCTGATATTCGCACCGTGACCGAGAACACCGAGCAGGTCCAAAAACAGATTCAGCACATGTTCGAGCAGATTCAGGAGCTGGATCAGATGTGGGACGGCCCGGCCAACGAGGCCTTTCAGGCCCAGTTCAACGCCGACCACGCCCGGATGGAGGAGCTGCACAGCGAGCTGCGGCGGCTCATCTCCTGTATGGAGTACGCCCGGGCACAGTATGACCAGTGCGAGGATGAGGTCTATCAGGCCATAGCCTCCATCCCGCTGGAAGGAGGCGCGTAAGATGGCCGGCGGCAGTTTGGGGGATGTGGTCCTGAAGGTTGAGCCTCAGGCCCTCTATGATAAATCCCATGAGGTAGGGCGCAGCCTCGAGATAATGCGCCAGAGCTTTGCCGAAATGGAGGCCGCCGCCCAGGGCAGCCAGTCCTACTGGCAAGGGGAGGCCGCCCAGGCCCATAGGGCCGCCTGTCAGGCCTGTCAGAAGGAGGCGGAAGAAATTTTCCGCCGCATTCAGGAGCATGTGGACGAGCTGCAGGAGATGGCGGGCGTCTACGAAGGGGCCGAGCGGGCCGTGGAGGATTTGATGGAGACCCTCCCCGCCGACGTGATCGTCTGAGGAGGATGGGATGAAAACAGCATGGCAGATTGAATTTGACTTTTCCCAGGCCAGGGCCCAGGCGGCCCAGCTGGAGGAGATTGCCCAGCGCCTGGAGGACCAGGGAGCCCGGCGTCTCCAGCGCGCCGGAGAGGAATTGCCCGCCTACTGGAGCGGACGCAGTGCCCAGCTCTTTCAGAACAAGCAGGAGGAGCTGCGCCAGAGCATCCTCCAGAGCGCCCAGAGCCTGCGGGAGCAGGCCGCCCAGATTCGCGCCATTGCCCAGCGCCTCTATGAGGCCGAGCAGGCCGCGCTGGAAATTGCCCGGAACCGCACCTATGGCGGGTCGTAAAAGACCACAGTATTCATACATTCCTGGAGAGAATTTTAAAGGAGGAACCAGTTATGTCCCAGTACACCGTAACCATTCAGCAGATTACCTCTGCCATTGACACCCTGACCCAGCTCAACAGCGAGTTTAAGACCGCCACCTCCAACCTGGAGACCACCGAGGGCCAGCTGTGCTCCATGTGGGAGGGCGAGGCCCGGGATACCTTTGACGCCGCCTTCAAGAAGGACAAGACCCAGATGGACAACTTCTACAACGCCATCCAGCAGTACATCAATGTGCTCACCCAGGCCAAGGAGAAGTACCTGGCCGCCGAGCAGGCCAACACCGAGACGGCCTCCACCCGCAACTACTAAGCGCCCCCCAAATTTCAAACCATGACCATCATCTGAGGAGGATTTTACTATGGAAGGCATCATCAAGGTTTCCACCGAACAGCTGCGCAGCACCGCTTCCGAGTTCAGCACCCTGGGCCAGCAGGTCAGCTCCCTCACCAGTGAGATGACCAACACCGTCACCAGCCTGGCTTCCGGTTGGGAGGGCGACGCCGCCCAGGCCTATATCAACAAGTTCCGCGGCCTGGAGGACGACATCCAGAAGATGAACAACATGATTCAGGAGCACGTCAACGATTTGAACGACATGGCCCAGCGCTATGACGACGCCAACACCGCCGCGGTGGATTTGGCCGGGACGCTGTCCTCCGACGTGATTGTGTAATCCAAGCCAACAGTTTCAAACAGCCTTGCCCGAGGCCCCACCGGCCCCGGGCAGGGCCTATTGGCCGTTGTGCCCCAAAGAGACAGGCGGGAGGAGTGTGGTGAAACCGTGGTGATGGATGCTGCCGCCATCCTGGGCGCGGACTATGAGCATATGGTGCCCCTGACGCCCGGCGGAACCGGAGAGGTATTCCGGGCCCACAAGCGGGGGCTGGATGTGGACGTGGTGGTCAAGCGGGTGAAGTCCCGCTATCAGGGCCAGATGAGCGAGCGGCGGGAGGCCAATATTTTGAAAAACCTCCGCCACCAGTATCTGCCCCGCATTTATGACATCATCAGCGGGTCCGACGGGTTTTTGTACACCGTTATGGACTACATCCCCGGCTGCGACTTGGAGCAGTATGTGGCGCGGTACGGGGCCCTGCCCCAGAAGCTGGTGGTGAAATGGATGCGCCAGCTGTGCGAGGTGGTGGTCTACCTCCACAGCCAGAAGCCGGCAGTCATCCACTGCGATTTGAAGCCCGCCAACATTATGGTGACCCCGGAGGGCAACCTCTGCCTCATTGACTTCAACACCGCCCTCCATGTCAAGGATGGGGAGATGCAGGCCCTGGGGGCCACCTGCGGCTATGCCGCGCCGGAGCAGTACAACATCTCCCCCCAGGCGGTGGAGCACCTCCCCCCTGCCCTGCGGGACCAGTGGCGGGTGTGGTGCCGGAAGGCACAGCCCTATGGCGCGGTGACGGAGCGTACCGACGTGTACGGCATGGGGGCGGTGGCCTATTTCATGCTCACCGGCTACACACCCGGCCACTGTCTGGAGGAGGTCATCCCCCTGGAGCGCTACCACATCGCCCTGGGCGAGGCCCTGCGGGTGGTGGTGGAAAAGGCCATACGCCCCGACCCCGCCCGCCGCTTCCCTTCGGCCCGGGGGATGCTGGCCGCCCTGGAGAATCTGAAGAAAAACGACCGGCGCTACCGCCGCTGGCAGAGAAGCTGTCAGGTGACCGCTGTGGCGCTGGGCCTTCTCCTGCTGCTCAGCGGCTTTTCCCTCTGGATGGGCTTGGAGCTGCGCCGGGAGAGCCGGGGGGAGGAATATCTGGCCCTGGTGGAGGAGGCGGACCAGCTCATTGCCCAGCAGCAGTATGATGAGAGTCTGGAAGTCCTCCAGGAGGCCATGGTGCTGGACGAGGCGCGGATTGAGGCGTATATCCGCACCTCCACCGTGCTCTACCGGCTGGGGCGGTATCAGGAGTGCGTGGACCTCCTCTCCGGCCTCACCTTTGTATACGACAGCGGAGTGATGACCCAGGCGGACTTTGACTACGCCCAGGCGGAGCTCAACTATGTGCTGGGCTCCTGCCGCTTCCAGCTGGAGGACTACGCTGGCGCGGAGGAGAATTTCTCGCTGGCGGCCTGGTTTGCCCCCGACGAGCCCCGTTACTTGCGGGATTTGGCGGTGTGTCAGGCGAAGGAGGGCAGCATGGAGCAGGCCCAGGCCACCTATCAGACCCTCCGGGGGATGGAAAACGCCAGTCCGGAGGATTTGCTGCTGGTGGAGGGGGAACTCTCCTACGCCCAGGGGCAGTATGAAGCCGCCCTCACCGCCCTCAGGCAGCTCAAAGACAGCGCCGACCCGGCCCTGTCCAGCCGCAGCTACCTGCTGGCCGCCCAGTGCTGCCGGGCGCTGGGGGATTTGGACGGGGAAATCGGCCTCTTGGAAGAGGCGGTGAGCCGTCTGGATGCCTCGTCCAGCGCCCTGCACACCCAAGAGCTGGCGGACGCCTATCTGCGCCTGGGGGTGCAGAGCGGCGACAGCGCCCCCTACCGCCGGGCCCTGGAGCTGTGCCAGAGTTTGATGGAGCGGGGGACCGCTGCACTGGAGGTGCGGCTCAACGCCGCGCTGGCCCAGCAGTATCTGGGCGATGTGCCGGGGGCGCTGGCCACGGTGGAGCAGGCGGTGGCGGACTACCCCAACGACTACCGGGGGTATGCCCGTCTGGCCTTCCTGTGCCTGGACCGGCAGGTAAACGACCCCGACCGGGCCCGCTCTGCCTATGAGCAGGCCCAGACGCTCTATCAGGCCGCGGGGGTACAGGACAGTGAGATGGCATATCTGGCCTCCCTCATGGGGGCGCAGGGATAAGGAGGAACACGGTATGGAGCTGGATGCGGGCGGAATCTGGATTCTGGCCGGGATTGTGGGTTTTGTGGTGGCGGCAATCGCCATTCCGGTGGCCGTTGTGGTGCTGCGGCGGCGTGCCAGGCGACTGGAGGCGGCCATCCAGGCGGAATACTACCGGTAAAGATGGGACAGAAGGAGAGGATGAGATGAAAAAAGCGCTGCGGATTCTGCAAGGGGTGTGGGTGCTGTTGGCGCTGCTGGCCACCGGCTACACCCTCTACGCCTTTCTGTCCACCCGTGGGGTGAAAATTTACCTCATGGACACCCAGCGGGGGGCGTTTTTAGCGGGCACCTGGCAGATTGGCCTCCTAATTGCGGTGGTGCTGTGGCTGCCCTGGGTGTTCCGCCTGCTGCGGCGGGTGAGCCGGGGCAAGGCCGCCCAGCGGGGCGCGGGGGGCACGGTCACCCTGCCCAATGGGCAGGTGGTAAACACCCAGACGTTGATTGAGCCCCGGCAGGGTACCGGCGTCCCCGCCGCCCCTGTGGTCACCCAGACCCAGGATTTGGCGGGGATGGAGGCTGCGGCTCAGGGGCAGGCCCCCGAACAGAGCCCGGACCGGTGGGAGGAGACGGAGCTGCTCCCCATGGAGGAGCTGCAAAACCTGACGCCTTACCGGGAGATGGCCAAGGTGTCCACCCCCACCGGCGAGGGGAAATTCTGTCCGGCCTGCGGCAATCCCGTCACAGAGGGCCGCTTCTGCGGCCACTGCGGGGCAAAACTTGGAGATTAAGGGGGGAGAAACATGATCCTTGCAGGAATAATGGCCGGCGTAGGGGTACTGTGTCTGGTTTTCGCTATTCTGCTGCTGCGCCTGAAAAAGCTCCCCCTGCGCTGGGGGATTTCCCTTCTGGTGTGCGCCCTCCTGGTGGGGGGCGCAGGGGGCACGCTGCTGATGCGGCAGGTGCAGAGCCGCGGAGAGAATAACGGCAATGTCTATCTGGCCCTTCTCTATCTGGAGCAGGGGCAGACCGACCCCGCTGCCCTGTACCTCAAGCGGGTGACGGACAGCGGCAGCTATCACCTCTTGGCGGCCCAGACTCTGCTGGAACAGACCCGGGGCAATACCACCGTGGCCGAGCTGCGTCTGGCCCAGCTGGAGAGCGTCCAGAATGGGAGCGATGACCAGACCGACGCCATTGCCCTTCTCCAGACCTGGCAGCAGGAGGAGGACGGTCTGGCGCAGGCCGCCAAAAAACTGAGGCGTCAGATCCCCCTCTCCGATGCCCAGGAGGAGGAGCTGGAGCTGCGCTTTGAGGCGGAGACGGGCGCCAATGAGGGCAGTCTCCGGGATTACCGGGACACCGCCGGTGAGGAGGCGGGGCTGCGGATGGAAATTGACCGGGCTTTGGGTCTGGAGGACTGGAACACCGCCCTGGACTGTGCCATTGATCTGGTAGACCAGTCGGCCAGCGCCTCCAACCGCCTGCTGCTGGCCCAGGTCATCGCAGATGTGACGTACAGCGACACCCCCATCTCCACCGACCAGTTCACCCCTTACGCCGACGCGGAGGAGGACACCCAGGCCCAGGAGTATGAGGATTTAATCGACCGCTATGACAGCTTACAGCGGCGGATTCAGGCATTGGAGACCGAGGGCGGAGAGGACGAGGAGCGCCTGGAGCGGGCTCAGGCCCTCCGGGAAGAGGCGGAAGAGGTACAGGTGCAGGCCCAGAACATTTTCGCCCTGCGGGCGTTAAGCTCCATCGCGGACCTCCACTCTCTGGAGGCCCAGGTGGTGCGGGCCCGGCTCTACTTCGCCATGCACCACGAGCAGGAGGCGGTGGAGCTGCTGTGCGACTCCGCCCAGTCGGTGCAGAGCCTCTTCTCCACCAATGACGCCCTCGTCAACTCTCTGGGGCTGGTGCGCCAGGCCTATGAGAGTGAGAGCGCCGTGGGGGTGGATACCCCCGAATTCCGGGAGGAGATGCGGGTGCTGCTGGGCAGCGTCCACCCGGAGGTCATCCATCTGGGCCTCACCCCCCTGGCCACTGACCTTACCGAGCAGATTGTCACCGACCAGAAGCGCTATGGCTCGGGGCTCTATGTGGTCCACCTGGACCACAGCCAGTACCCGCAGATTACTGTCACCCTCAGCGGACAGGACACGGTGATGGAGCGCCTCACCAAGCGGGAGGGAATTGTGGTCCACGACACCCGATCGGAGATTTCCGACTATACCGTCACCGCCGTGGCCGACGGTGTGGAGCAGAGCAGCATCTGCTTTGTGGTGGACACCAGCGGCAGTATGGACGGAAGCCCCATTCAGGATGCCCGGGAGGCGCTTCTCCAGTTCCTGGACCAGAGCACCGGGGGGACGGAGCTCTCTTTGGTGGAGTTTAATGACGGCGCCAGCGTCCTGGTGGAGCGCACCGACTCGGTCAACCAGATGAAAAATGGCGTCAGCAGTCTGGGGACAGGGGGCGGCACCAACATCACCGCCGGCATTTCCGCCGGCGCGGACGCCCTGCGCGGGAGCGCCGGGGCGCGGAATCTGGTAGTCATGACCGATGGACAGAGCGACATTGATTGGGATACGGTGCGCCAGGCGGTGGAGGAGGACATCACCATCTTCACCATTGGCTTTGGGGATGTAAACGACGAGCTCCTCCAGAATATTGCCGACATGAGCGGCGGGCAGTACCTCCGGGCGGAGTCTTCCGCCGAGCTGGTCAACGTCTACAACAGCCTCCAGGGCATCATCGGCAACACCGTCACTGTGACCTATACTGTCACCGAGGGGACGGAGGAGAGCTACCGCTATTTCTACCTCCAGGACAGCACCAGCTCCCTGAGTGTGCGCCGGGAGTACGTTCTCAACGAGGAGGCGGCCCCCACCCCGGCGGTGACGGTGACCAGCGCCCCCATTCTGCTGACCCGGGAGGACCTGGACCGGCGTCTGGAGCGGCAGGAGACCGCCGTGTCCGTCCGTCTGGAGGGCACCAATTTGGACCAGGTGGCAGGGGTGCAGGTGGGACAGCTCAGCTGCGTGGTGGCGGACGCCCAGACCGAGCGGCTGACCCTGGAGCTGCCGGTGCAGCTGCCCAGCGGGGTCTATGATTTGACGCTCACCACCCAGAGCGGGGAGAGTGTGCAGCTTTCCCAGATGGTGTGGGTGGGCAGTCAGGTGGACTGCCGCTCCTACCGCTGCGGCTGTCTGGAGCTCTCCGCCAATGGGGCCATTCTCCTGCCGGACGGCCGTCTGGCCCTGGGCAGCGAGGTGTCCTTCTGGGATGTGCCCGCTACCGAAGAGCAGATGCGCACTCTGTCCATGAGCTTGAGGGGAGTGCTGACGGTGTCCGGTGTGAATCTGACGGCCTACCGTACACCGGAGGGGAATCTGCCCAACCAGATTACCCTGGGAGAGAGCGGACAGCTCCAAGGCTATGGCGTGCTCCGTCTGGAGAGCGGCGACTGGGCCTATGAGAGCGGCGTGAGTCCCAAGATACTCTCCGGCCTTATGAGCATTGACTATACCGCCCAGGAGGCGAAAATTGCGGCGAGTGAGGTGAGTGCACCGTGAAATGGAAGGTAAAAAAAGGCCCCATCCTGCTCCCGCTGCTACTGGCGGCAGCTATTCTGGTGGGGATTGCGGTGTTCACCCGCCTGAGCCGGGAGACATCGGCGGAACACACCGATTTGGGCCAGAAGTACCTCAATGAGCTCAACTATTCCGGGGCGGTGGAGCAGTTTTTGGAGAGCCTCTCGCTGGACCCCATGGACGCATCTGCCCGTCTGGGGCTGGCCCAGGCCTATCTGGGGATGGAGGAGACGGAGCAAGTGCCCCAGGTGCTCCAGCCCCTCACCGACAGCGGCAACCCGGATGCCTACCGCCTGCTGGCGCAGGCCCAGATGGAGGAACAGGATGTGGATGCCGCCCTCCTCACCGCCCAGAGTCTGGTGGAGCGGACGGATAATGAGGAGGACTACGCCATGCGGGATGAGCTGCTGGGCCAGGTCCTGGTCCAGCCCCACTCCATTGCCCAGGGCACCGATCAGGTGCTGGTATTGTTGGACAGCACCGTCTATTCCGCCGGGCGCAATACCTTGGGCCAGCTGGGCACCCCCCAGGGCCTTGCCACAGACATCGTTCAGGAGAGTGTGCTCCCCGCCGGCTTTTCCGGCCAGCCCAGCCGGGTGTACTGCGCCGGGCGCACCAGCTATGTGGTGGACCAGGACGGCAATCTCTGGGCCGCCGGGGAGAACCGCTGGGGTCAGATGGGGCTGGGCTATGCGTCCGCCACCCCGAAGGCCGGGTGGTCCCGCCTCACCGACAGCGGCGATGTGGCCGCGGTGGCGGGAACGGCGGGCAGTCTGCTGGTCCTCAAACTGGACGGCAGCCTCTGGTATGCCGGACAGGGTGGCGTGCTGACCCTGGAGCGGATGGCCCAGTTTTACACCGTCTCAGCCATTGCCTCCTATGGGGACACCGCCGCCGTGCTGACGGCGGACGGAACGCTCTATGAGGCCGATGGCTCCGATTTGAGCGCCTGGAGCCGTGTGGCCCAAAAGGTAAAGCAGTTTTCTCTGGGACAGGGTGGCTTGGTGTGGGTGACAGCAGACAATCTGCTGGGCAGCCAGCAGGGCTACGCCGCCCCCGACGGTTGGACGACGGGTGAGGATGGGGCAACGCCCTCCTTCCGGGTGCGGCAGGCGGCCAGCGATGGCCGGGGCCTTCTGCTGCTGGATGGGGACGGGATGCTCCACCGGCTCTATAATGGTACGCTCTATGATTTGGAAGAGAGCGCCCAGTGTGTGTACAGCGCTGGAGAGTGGGCCGTTGCAGAGGGAGACGGGGGCCTTCAACTTTGGAACCTGTCCCAGTCCTTCCCTCAGAATACCCCCTCTTTCTAAACAAGTAAAACCGCCGCCCCGGTAAAATGGCCGGGGCGGCGGTTTGTATTTGGTATATGGATGGGCTTACATGGAGAGAATCTCGTCAGCGAAGTCGGAGTGGGGCTTGAATTCGCTCTCGATATAGCTCTCCAGGAAGGCCTGCATGCTGGTCCGGCTGTACCGGTTGCCGTGGATAATCTGGCCCAGGCGGCGCACCGTCTTGTCCACCTCGTCATTGATGAGGATGTAGTCGTACTGGCCCGCGCACAGAATGTCCTCCTCGGCGCACTCCAGGTACTCCTTGATGGCCTCGTCAGACAGGTTGGTGGAGGCGCGCACCCGCTTCTCCAGCTCTTCCCAGGAGGGGGGGATGATGAAAATGAGGGTAGCGTCGGGGCACAGGGCGCGGATCTTCATGGCGCCGGTGACATCCACATTCAGGATGACGTTGTGGCCCTCCTTGCGGTTGTTCTCCACCGCCTGACGGGGGGTGCCGTAACCCACATTGTCACGGTAGACGTGCTCCAGCAGGGCCTTGGAGCGGACCAGCTGGTCAAACTCATTCACCGAGATGAAGAAGTAATCCTTCCCCTCTTCCTCGCCGGGCCGGGGCTCCCGGGTGGTCACCGAGATGGAGCGGCAGGCGTTGGGGTGCTCCTGCAAATACTGGCGGATGACCGTATTCTTACCCACGCCATTGGGACCCGAGATCACCACAAGCTGTCCATATTCCGCAATTCGGTCAAAATAGCTCTTTTCCATACTCATAGATCCGGCCTCCTTATTTCTTCCGCCCCGTTGGGGATCGGACTGGATACCGCCGGGACCTCTGGATCAAAGCGGCCCCAGACAGGTTGCGCAGCAGTTGATTCTGGCCCGGAGAGGTCCGGGCCGGGTCCCTGGTTCCGTCCGCAAGGGGGACCCGGGTGTCCACCGAGGGAGACACCGTTTCAATTATTGTACCTTGTGCATAAGCAGATGTCAAGTATCCAGAGGCAATTTGTTAAACTGACGGGTTTTGGGTGAAATAATCCGGCGTTGACAAAGTGAGACACAATCCGACCCAGATTCTGGATGGCGCGATGTGGAAAACAACCCCTTGTGCCGCAGGGTTTTCCACATTATCAACATAGTTTTCCACATTCGGTGTGGAAAAGAGAGGTGGAAAAAATGGGACCATTTAGTTGACATAATATTTTTACGGGGCAAAAGAGACGGCAGAATGTCCAAAACGCCCTCCCCCTCCCCCATTCCCCGCACTTGTTCCGGCAGAGCGGACATGATACAATACTCTCTGCGAAATATCGCTGCACAGCGGCGGGAAAGTGAGGTGCCCAACCATGGGCGATACCATAGCGGCAGTGGCCACCGGCGGGGGGCGTTCGGCGGTGGGGATTCTCCGCCTGTCCGGGCCGGAGGCCATCTCGGCGGCGGGGGCGGTCTTTCGCCCGGCGGGGGGAACGCCGCTGGAGCAGTGTGCCGACCGCCGCCTGGTGCTGGGGGAGCTGCTGGACCGGGAGGGCCGGCCGGTGGACCAGGTGCTGGCCACCATTTCCCGCGCCCCCCACAGCTACACTGGGGAGGACACGGCGGAGCTGCAATGTCACGGCTCCCCGGCGGTGCTGGCGCTGGGGTTGGAGGCCCTCTTTGCCCAGGGAGTGCGGCAGGCCGGGCCGGGGGAGTTCACCCGCCGGGCCTTTCTCAACGGCAAGCTGGACTTGATGCAGGCGGAGGCGGTGGCGGATCTCATTGACGCCGAGACACAGGCCGCCGCCCGCTGCGCCGGCGGACAGCTGGCGGGCCACCTGAGCCGCCGGGTGCAGGAGGTGTATGACACCCTAGTGGATGTGAGCGCCCACTTCCACGCGGTGCTGGACTACCCCGATGAGGACATTGATTCCTTTGAGGCCAGGACACTGGATGAGGCGCTGGCGCGGGCGGAACAGGCCCTCTCCGCCCTGCTGGACACCTACCAGCGGGGCAAGCTGCTGGTGGGGGGGATTCCCTGCGCCATCGTGGGCAAACCCAATGCGGGCAAGTCCTCCCTGCTCAACGCCCTGCTGGGCTATGAGCGGGCCATTGTCACCGACATTCCCGGCACCACCCGGGACACCGTGGAGGAAAAATGCACCCTGGGCGGACGGCTGCTCCGCCTCATTGACACGGCGGGCATCCGGGAGACAGGGGACGAAGTGGAGCGCATGGGGGTGGAGCGCAGCCGCCGGGCCCTCTCGGGGGCGGAGCTGGCGCTGGTGCTTTTGGACTCCACCTGCCCGCCGGGGCCGGAGGATGAGGAGATTCTCCGCCTGGCCCAGGCGGCGCCCCACCTCATCCGGGTATACACCAAGGCGGATTTGCCCGGCAGCGTCCCCCCACCGGCGGAGAAAGGCGTGGTGCTGCTGAGCAGCCGCACCGGGCAGGGGCTCAAGGAGCTGGAGGAGGCCATTGCCGCCTGCTTCCCCGCCGGGGTCGACCAGGAGCGGGGCGAGATGCTTACAAACGCCCGCCAGGCGGAGGCGGCCGGGCGGGCCCTATCCGCCCTGAAAGCGGCCCGCTCCAGTCTGGCCATGGGGATGACCCCCGACGCCGTGCTGGTGGATGTGGAGGGGGCCATGGGGGCGCTGGGAGAGCTCACCGGGCGGAATTTGCGGGAGGATGTGACCGCACGCATCTTCCAGCGCTTTTGTGTGGGCAAATAACACCGGAAGGAGGACAGGATTATGCCCTATGAAATTTATCGACAGGCGCTGCGCCTGGGCCAGAAGGAGGCCAGGCTCTGCGTTTCCCAGGGAAAAGACCCCTATCTCCAGATGCTGCCCGAGGAGGCGGAGCGCTGTATCCGGCGGGAGTTTCTGGGAGTGCTGGATATTCCGGTGCAAGCCATTGCAGGTACCCGCACCGAGAGCCGGCGCACCTCCTTCTCCCCCTCGTTTTATCCCCTTCTGGAGGGGCGCTGTGAGTTTTCCACCAAGTGGGCGGAGCTGTGTGACGCCCACTTGAGCGAGGGAATCCGCGACCCCATCAAAGCGGTGGAGTATCTGCACCGCTACTATGTGGTGGAGGGGAACAAGCGGGTCAGTGTACTGAAATTTTTTGGCGCAGTCAATCTTCCGGGCGAGGTAACCCGCCTCATTCCCGAGCCATCGGACGATCCGGAAATTGTGGCCTATTATGAATTTCTCCAGTTCTACCGTCTGACGGGCATCCACTATGTGCCCTTCCGACGCCCGGGGGAGTATGCGGAGCTGGCCAAGCTTCTGGATTACCCGGACAATGCCTCCTGGAGCGCCGAGCAGATTTACGCCTTCCGGTCCTTTTTCTACACCTTCCAGGACGCCTTCCTGGGCCGGGGAGGCAACCCGGACGCGGTGCCGGAGGGGATGCTGGTCTATCTGCACATCTTTGGCTATGAGGACTCCCGGCACAAGCTCCCCGCCGACATCAGCCGGGAGCTGGCCTCCGTCCGGTCCGAGATTGAAAACCGACTGGACCAGGCGGGGGTGACGCTTCTGCTAGATACCGATGCCAAGCGGCCCTTTATTCATGTGAGCGGCGCCCGGGAGATTCAGGCGGCCTTCCTCCACGGGGGAGATGCCCGCCTGTCCGGCTGGGTCCACGCCCATGAGATGGGCCGCCGGGCCATGGAGCTGTCCATGGACGGCCAGGTGCACACCATGGTGTATGAGGATGTGGTGGGAGAGCAGGCCATCACCCAGGCCCTGGAGGACGCCATCGGCAAGGGGGCAGAGGTGATTTTTACCACCACCCCGGCGATGGTCCCCGCCAGTGTCAAGGCGGCGGTGGCCAATCCCCAGGTGAAGATTCTGAACTGTTCCCTCAACGTGGCCCACCCCTCCATCCGCACCTACTATCCCCGCATGTATGAGGCGGAGTTCCTCAAGGGGGCGCTGGCGGGGACTTTGGCCCCCGGCGGCAAGGTGGGATATGTGGCCGACTGCCCCATCTATGGCACCATTGCGTCCATCAACGCCTTTGCACGGGGGGTGCGGATGGTCAATCCCCGGGCCAACATCTACCTGGAGTGGTCGGAGACGGCGGAAGGGGGATGGATGGAGCGCCTGACAGCGGCGGGAGTGTCCTATATTGATAACCTCAGCATGCTCACCAATGACGAGTACGGCATTCTGGCCAGCGAGCGCCTGGTGGCCCCAGACGATGCCCCCCATAACCGGGCAATCACCCTGTGCCGGTGGGGAGAGGTCTACAAAAAGCTTATGGCCCGCATTCTGGACGGACGCTGGAAAGGGGATGTGCGGGGCAGCAGCGCCACCAACTACTGGTGGGGGATGAGCCAGGGCGTGGTGGATGTCATCTGCTCCCGCACTCTGCCGGACAGCACCCTCCAGCTTATGGATTTGCTGCGGGAGGCGCTGTGCTCCTACCGCCTTCTCCCCTTCTCCGGGGCGCTGCGCCGCCAGGGCGGAGAGGTGCTCCACCGGGGGCGGGAGTCCCTGTCCGCGGAGGAAATTCTCACCATGGACTGGCTGTGTGAGAACATTGTGGGGAGCTTCCCCTCTTATGAAACGCTGACCCCTAAAGCCCAGGAGCTGGTGCGGCTCCAGGGCGTCAACCGAGAGGAGGTTCCATGAAGATC
Source organism: Candidatus Flavonifractor merdigallinarum (assembly GCA_019115265.1). Classification (GTDB taxonomy): domain Bacteria; phylum Bacillota; class Clostridia; order Oscillospirales; family Oscillospiraceae; genus Pseudoflavonifractor_A; species Pseudoflavonifractor_A merdigallinarum. The sequence goes on along the minus strand of DXDX01000171.1, from coordinate 718 downwards.
CTGGCCATTTCTGACCACGAGTCCCCCTACCTGTGGGACCACTTTACCCCGGACAAGGTAGCGGACATCGACTTGATTCTCTCCTGCGGGGATTTGGACCCGGAATACCTCTCCTTTCTGGTGACGCTGTCCCACGCCCCGGTGCTCTATGTCCATGGCAATCACGACGGCCGCTATGAGCGCAAGCCCCCGCTGGGCTGTACCTGCATTGAGGACCAGGTTTATAACTTCCAGGGGGTGCGCATTCTGGGGCTGGGAGGCTCCATGCGCTACCACAACGGCCCCTACCAGTATACCCAGGCCCAGATGAATCTGCGGGTGCTTAAGCTGTACACCGGTCTGCGCCTCATGCGGGGATTTGACATTCTGGTCACCCACGCCCCGCCCCACGGGGTGTGCGACACCCAGGACCGCGCCCATGAGGGGTTCTTGGTTTTTAACCGTCTGGTGGAGCGCTTCCACCCGGCGGTGGCGGTACATGGACATGTCCACCTCAATTACAGCCACCGCCTCCAGCGGGAGAGCAGTCTGGACGGGACCCGGGTCATCAACGCCTACGACCACTATACCTTTGAGATCTAAAAGGATTTTGCGCTCGCCGCGCGGGCCGCTTACTCAGCGGGAGCACCGCTTTCTTTGCCAAAGAAAGCGGTGGGAAAGAAAGCGCAGAGGGGGCGCTGCCCCCTCTGCACTCCCCCCAATGCGCAACCGGGCTAAA
>DXDX01000170.1 GCA_019115265.1 Candidatus Flavonifractor merdigallinarum | reverse complement strand
GCCCTGTTTCAAATTTTCTTAGGGGCAGGGCTTTGGTTGGTGTTGCCTTTTGGCTGCTCACATAGCTCTCCTATGGCGTTTTCTTCTGTTGTTTCCGTGAATCACCCTCTTGACTTAATACCATTGGACTTGTTCTAATCACACATCGGTCGATTCGACGTTTACCTTCTCTGTCTCTATTGGTGGAGCACACAGGCCACATAATGCCCCGGTGTGATCTCCTTGAGGGGAATATTCGTCCCCTGGCACTTCTCGCAGGCGTGCTCGCAGCGGGAGGCAAACCGGCAGCCTGGCTTTGGGTCAATGGGGGAGGTGAGCTCGCCCATAATGGTCTTGAATTTGCGTTCCTCCGCGTTGGGGTCAATTTTGGGGATGGCGGCCAGCAGAGCCTGGGTGTAGGGGTGCAGGGGGTTGCGGAAGAGCTCCTCCGTGGAGGTGCGCTCAATGCACTGGCCCAGATACATCACCGCGATATCGTCGGAGATGTGCTTGACCACCGCCAGATTGTGCGTGATGAACAGATACGTCAGATTCATCTGCTCCTGGAGGTCCATCATCAGGTTGAGAATCTGGGCTTGGATGGACACATCCAGGGCGCTGACCGGCTCGTCACACACAATGAACTCCGGGTTAAGGGCGAGGGCGCGGGCAATCCCGATGCGCTGCCGCCGCCCGCCGTCCAGCTCATGGGGGTAGGAGGTGCGCACCCGCTCGGCCAGACCCACAATGTCCATCAGCTCCAGCGTGCGCTGGGCGATCTCCTTCTTACTCTTGTAGAGCTTGTTGACCACCATGGGGTGCGCGATGAGCTCCTCCACCGTCATGCGGGGGTTCAGCGAGGCGTAGGGGTCCTGGAAAATAATCTGCATGGAGCGGCGCAGGCTGTGCAGCTCCTTTTTTCCGCACTTGAGGACGTTTTTTCCCTTGTAGAGGACTTGGCCGCCGGTGGCCTCCAGGAGCTGGAGAATCACCCGGCCCAGGGTGGATTTTCCACAGCCGGACTCCCCTACTACGCCCAGTGTGCGGCCCTGTTCAATGGTGATGGATACGCCGTCCACCGCGTGGAGCGTCCCTTTTGGGGTTTTGAAATACTTTTTCAAATCCACCGTCTCAATGATGGGTGTGCTCATGTCTCCTCCCCTCCCTTCTGAGGCGGTTCTGAATTGGAAAAGAGATGACAGCGTATGCTGTGGGTGCCCTCCACAAAGAGCGGCGGGTTCTCTCTCTTGCAGATCTCCATGCAGTGGGTGCATCTGGGATGGAATTTACACCCGGTGGGCAAGGCGCTGGGGTCTGGCATCAGCCCTTCAATGGGTTTAAGCCGGTCCACATCCTCCGTCAGCGAGGGGATGGAGTCAAAGAGGCCCTTGGTATAGGGGTGGTGGTGCTGGCCGAAATAGACCTCTTTGGTGGTGCCCGACTCAATGATCTCCCCGGCGTACATAATGGCTACCGTGTCACAGATCTCATAGACCACCGCCAGATCGTGGGAAATGAAAATCATGGAGGTGTTCAGCTCCCGCTTGAGGCGGAGCATCATGTCCAGAATCTGGGCCTGGATGGTCACATCCAGCGCGGTGGTAGGCTCATCGGCAATGAGCAGCTCCGGCGAACAGGCCAGCGCCATGGCGATGACCACCCGCTGCTTCATACCGCCGCTGAACTGGTGGGGGTACTCCACCTTGCGGTTGGCTGGGATACCCACCAGCTCCAGAATCTCGTCCACCCGCTTTTGCTGGTCCTCCTTGCTGAGGGTGGTGTGCAGCTGTAAGGACTCACAGATCTGGTCGCCCACCGTCATCACCGGGTTCAGACTGGTCATGGGGTCCTGAAAAATCATGGAGATGCGGTCTCCCCGGTACTTGCGCAGCTCCGGCCCCTTCTTCTCACACAGGTTGTCCCCATCAAAGAAAATCTCCCCCTGTGTGACCCGCCCCACCCGCTCGGGCAGCAGGCCCAGAATGGCCAGGGCCGTGGTGGTCTTCCCGGCACCGGTCTCCCCCACCAGCCCCATGGTCTTGCCCTTATCCAGGGCGAAGCTGATGCCGTTGATGGCGTATACCGTCTCTAAATCCGTCTTGTAGATGACATTGAGGTCCTTCACCTCCAGGATGGGGGCGTTTGTGTTCTCGATGTGTTCTTGCATCGCGTTCATCCCTCCATATCGTACCCTCACAGATGGAAGGCGTCCGGTTGAGCCAGAGCCGTTTGGATTCGCCTGAATGCCTCCTCCAGGGTTTTTCGGGTACAGGCGCCGTTCATTCTCATATACCCCTCGCCCTCAGGGCCGTACTCGGTGCCGCTGCTCAGACGCAGCTTGGCCTTCTCCAGGAAAAAGCGCTCCAGCTTCTCCTGGGAGAGGCCCCACGCCCGGCAGTCCAGCCAGAAGAGGTAGGTGCCCTCCGGCGGCTGGAAGGAGAGACCGGAAATTGCTCCCACCCGCTCCACCGCCGTCTGGATGTTTCCCTCCAGGTGGCGCACAATGCCGTCGGCGTAGTAGTCGCACTGCTCATAGGCGGTACACAGGGCCAGTGTCCCAAAGACATTCTCACTGATGCTCTTCTGGGCGGTCAGAATGTCCTCCACCCGGCTGAGCAGCTGTTCACTGCGGGCAATCATGGCTCCGGTGTGGAGGCCCGCCACATTGAAGGTCTTGCTGGGGTTGATAAAGGTGATACAGTGCTGGGCAAACTCCTCGCTCAGAGAGGCAAAGGGGGTGTGCCGGTGTCCGCTGTATACAAAGTCACTGTGAATCTCGTCGCTGATGACGGTAATGTCATATTTGCGGCACAGGCGTCCCACCTCCCGCAGCTCCTCCGGGGTGAACACCCGGCCAGTGGGGTTTTGGGGGTTGCAGAGAATAAACATACGGGTGCGGGGCTGGCGGAGCTTGTCCTCCAAGTCGGCAAAATCAATCTCCCAGCCTGTTTCCGTGCGCCGGAGCGGGTTGCGCAGCAGATTCCGCCCGTTATTGCGGGCCATGCGCATAAACGGCGTGTAACAGGGCGTCTGAAGCACCAGGTTATCCCCTGGATTGGTCAGCGCCCGCACTGCCGCGGTCACACCGGCGATGACGCCGGGGGAAAAGCGCACCCAGTTCTCCTCCACCTCCCAGCCAAAGCGGACCTTCTCCCACCGCTTGACGGCGGAGCGAAGGCGCTGGCTGGTGACGGTATAACCCAGAATGCCGGCTTGCAGCCGCTCCGACAGGGCATCCAGCACCGGCTGCGGACAGCGGAAATCGGTATCCGCGATCCACATGGGAATTACACCGTCCGGTACAATCTCGCTGCTGCGCTTTTTGGAATCCCAGTCTGTATACACAATCGGCGCTTCAAAGTCATGTGTATTGGGCATTGCTTGGTCCTCCTCTCTCCATTTCAAATCCACTCCCTCAAGAAGCACTGATATATAATGCAATGCCAATGCCAACATGGGCGTTTTGTGCGAGCATTTTTTCCAGCTCTTTATTTTCTCCCCAATACCCCCGACAAATTCCCCAAATATTCAACTTTTATCGACAATTTCTTTGAACAATTTTTTACCCGCTCACCGATGGGCATCCGCTTCACAAGAGAAAACCGTTCAGTTCTTATCCTCCCTCGTTCAAAAATTTAACGCCTATAAAAAAATTGGACGGCAAATCCCGAGTCTGGGATCTGCCGTCCAACGTGTTCTTTTTTGGATCTGTTCCGGTTCAGCGGTCCTTGTCCTGATAGTACCGAATGAGGGCCTGAGTGCCCGCGTTCTCCAGTCCCCGGCGGGCTAGCTCCTCATAGAGGGCGCACACCGTGTTGAGCATGGGCAGCTCCACCGCCCGCCGGGCGCTCTCGTCCTGGACAATCTTCATATCCTTGATGAAGTGCTTGATGAAAAAGCCAGGGGCAAAATCCCCCGCCAGCACCCGGGGAGCCATATTGGCAATCTGCCAGCTCCCCGCCGCGCCGCCGCCGATGGCCGCCAGCATGGCCTGGGGGTCCAGCCCCGCCGCCTCGGCGTAACACAGCGCCTCGGTATAGGCGGCGGTGGCGCCGGCCACCGCAATCTGGTTGGCCGCCTTAGTGTGCTGCCCACTGCCGGCGGGACCCATGTAGTGAATCCCCGTTCCCAGACAGGCAAACAGGGGGCGCACCTGCTCAAAATCTTCCCGCTGGCCCCCCACCATGATGGAGAGGGTGGCGTTGCGGGAGCCGCTGTCCCCGCCGGAGACCGGGGCGTCCAGCACCCGAATTCCCTTCTCTCTCCCCTGCTCCCACAGGCGGCGGGCCAGCTCCGGCGAGGAGGTGGTCATATCCACCGCCACCGTCCCCGGCGCGGCACAGGAAAAAATGCCGCCCTCGCCGGTGAACACCTCTTCCACATCTTTGGGATAGCCCACCATGACAAACACATACTCCGCACCCTCTACCGCCTGGGCGATGGTATGGCAGGGAATCAAACCCTCTTCTTCCACACCATTTAAGGTTTCAAAGCGCCGGGTATACACCCGCACCTGGTGGCCGTGCCGGGCCAGATGCCCCGCCAGGGGCCGTCCCATGACCCCGGCACCAATCCATGCAATCTGTGCCATTTTCGCTCTCCTCCTCTACTCGCTCTGGCTGAGGGATTTGGGCCCAAAGCCGTGGGGCAGCAGCTCCGCCAGGGGCAGTTTTACAAAAGTATGGTCCCCCCGGGCCACCAGCAGCGTGAGATCGGGGGCAAATTCATACAGCATCTGGCGGCAGGCCCCGCAGGGCCAGCAGTAGTCCTCTGAGCGGCCCACCACTGCCAGGCGCACAAAATCGTCCCGGTGCCCCTCACTGACGGCCTTCACCAGAGCGGTGCGCTCGGCGCAGATGGTGGAACCATAGGCGGCGTTCTCCACGTTGCAGCCGGTGAACACCGTCCCGTCTCCGCACTCCAGCGCGGCCCCCACCGGGAAGTGGGAGTAAGGCACATAGGAGCGCTCCAGCATGGCAAAGGCCCGCTCCACCAGCTCCTGATCGGTCATACAAATCCCTCCTTTGGTGATGTGTACTCCATCATAGCACAGCCCACCGTCCCCTTGCAAGAGAAACGCCCCCGCAGTCCAAAGACCGCGGGGGCGTGAGCATATTTACTTCTGGTCGTCGCCCATGAGGAGGTACATAACCGCCTTCTGAGCGTGGAGGCGGTTCTCCGCCTCATCGAAAATCTCACCGGCGTGGGCCTCAAAGACCTCGGCGGTGATCTCCTCGCCCCGGTGGGCGGGCAGGCAGTGCTGCACCATGCAGCCGGGGTTGGTGAGCTTCATGAGGGCGTCGTTCACCTGATAGCCCTGGAAGGCGGCGCGGCGCTTGGCGGCCTCCTCCTCCTGGCCCATGGAGGCCCACACGTCGGTAAAGACCACATCGGCCCCCTTGGCGGCCTCGGCGGGGTCGCGGACCAGGGAGAACTGGGCGTTGGTGACGCTCTTGGCAAAGGCCATCACGTCGGGATGGGGGTCATACCCCTCGGGGCAGGCTACGGACACATCCATACCCACCTTCAGGCCGCCCACAATGAGGGAGTTGACCATGTTGTTGCCGTCCCCGATGAAGCACATCTTCAGCCCTTCCAGCTTGCTCTGGTGCTCCCGGACGGTCATCAGGTCGGCCAGCACCTGGCAGGGGTGGGCAAAGTCGGTAAGGCCGTTGATGACGGGAATGTCGGCGTACTGGGCCAGCTTCTCCACCTCCTCCTGGGAGTAGGTGCGGATCATAATGCCGTCACAGTACCGGGAGAGTACACGGGCGGTGTCCTCCACCGGCTCGCCCCGGCCAATCTGGCTCTCCTTGCTGGAGAGGAAGAGGGCGTGGCCGCCCAACTGGAACATGCCGGTCTCAAAGGAGACGCGGGTGCGGGTGGAGTTCTTCTCAAAAATCATGGCCAGAGTCTTGCCCTGGAGGTAGTTGTGAGTGAGGCCGTGCTTCTGGTTGTACTTCATCTGGTCGGCCACGTTCAGGATATGGAGAATCTCCTCTTTGGAGAGGTCCAGCAGCTTGAGCAAATCTTTCATGTCAATTCACCTCGTCAATGGAATGGGGTTATTCCAGCACCCGGTCCAGAATGGCCAGGCCCTGGTCCATCTCGTCCTTCGTGATGGTCAGCGGGGGCAGGAGGCGCAGCGCCGGGCCGGCGGTCAGCACCAGAAGGCCGTTCTCAATCAGCTGGGCCGCCAGGGCCTTGTTGGTATAGCCCTCCTTCACCTCCACCCCAATCATGAGGCCCAGGCCCCGGGTGGCGCCGATGCTCTTTTTCTGGAGCTTCTCAATCCCGGCGCGGAGGTAGTTCCCCTTTTCAGTGACCGCTTTCAGGGCATCCTCGTCCAGAATGTCCAGCACCGCCCGGGCGGCGGCGGAGCAGATGGGATTGCCGCCGAAGGTGGAGGCGTGTGTGCCGGGGCCCAGCACTGGGCGGCACTTCTCATTGACCAGGAAGCCGCCCATGGGGAGGCCGCCGGCAATGCCCTTGGCGAAGGAAACCGCGTCCGGGGAGACGCCGTACTGCTGGAAGGCAAAGAGGGTGCCGGTGCGGCCCACGCCGGTCTGCACCTCGTCCACCAGCAGCAGCCAGTCCTTCTCCGCGCACAGCTGGGCCAGCCCCTGCACAAAGGCCGACTCCAGCGGGAGCACACCCCCCTCGCCCTGGACCAGCTCCACCAGCACGGCGCACACATCGTCGCCGCCCTGGGCCTTTACGCTGTCCAGATCGTTGGCGTCCGCGTAGCGGAAACCCTCCATAAAAGGGAAGAAATACTGGTGGAACACGTCCTGGCCGGTGGCGGTGAGGGTGGTGATGGTGCGGCCATGGAAGGAATTTTTCAGGGTGAGGATGGTGCTGCGGCCCTTGCCGTACTGGCCAAAGCTGTACTTCCGGGCCAGCTTGATGAGCCCCTCGTTGGCCTCCGCGCCGGAGTTTCCGAAAAAGGCCGCCGCCATGCCGGTACGCTCACACAGGGTATTGGCCAGCTGGGCGTAGGGCTGGGAGTAGAAGAGGTTGGAGATGTGCCCCAGGGTGAGGGCCTGGTCGTAAATGGCCTTGGCCCAAGTCTCGTTGCCGTAGCCCACCGAGCACACTCCAATGCCCGAGGTAAAGTCGATGTACTTGCGCCCCGCCAAATCCCAGAGGGTCGCCCCCTTGCCGTGGTCGATGTCCACATCAAAGCGGCCATAGGTCTGGAGGGTGTGTTGGTGGTCCAGCGCCACCAGTTGAGCGTGATTCATAACCGATTCCTCCTAGCGCAGCATGGTGCCGATGCCCTCGTCGGACAGAAGCTCAATGAGGATGGAGTGGGGGATGCGGCCATCCAGAATGATGGTATTCTTGACGCCGGAGCGCACCGCCTCCACGCAGCAGTCCACTTTGGGAATCATGCCCCCCTGGATGACCCCGTCCTTCACCAGCTCGGGCACCTGGGAGAGCTCCACCACCGGGATGAGGGTGCTCTCGTCCTTGGGGTTCTGGAGCAGTCCCCGCACATCGGTGAGAAGGATGAGCTTTTCCGCCTTCAACGCCACCGCCAGTTTGGCCGCGGCGGTGTCGGCGTTGATGTTGTAGGCGTTCTCCCCGTCCACCCCCTGTGCCACGGTGGACACTACCGGGATATAGCCCTCTTTCAGGCTGTCCTGGACGGGGGCGGGGTTCACCTGGACAATCTCCCCCACCAGACCATATTTTTCATCCAGCATTTTGGCCTCAAAGAGCCCCGCGTCCATGCCGCACAGGCCGATGGCCTGCCCGCCCAGACGGTTGAGGGTGGCCACCAGATTCTTGTTCACCTTGCCGCAGAGGACCTGCTGCACGATGTCCATGGTCTCCTCATCGGTGTACCGCAGGCCGTCCACAAAGCGGGACTCCTTGCCAACCTTTTTCAGCATTTCACTGATCTCCGGCCCGCCGCCGTGGACCACCACCACATGCACTCCCACCAGATTGAGGAGGATGATGTCGGAGATGACCGCGTTGCGCAGTTCCTCGGAGATCATGGCGTTTCCGCCGTACTTCACCACCACGGTTTTGCCATAGTATTTCTGGATATAGGGCAGGGCCTCGGCCAGCACCGTGGCGCGGGTTACAACCGGGTCTGACATATTACTCCTTCTTTCCGATCAGGTGCGGTAATCGCCGTTGATCTTCACATAGTCATAGGTGAGGTCACAGCCCCAGCAGGTGGCGGTATCCTGCCCCTCGTGCAGGTCAATGTCAATGATCACCTCGTCCTGGCTGAGGATGCTCTTGGCGGCCTCCTCGTCAAAGTCCAGGCCCATGCCCTGCTGGCAGACCAGCACCTCTCCCACGTCGGAGGCAAATTTCACATCCACATACTCGGGGCGGAAGGGGGCCTTGGAGTAACCCATGGCGCACAGCACCCGCCCCCAGTTGGCGTCGGAGCCGAACATGGCGGCTTTCACCAGAGGGGAGCCCACCACCGCCTTGGCCAGGCGCTCGGCGCTCTCCTCGCTGCGGGCGGAGCGGACGGTACAGGTGATGAGACGGCTGGCCCCCTCGCCGTCGCCGGCGATGCACCGGGCCAGATACTCGCACACATGGCGCAGCGCCTTCTGGAATACGGTGTAGTTGTCGTCCTTCCACTCAATCTGGGGGTTCTCCGCCATGCCGTTGGCCAGCACCACGCACATATCGTTGGTGGAGGTGTCCCCATCCACCGTCACCCGGTTGAAGGTCTTGGGCACCGTCTCATGGAGGGCCTCGGAGAGCATCTCATGGGTGATGGCGCAGTCGGTGGTGATGAAGCAGAGCATGGTGCCCATATTGGGGTGAATCATGCCCGAGCCCTTGGCGATGGCGCCGATGGTGACATTCTTTCCGCCCACGGTGAGGGAGACGGCAATCTCCTTCTTGGAAGTGTCGGTGGTCATAATGGCGTGGGCGGCGGCGTCGGAGCCGTCGGCGGTGAGCCCCGCCACCACCTCCGGGACCCCCTTCTCAATGGCGGCCACGTTGAGGGTCTGCCCGATGACGCCAGTGGAGGCCACCACAAAGTCCCCCGGCTTGCGGCCGGTGGCGGCGGCGGCATACTGGCACATCAGCTCCGCGTTCTCATGGCTCAGGGGACAGCAGGCGTTGGCGTTGCCGCTGTTGGCGATGATGCCCCAGGCGGTGCCGTCCTCCAGGTGGTCCATGGTCACATAGATGGGGGCGGCCTTCACCCGGTTCATGGTGTAGACGGCGGCCGCGTTGCACTCCCGCTCGGAGAGAATGATGGCCAGGTCTTTCTTGTCCACATTGTGGCTCTTCACACCGCAGTGGACCCCCCAGGCCCGAAAACCTTTCGCGGCGGTGACGCCGCCGGAACTCTGTTTCATGGTGGTCACTCCTTTTATCTTCCATCGGGCGGACAAGTTACAGGTTCAGCCCTGTGGTCTCGTCCAGGCCCAGCATAATGTTCATATTCTGCACCGCCGCGCCGGAAGCGCCCTTGCCCAGATTGTCAAAGCAGGCGGTGACAATGGTCTGCCGCTCGTGGCCGCTCACCACCAGCTCCAGGCGGTCGCTGCCCGCCAGGGTATTGGCCGCCAAAAATTCTCCCTCTTTGGCATAGCGCACGGTGATGAGCTTCTGGCCCGCGTAGTAGGCGGAGAGAATGTGGAAAATCTCCTCCGCGGTGGGCTGGCCCAGCAGATATTGGTTGTGGATTTGAATGGTGGTGGCCATCCCCTTGTAGTAGTCGTCCACCACCGGGCAAAAGACGGGGGGCTGCTTGAGGCCCGCGATCTTCTGCATCTCGGGCAGGTGCTTGTGCTGGAGGTTGACGCCGTACACACGGGGCGCGTACAAGTCGTTCCCCTTCTCCTCCCCCTCGTACTGGGCAATCATCTTTTTCCCGCCCCCGGAGTAGCCGGTGAGGGAGAAGCAAGTGATGGGGTAGTCGTCGGGGAGAATGTGCAGCTTCACCAGCGGCGCGGCGGAGGCCAGAAAGCCGGTGGCGTGACAGCCGGGGTTGGCCACCCGCTTGGCCTGTCCAATGACCTCGCCGGGGTAGCGGTAGAGCTCCGGGAAGCCGTACACCCAATCCCGGGCGGTGCGGTGGGCGGTGGAGGCGTCAATGATGCGGGTGTGCTCGTTCTCCACCAGCTTGACTGCCTCCTGGGCCGCCGCGTCCGGGAGACACAAAAACACAATATCCGCCGCATTGAGGAGCTTTTTCCGCTCCTCTACGTCCTTGCGCTTGTCCTCGTCAATGCGCAGCAGCTCAATGTCCCACCGCGCCTCCAGACGCTCCACAATCTGGAGACCGGTGGTCCCCTCCTGGCCGTCAATGTAGATTTTTGGCTTCATCTTCTCAATCCCCTTCAATAGGCCGCCCAGCCCTACTGGGTGTTTACATTATAGAGCCCCCAAAAGGGCAGGGTCTCGGGTGCAGCTGTGCCGCCCAGGCCAGTCCAGCCGCAAAATTCCTCCGGCAGCTCCGACACCGGCATACCAGGCCGGTAGATCAGCAGCTCCCCGGCCCCCTCCATGCCGTAGGGGGTGGAGATTATGTAGCGAACCCCATCCTCCCCCATGTACTCCATCCCCTCCTCTTCCTCCTGCTCCAGGGACAGGAGGGTGGTGGAGTAGGTGTAGGCGTCCACCCGCTCCGGCTGGGACAGCGTGCCGCTGAACGCGCAGTAGTAGAGCACCGGCGGCGTGCCGCCCATATCCGCGTCGTGGTACTCCCCGGTAAAGCTGCCGTCTGGCTGGATGGAGAGAACGGTGCTCCATGCGCCCGCGCCGCTGGCAAAGAGAAACTCCCCCGGGAGCTGGGCAAAGAGTTCCTCCGGGGCGGGGCCCTGGTCCTCTCCTGTCACAGTGGGGCTGGGAGTCAAAGCGGCAGCGCTGGGTTCCGACTCTGGAGGTGGACTGGCCGAACGTCCGCTTCCCGCTCCAGCACAGCCAGTCAGCAGAAGCAGCGCCAATGCCACTGTGAACCTCTGTTTTTTCATGCTGAAAACACTCCATTTCTCTTCCGTCTATGGATGGATATTCCCATAGTACGACGGCATGAAATGGATTTCAACCGAAAATCAGTTACAATTTTGGGAAGTAACACTCTTCACCACAGGGTTTCCCACGGCAGATTATCCGAATGGACAGCCCACTGGATGTGGGGGTACAGCGTCCCCGTCCGCAAAAACCAGAGGAGAATGTCCGCCGCCTGCCCCAAATCCTCCAGAGCGCACATCCGGGGCACCGGGGTCTGTCCGCCGATCTCCACCGGCGCCGCCTCCTCCCCGCTGGGGCACTCCGGGCGGTAGGGGGTGGCATTACACTCGTCCAGCAGGGTGTAGAGCAGCGCGGCCCACCCCTCCCGGAACTCTCCACAGAGGAAGGCGTCCTCCTCCCAGGGGTCCAGATACAGCGCAATCTCCTTCACCGCACCGGCCTGAATGGCCGTTTTCAGCACCCCGGCCAGGCGCTCCTGCTCCTGGGGCGGGAGCTGCGCCCAGTTTCCCTCCCCGTCCGGGAGCTCCGGCCAGTCCGGCGGAATCTGGCCCGCTGCGAAGGTGACAGAGACCGCCTGCACCCCGTCCCACTCTCCGGTGGGCAGATTGTAGTCCCCGCCCTGCACCACGCAGGTACTCTCCCACAGGCGAAACTTCACTGCTCCCGCTCCTGCACAAAGGCCTGGATGTGGTCAATCTGCTGCTGCACGCTCTCGGCGGAGGGGCCGCCGTACACCTTGCGGCCATTGACACAGGTGTTCAGCTCCAGCGCCTGGTACACGTCCTCGTCGAAAATCTGGGACACCGCCCGGAAGTCCTTCAGCGGCAGGGTGTCCAGCGTCTCGCCGGTCTTGATGCAGAAGTTGACCAGCTTGCCCACAATCATGTACGCCTCTCGGAAGGGCATTCCCTTCTTCACCAGATAGTCAGCGCAGTCGGTGGCGTTGATAAAGCCGCCGGAGGCGGCAGCGCGCATGTTCTTCTCCTTGACGGTGAGGGTGTCCAGCATGGCGGCAAACACCGGCAGGCACAGCTCCACGGTGTCAATGGCGTCAAAAACGCACTCCTTGTCCTCCTGCATGTCCTTGTTGTAGGCCAGAGGGAGGGCCTTCATCACGGTGAGCAGGGTCACCAGCGAGCCGTACACCCGCCCGGTCTTGCCCCGGACCAGCTCGGCCACGTCGGGGTTTTTCTTCTGGGGCATGATGGAGGAGCCCGTGGAGTAGGCGTCATCCAGCTCCACATACTTAAACTCCCAGGAGCACCAGAGGATAATCTCCTCCGAGAAACGGGAGAGGTGCATCATCAGGATGGAGCAGGCGGAGAGGAACTCGATGGCGAAATCCCGGTCGGAAACCGAGTCCATGGAGTTGTCGGTGGGCTTGCGGAAACCCAGAGCCTTGGCGGTCTGGAAGCGGTCCACCGGGTAGGTGGAGGTGGCCAGCGCGCCCGCGCCCAGGGGGCACTCGTCCATCCGCTCCAGGCAGTCCTCCAGGCGGGTCACGTCCCGCTTGAGCATGTTGGCGTAGGCCATCATGTAGTGGGCAAAGGTGGTGGGCTGGGCCCGCTGCAAGTGGGTGTAGCCGGGCATGACGGTGTGGAGATTGGCCTGGGCCTTCTTCACCAGCACCTTCTCCAAATCCAGAATCTGGTTGATAATGACGGGAATCTCCTTCTTCACATAGAGGCGGAAATCCACCGCCACCTGGTCATTCCGGCTGCGGGCGGTATGGAGGCGCTTGCCGGTGTCCCCAATGCGCTGGGTGAGCATCGTCTCAATATTCATGTGGATGTCCTCGTTCTCCAGCGAGAACTCCACCTGTCCGGCCTCAATGTCGGCCAGAATGGCCTTCAGGCCCTCGATGATCTTCTCCGCCTCGTGCTCCTCAATGATGCCCGTCTTACCCAGCATAGCGGCGTGGGCGATGGAGCCGGCGATATCCTCTTTATACATCCGGGCGTCAAAGGCGATGGAAGAGTTAAAGTCATTGACCAGGGTGTCGGTCTCTTTCTGGAACCGTCCGGCCCATAGTTTCATGGTGAATCGCTCCTTATCTGGATTGTGGGCGACCACAGACAGCCTCTGCCCAGTGGCAGGAGGCAGCCTGCGGCCGCCCGCAGTGTCATGCGTTTATTGGTTGCGCTTACTTGTTCAGCTTGCCCTGGTCCCGGAGAGCCAGCACCGTGTCGGGCAGGCCCCAGAGGTTAATGAACCCGGTGGCGTCGTCTCCCCAGCGGCACAGCCGCCGGGGACCCCTTTGATTTCACTTGCGCGGGCGGAGTAAATTCGCCCTTGCGCCAAGGTTTTCGCCATGCGAAAACGCTTGTACGGCGCACACGCGCCGCCCCGGCTTTGCCGGGGACCAGAACGCCGCCTTACTTGTTCAGCTTGCCCTGGTCCCGGAGAGCCAGCACCGTGTCAGGCAGGCCCCAGAGGTTAATGAAACCAGTGGCGTCGTTCTGGTTGTAGTCGCTCTCCTGGAAGGTGACAATCTCCTCGGAGTAGAGGGTGTCGGGAGAGGTGACGCCGGCGGTGATGATGTTGCCCTTGTAGAGCTTGAGCTTCACC
>DXDX01000169.1 GCA_019115265.1 Candidatus Flavonifractor merdigallinarum | reverse complement strand
AGCTCTGCGGTGCAAACGGGGTCAACAGATTCATGCTCACGTCAATAATGGCGCTGAATAAGATATTGACCGCGATTTGAAGCGACTGGATTTTTTGAAAATTACGCCGCAGCAGCACAATCTGCAAGAGAATGAACAGCAGATTCATCCCAAATGTAAACTGTCCCAGTGTCGGAGTAAAGCGCAGGCTGAACACATAGGGGACGCTGGAGATGGGAGAGGTGCCCAAGGCAGCTAAGGTGATCAGCGCGATACCAAAAGAGTTGATGACCACGCCCAGCAGGAAACAGGAGTAGCGACGCAACAAGTGATACAACGAAAATCCCAGCTTTCTTCAGAATTGAATTTATGGAACAGCTTGGACGCCAGAGAGGCGGCCAATCAGACCCAACTATCCTCAATTTCGTGCTTTTTTGCCCGGGTCATCAGCTCGGTCAGCACGATGCGGGGGTCCTTGCCCTCATAGAGCACGGAGTAGGCCGCCTCTGTGATGGGCATTTCCACCCCCAGTTTTTCTGCCAATTCTTTGCCGGTGGCGGTGGCATAATAGCCCTCCACCACCGCGCCAATCTGTTTGAGTGCCTCCTGCACCGGCACGCCCTGGCCGATGAGGATGCCGCAGCGGCGGTTGCGGGAGTGCATGGAAGTACAGGTGACAATGAGGTCGCCCACTCCGGTGAGACCGGCGAAGGTCTCCTTCTTGCCGCCCATGGCCATCCCCAGACGGGCAATTTCGGTGAGGCCCCGGGTCATCAGCGCGGCCTTGGTGTTGTCGCCAAAGCCCATGCCGTCACACACGCCGGCGCACAGGGCGATGATGTTTTTCAGCGCGGCGCCCAGCTCCACCCCCACAATGTCGGGGGAGGTGTACACCCGGAAGCGGCTGTTCATAAAGAGGTCCTGCACCAGCTCAGCGGCCTTCTGGTCCTTGGAGGCGGAGACCACCGCGGTGGGCACCTTCCGGCCCACCTCCTCCGCGTGGGAGGGGCCGCACAGGGCCACCACCGGATAGCCGGGGCCCAGTTCCGCCTCGATGACATCGGTGAGGGTCATGGAGGTGTCCTTTTCAATGCCCTTGGAGACGGATACCACCACCGTGCCCTTGTCCAGCACACCGGCCAGATTGCGGGCGGTGGTGCGCACCGCGAAGGACGGGGTGGCCAATACCACCACACCGCACCCCTTCACACAGGAGAGGTCGCTGGTCAGGTGGAGCTCCTTGGGGAGCGGCACACCCTTGAGCATGGGGTTTTCCCCCGTCTCCTGGAGTACCTTGGACTCCTCGTCAAAGTAGGACCAAAGGGTGACATCGTTTCCGTTTTCCAGCAGCACCAGCGCCAGAGCCGTGCCCCAGCCGCCGCTGCCCAACACTGCTGTTTTCATTGGGACCCCTCCTTCTTTTTGTGCAGACTGAACTTGGATTCCTTGCCCTGCATGAGGCGGTGGATGTTGCCCCGGTGCTTCCAGAGAATCAGTCCGCCGATGAGAATGGCCAGAACGGTAATCAGCACATCCCGATAGACAAACCAGGTGGCAAAGGGAAAGGAGGCCCCCGCCCAGCAGGAGCCCAGAGAGATATAGCGGGTGAGAACGGCCAGAATGAGGAAGCCGCCCCACACCACCAGCGCGATGCGCCAGTCCATCATAATGGCGATGGTGCCGCCGGAGAGGATGCCCTTGCCGCCCTTGAAGCCGAACATACAGGGGAACATGTGCCCCAAGAGGCACCACAGCCCCGCCCAGTACTTGGCCAGAGCAATGACGATGGCGTCGTCCACCACCATATACCGGAAGAGCAGCATACCAATCCAGATGGCGACAATGGCCTTGAGGACATCGGTGAGGATGACCGCAAAGGTGAGAGGTCCGCCAAAGGTGCGGTAGAAGTTGGTAAGCCCCGCGTTGCCGCTGCCATGTGTGCGCACGTCATCCCGCAGGATATACTTGGACACAATGACCGCGCCGTTGAAGCAGCCGCAGAAATAGGCGATCACCGCCGTCAGCAGGGCGGGGAGCACGAGAAGGGAACCCAGCGCGGTAAACCACGTCAAATCCATTTCCATCACTCCTTGTCGCTCTTCTGACGGATGGTGAGCTTGATGGGGGTGCCCTCCAGACCGAAGGTGTTCCGAATCTGGTTTTCCAGGTAGCGCTGGTAGGAGAAATGGAAGAGCTTGGCGTCGTTGCAGAAGCACACAAAGTGTGGGGGGCGCACCCCCACCTGGGTCATATAAAAGACCTTCAGGCGGCGGCCCTTGTCGCTGGGGGGCTGCACCCGCTGGGTGGCGTCGGCCAGGAGGGTGTTGAGCATCCCGGTGGTAATGCGCATGGCCGCCTGGTCATTGACATAGTTAATGAGGGTGAAGAGCCGCTCCACCCGCTGCCCGGTGAGGGCAGAGATGAAGAGGATGGGGGCGTAGGGCATGTAGGAGAGGTCCCGGCGCACTGCCTCCCGCATCCGGTCCATGGTCTTGTCGTCCTTCTCCACCGCGTCCCACTTGTTGACCACGATGATGCACGCCTTGCCCGCCTCATGGGCCAGGCCCGCTACCTTGGTGTCCTGCTCGGTGACGCCCTCGTTGGCGTCAATGAGAATGAGGCACACATCGCTGCGCTCAATGGCCATGGTGGCCCGCAGGACGGAGAATTTCTCAATGGGGTCGTCCACCTTGGACTTTTTCCGCATTCCGGCGGTGTCGATGAAGAGGAACTTGCCCTTGTCGTTTTCAAAGTAGCTGTCCACCGCGTCCCGGGTGGTGCCCGCCACATTGGACACAATTACCCGTTGTTCCCCCAGAATGCGGTTGACCAGAGAGGACTTGCCCACATTGGGCTTGCCGATGATGGCCACCTTGACCACATCGTCCTCCGGCTCCTCCTCGTCTTCGGGGGGGAAGTGCTCAAAACAGGCGTCCAGCAGATCGCCGGTGCCGTGGCCGTGAACAGCCGAGACGGCGATGGGGTCCCCCAGACCCAGATTGTAAAACTCATAAATATCCGGGTTGGTGTGGCCCACCTGGTCCATCTTATTCACCGCCAGCACCACAGGCTTGCCCGACTTGAGGAGCATTTTGGCCACCTCATGGTCGGAGGCGGTGAGGCCGGTCTTGATGTCACAGAGGAAGATGATAACGGTGGCGTTCTGAATGGCGATTTCCGCCTGCTGGCGCATAAAGGTGAGAATTTCGCTGTCGGTGCCTGGCTCAATGCCGCCGGTGTCCACCAGATCGAAGGCCCGGTTGCGCCACTCGGCCTCGGCGTACAACCGGTCGCGGGTGACGCCGGGGGTATCCTCCACGATGGACAGCCGCTGGCCCACCAGCTTATTAAACAGCATGGACTTGCCCACATTGGGCCGGCCTACGATGGCCACTAATGGCTTCATGGGTATCACACTCATTTCTTCGGTGATTGGGGGTTTAACCCCGTGCGCCGGGGTTGTACCGGTAATACTCGTCCTCCATCGGGAGGGAGAAACTGGGGGCGGACTCCACCTCACGGCCCAGAATGGCGTCCACCAGATCAAAACCGCTGTCGGCGGGCACCGGGAGCACTGGCACCCCCAGCGCGGCCTCCAAATCCTCCACGCTCACATCGTCCAGAAAGACCCGCTCACCGGCGCGGAGCATGTTGTCGGGAATGAGCAGCCGCTCGCCCAGATTCTGCCCCCGGAGCTGTTCCATCAAATCCTTTCCGGTAATGAGGCCGGAGACGGTGATGGTCTCCCCGAAAAAGCGGTTGACAATGGGGTAGACAGTACCTTTTATTTTACCACAGCATTCCCGGCATTTGTCAATGACCTGCTGCACAAAGGGGGCGGCGGATACGCCGGTGGCGATGGAGAAGGGGGGAGGGGAGAGGTGGGACAGCTCCTCCCCATCCAGGGCCAGCTCCGCCTGGCTGAGGAGGAGGCGCAGCATCCCCACGCCGTTTTCCAGCTGGTTCATGTCCTCATAATAGGGCTTTTCCGGCAGGGGGCGGCCCGCCAGCAGATAAAATTCATCCGAGCACCAAGCCAGCGTGGTCCCGTGTTCCTGGAAGAAGGCGGCGCCAAAGGCCTCCACCTGGTCAATGAGGGTAGCGGCCTGGGCGCTGGTGTAGGGGGCGATGGGGCACAGCCCCTCCCGGAATTTGGTCACCCCCACCGGCACAATGGCCACACTGGTGACCGCCGGATAGAGGGCGGACAGCTCGTTCAGGGTGCGCTCCAGAGCGGGGCCGTCGTTGACGCCGGGACAGGCCACAATCTGGCAGTTCATGGTAATCCCCGCCTGGGCAAAGCGCTTCATAATGGAGAGGCACTCCCCAGCCCGGCGGTTTTTCAGCATCTCCTCCCGCAGAACCGGGTCGGTGGTGTGGACGGAGATGTTGATGGGGCTGATGCGCAAATCCATCACCCGCTGAATTTCCCGCTGGGAGAGGTTGGTGAGGGTGATATAGTTGCCCATCAGGAAGGAGAGGCGGGCGTCGTCGTCCTTGAAATAGAGGGTTTTCCGCATACCGGGGGGCATCTGGTCCACAAAGCAGAAGATGCACCGGTTGGCGCAGGAGCGGGCCTTATCCATGAGGTAGGTCTCGAAATTGAGGCCCAAATCCTCGCCCTCCTCCTTGAGCACCCGGACGGTGCGGCTGCGCCCCTCGGAATCGGTGAGGGTCAGCTCCAGCCGGGCGTCGTAGGTGTGGAATTTGTAGTCCAGTACATCCACAATGGGGTGGCCGTTCACTTGGGTGAGGACCTCGCCCACCCGGACACCGGCGCGCTGGGCAGGGCTGTGTGAATCCACCGATGCAATTTTTGTCAGGCTCATGGGGTGCCTCCTTGTCCTCTTTCCCTTTTATCATACCCCAATTTCGGGCAAAAAGAAAGAGGGGACTTGCTCCCCTCTCCTTTTTTCCAGGCTATTTACTTCGCCTCAGCCTCGACCTTACCGAAGTCATGGCCGTTGTAGCTCATGCAGGACTTGCACATCCGATGCGGGAGGCGGAACGCGCCGCACTTGGGGCAGGTGGTAACACCGGGCGTCTCCAGCTTCCAGACGGAGCTGCGGCGCTTGTTGCGGCGCTGCTTGGACACTTTACTCTTAGGGACTGCCATTTATGACACCTCCTCCGGTCAATGCCCTGGCTGGGCAAGGTTCATCAGTCATCCGACTCTTTATCCAACAGCTGCGCAAGGGCAGCAAAACGTGGATCCATTTCAGGCCTGCACTGGCAGGGGCCGTCGTTCAGATTGGCGCCGCACCGGGCACACAGCCCCTTGCAGTCCTCCGAACAGACGTGTTTGACATCCATGGCCAGCACCACCGCGGTGGTAAAGACCTCATCCAGGTCCACCGCGCCGTCCTCCAGGAGGACAATCTCGTCGTTTTCCTCGTCCTCCAGCGTTTCCGCCAGAAGGGTGTCCACCGGAACCCGCATTTCCTGGGAAAATGCCCGCAGACAGCGGTCACACTGGAGTTCCAGCGTGGTCACCGCCTCGCCCTGAAGCACCAGCGCACCGGCCCGGTTGGAAACCGTCCCGCTGACCTGGACGGGGTGGGTAATGGGGTGGGAGCCGAAGAAATCCAGCTCGGACAAATCCATGGAAAAGGAAAACGGAATGCTGCCGTCGCTCTGACGGATCAGCGCACGGAGATCAAGACGCATGGCACACCTCTCACAATGTCACAGCAGACATTATAGCGAAAACCGCGGATAATGTCAATGATTTTTTCTTTACACCCGCCGGATTTTTTTCTTCTCCCCAGGTTCTGCCCTTTTCCAAGGCCTTTTTTTGTGCTATACTGCCTTTACCTGACACACCAAACGGGAGGAACACGGCATGCGAGAATTCACCATCGGGAGAAATGACGCCGGGCAGCGCCTGGACCGCTGGCTGGGCAAGACCCTGCCTCTGCTCCCCGCGCCCCTGGCCCAGAAGTACATCCGCCTCAAGCGGGTAAAGGTCAACGGCAAGGGCTCCAAGCGGGATGTGCGCCTGCGGGAGGGGGATTTTCTACAATTATACATCAACGACGAATTTTTTGAAACCCCCACCTTGGAAAATGCTTTCCTCTCGGTGTTCAAACCCCAGCTGGATTTGGTGTATGAGGATGAAAATCTGCTCCTGGTGAACAAGCGGCCGGGCCTGGTAGTCCACCCGGACGAGAGCGAGCGGGTGAACACCCTCATCACCCACATTCAGGCCTACCTCTATCAGAAAAAGGAGTGGAGCCCGTACTGGGAGCACTCCTTTGCCCCCGCCCTGTGCAACCGCATTGACCGTAACACCGGCGGCATTGTCATCGCCGCCAAAAACGCCGAGACACTGCGCATCCTCAACCAGAAAATCAAGGACCGGGAGCTGTCCAAATACTATCTGGCCATTGTCCACGGTAAGATGAACCCGCCCAAAGGTCGTCTGGAGGGCTTTCTGCTGAAAGACGAGGGGAAGAAACAGGTGAAGGTCTTTGACCACCCGGTTCCAGGCGGTAAGACGGCGGTGACTGACTACCAGACCTTGCAGGTGAAAAACGGGCTCTCCCTGGTGGAGTGCGATCTGCTCACCGGGCGGACCCACCAGATCCGCGCCCAGTTCGCCGCCGCTGGGCATCCGCTGCTGGGGGACGGCAAGTATGGCCGGGAGAAGGACAACAAGCGCTATGGCCGCTCCTTTCAGGCGCTGTACTCCTATAAGTTGGAGTTTACCTTTACCACTGACGCCGGCATTCTGGAGTATTTGAATGGGAAGTGCTTTCAGGTGGAGCATGTGGATTTTGTGGATGAGTACTTTGGGGAGAAGGGATAAGGGCGGTTTCGAATGTCTCGGCCAAGCCGGGGGTTTTTGCGCTCGCCGCACAGGCACCCTACGCGGGTAGCGCCCGATTTCTTTTCGCGGAAAAGAAACCGGGGAAAGAAAAGGCGGAGAGGGGAACTTCTCGTTCCCCTCTCCACTCCCCTCCCAAAGGGCGGCCTTTTAATGGGGCCGCCCCATTTTGTGGGCGGTGACGGATAGTCTTTGCGGTCACCTGTCTTGCATGGCAGTACAACGCTGACCGCATAGGCGGAAAGCCTAGTTCAAATGGCACCAAGCTTGCGCAATTCCTCCGCAGTAGAAATTAAGCCCGGTTGCGCATTGGGGGGAGTGCAGAGGGGGCAGCGCCCCCTCTGCGCTTTCTTTCCCACCGCTTTCTTTGGCAAAGAAAGCGGTGCCCCCGCTGGGTAAGCGGCCCGTCCGGCGAGGACAACTCCCCACTTTGTGGTGTTGAACAGCACCTACTGGCTCAACCGCTGTCAGAAAGAGATGTGATTGGATCTTTCCAGGAAGGCCTGGGCGGCAGGGAGAAGGGCCTCTCGGGTGTTGGGGAGGTCCTCCTCCGCCACACGGTCCAACAGAGCGGTGAGTATCCGTCCCACTTCTGGCCCAGGCTTTACGCCCAAAGCCAGAATTTCCCTACCCCCAATGGCCAGATCTTTTAAGGTGAGGCAAGGGGCTTTGGCCAGAATTTCCTGCACCATGGCCGCTGTCTGCTGGAGCACAGCGCGGCGCTGAGCGGCCACAGAGGGTGCCTGCCCCTGTACATCGGCCTGTTGCAGGGCGAGTAAGTCTAAAACGCCCTCTGGCCCCAGCTGACGCAGCCGCCGTCGGAGCAGGTGTTCGTCCGGTTCCATATCCCAGTGGTGGTGGGCAATGAGCGCCACCACCTTTTCCCGCAGGGCGTTGGGACTGTGGAGACGGCGGAGCAGGGTATCGGCCAGCCGGGCGCTGTGCTCCGGGTGTCCGTAGAAGTGCCCCACCCCGGCGTCATCCACGGTGAAGCATGTAGGCTTGCCCACATCGTGGAGAAGGGCCGCCAGACGCAGGGTAAGTTCCGGCGGGGCGGCCTCCACCGCCCGCACGGTGTGTTCCCACAAATCCCAGCAGTGCCAGGGGTTGCGCTGGTCAAAGTGCGGCATGGGCTCCAGTTCCGGCCAAAAGACCGCCAGCACATCGGGAAAAGCCCGCAAAACCCGGCCTGCCCCCGGTCCGGTGAGCAGGCGAAACAGCTCCGCCTGAATCCGCTCTCCCGCCACATGGGAGAGATTGGAGCGGCAGCGGTGGATGGCCTCTATGGTTTTCTCCTGAATGGAAAAGTCGAGACAGGCGGCAAAGCGCAGCGCCCGCATGACTCGCAACCCGTCCTCCTGAAAGCGCCGCTCTGGCTCGCCCACACAGCGCACCAGCTGGGCATTTAGGTCATTTTGTCCCCCAAATGGGTCCCGAAGTGTTCCCTGTTTATCCATCGCCATAGCGTTGATGGTAAAATCCCGCCGGGCCAGATCGGACTCCAGCGCGTCCACAAAGACCACAGAGTCTGGCCGCCGTCCGTCGGAGTAGGTGCCGTCCACGCGGTAGGTGGTCACCTCATAGGGGGTGTTCTCCAGGAGAACCGTGACCGTGCCGTGGCGCAGTCCAGTCGTGAGAACGGGGTTTTGGGAAAAGACCGCCTGGACCTCCTCCGGCCGGGCGGAGGAGGTGATGTCCCAGTCGTGGGGCTGGGTGCCCCGGAGAAAATCCCGCACACAGCCGCCCACCAGATAGGCCTCAAAACCGGCTTCTTCCAGCTGCTTTAGAATGGCTACGGCGCCCTCATCTATCAAATACATCAAAAATCCCCCCTTATTTTTTGATATCATACACATAGTTAAGGGCTTTTGTAAATACCTAGTGCTCGATTGCCCAGGGCTTTGTGCAGCAGAGAGGACACTTTTCAACAGATTGCAAATTGGGTCTTTACTTTTTGAAAAAGTATGGTATAATATAACCTGTTCTGCGGAAGAGCCCCTGATAGATTGTGTTTTGAGGCGTTTCTGCTGAACGAGAGAATATTTGGGCCTAT
>DXDX01000168.1 GCA_019115265.1 Candidatus Flavonifractor merdigallinarum | reverse complement strand
GACGCTATTAACGCCTACACGATTTCCAATCGTGCGCCTTCGACCAGCTCAGCCATCTCTCCGTGCGGTCGACTCGTTTGCTCTCAGCAACAGGTGTTATTATAGCAGGTTTTTCGAATTCGTCAAGGGGTATTTTTCAAATTTCCCGATTTTTTTTGAGCGCCCCCAAAAGAGCATCTGAACGGTGGTTACAACGTGTTACGAATTGTTACCGAACTGGAAGAATCAGGGATATTAACCATGCGGAAGATACCAAGAGAGGAAAAATAAACTCCTTGCAGCGCAACGGTTTGCGGACACCGACAAAAAAAGTGCTTGCAATCCGTCTCCAAATAAGTTACAATACGGTTACAATCTGATGAAAATAAAGTAACAGATTGAGAACAGAATCGTAACAGGAGGTATCCTCATATGCAGAAGCGCGTGTCCTGCCTGATGACGGCACTGGTCCTTTTCGTGACTATGAGCGTCCACGCAGCCGCCGCCGAGAGCAGTCACAACATTGTGGTGAATGGCCAGGAGCTGACCACCACCACCGTGACAAAGGTGATCAATCAGAATACCTATGTGTCCTACTGGCCTGTGGTGTCCGCGATGTTTCCCGACGCCACGATCTCTTGGGAGAATGGTCAGTCGGTCGTCCGGGCCAATGGTCTGACTATGTGCGTTCAGGTGGGAGCCAAGTATATTGTGGTCAACGGCCGCTATCTCTATGTGCCCAACGGGGTGCAGCTGGTGAGCGAGAGCGTCCTGCTGCCCGCTCAGGTGCTGGCCAAGGCGCTGGGCGCCATTGTGGGCTGGGACGGTGTCCGTGAGTGTGCGGTATTCCAGTCCTCCGGGACTCCCCTCGCCTCGGGCGATTCCTATTACTATAGTGACTCGGTCTACTGGCTCTCCCGCATCATCTACGCGGAGAGCGGCAACCAGCCCCTGGAGGGGAAGATTGCGGTGGGCAACGTCATCCTCAACCGGGTGGCCGACTCCCGTTTCCCCAACACCATCACCGGTGTGATCTTCCAGCCCGGTCAGTTTACACCGGCTCAGAGCGGCAGTCTGAACCGCACTCCCAACACGGAGAGCGTTATTGCCGCCAAGCTGTGTCTGGACGGGGCCAACACGGCGGGGAACAGCCTCTACTTTGTCAACCCCTCCGTCTCTCCCAACAGCTGGGCCAGCCGGAACTGCACTTGTGTAGCTACCATCGGCGCCCATGCGTTCTTTGCCTAATTGATCACCAACTGCTCTAGGCAGGCAAGTATCAAGCCGGACCCCAATGGTGGGGCCCGGCCCTTTTCTTTTCTCTGGGACAGCGGCAGGGGAGAGGATACCCCCGCCGCCCGGACTCAGAAGCCCATACTATCTGTCAAATCACTGGCAAAGCCGCTCATGGTGCGGGCTGCCCGTTTGGCCTTGCGCTTGAGCTGACGGCGGTTGGACATGGCGACAGAGGTAACCATGACCCCCGCCATCATCCCAAGGCCCATACCACCCAAAAAGGGATGCTGATTCATTGAGAAATGCCTCCTTTCTGAGAACTGTTCTTATTCTTCCCGGAATGACAGAAAAATGCGTTGCTAAAAACTGAGATTCAAGCTATAATGATGTGGGCTGAATCAACCGCATTGCGGCTTGTTCGACAGACATTCACAATACAACCGGAAACAAGGGGCCGCCCGCTTGGCGGAAGATGGCCGCCATCCGGGACAAGGGGGGCGGAGCATCGGCCGGTCCCTTTTTCTATGAACAAAAACTGGTATGATTTGGAATAAATAGCAACTGTGAAAGGAGTGATTCCGTGAAACTGCTGATTCAGCAGGGGAGATTGATTGACCCGGTCAGCGGCATTGGCGGCGTGATGGACATTCTGGTGGAGGACGGCCGGGTGGCGGTCCTGGGCAGCAACTTACAGGACGAGGAGGCTCAGGTGCTGAACGCCGAGGGGCTGGTGGTGTGCGCCGGTCTGGTGGACATGCACGTCCACCTGCGGGACCCGGGTCAGGAGTATAAGGAGACCATTGAGACCGGAACCATGGCGGCGGCCAGAGGGGGCTTTACCTCCATCGCCTGTATGCCCAACACCCGCCCGGCGGTGGACTGCCCGGAGCAGGTGGCCTATGTGAAAAACAAGGCCGCTGGGGCCTGCGGGGTCCATGTGTGGCCCATTGGCGCGGTGAGCGCAGGCGAGCGGGGAGAGGAGCTGACCGACTTTGAGGCCCTGAAGCAGGCCGGAGTGGTGGCCCTCTCCGACGACGGCATGCCGGTTCAGAACGCCAACCTCATGCGGGACGCCCTCATTTTGGGGCACCGGCAAGATTTGACGGTCCTCTCCCACTGTGAGGACGCGGACATGGTGAAAAACTACGCGGTGAACGAGGGCCGGGTCTCCCGGCAGCTCCGCCTGCCCGGGCGGCCCGCCATCGCGGAGGAAATTATGGTGGCCCGGGATGCCATGCTGGCGGAGGAGACGGGGGCCGCCGTCCACATCTGCCACATCTCCACCGCCAAGGCGGTGGCGCTGGTGCGGCGATACAAAAAGAAGGGCGTCCACATCACCTGTGAGACCTGCCCCCAGTATTTCTCCCTCACCGAGGATTTGGTGCCGGAGAAGGGGACCATGGCCCGGGTTAATCCCCCACTGCGCACTAAAAAGGACGTGGAGGCCATTATTGAGGGCCTGAAAGACGGCACCATTGACGCCATCGCTACCGACCACGCCCCCCACTCCGCCGAGGAGAAGGCCAAGCCTCTCACCGAGGCCCCCAGCGGCATGGTGGGGCTGGAGACCGCTCTGGGCGTCACCCTCACCTACCTCTACCACACCAAGCAGATGCAGCTCTCCGACATTCTGCGGAAAATGACCCTCAATCCGGCCTGCATCCTGCGCATCAACAAGGGCCGTCTGGCCATTGGCGGCGAGGCGGATATGGTCATCTTTGACCCCGATGAGGAGTGGACAGTGGACCCCGAGGAGTTTGCCTCCAAGGGCCGCAACACCCCCTTTGCCGGTATGAAGCTGAAAGGCCGGGTGAAGTACACCATCGTGGACGGGCGCATCGTCTATCAGGACCGGTCCTGAGTTACAGTTCATATTTCAGAGAATAGAGAAAAGGAAGGTTATCCATATGTCGTTTGATGTACTGCAAGAGAAGATTCTGGCGGTAAAGAATCCCACCGTGGCGGGGCTGGACCCCAAGCCGGAGTATGTACCCCCCCACCTGCGGAAAGAGGCCTATGCCCAGTACAGCGAGACCCTCCAGGGGGCCGCCGAGGCGATTTTCGCCTTCAATAAGGGGCTCATTGACGCCCTGTGCGACATCGTGCCCGCCGTCAAGCCCCAGAGCGCCTACTATGAGCGCCTGGGCTGGCGGGGGATGGAGGTCATGGAGCGCACCATCCGGTATGCCAAGGAAAAGGGCCTCTATGTCATCGCGGACATCAAGCGGGGGGACATCGGCTCCACCGCCTCCGCCTACGCCGACGGCTGGCTGGGCTCCACTGCGGTGGAGGGCAACTCCTACAAGGTCTTTGACGCCGACTGTGTGACCCTCAACGGCTACATGGGCTCCGACAGCGTCAACCCCTTCCTCAAGACCTGCGTGGCGGAGGACAAGACCTGCTTTGTGCTGGTCAAGACCTCCAATCCCGGCTCCGGGGAGCTGCAAAATGTCCCCGCCGGGGAGGGCAGCACCGTCTATGGCCTGATGGCCGACCTCATTGAGAAGTGGGGGGCTGATACCAAGGGCAAGTACGGCTATACCCGTGTGGGCGCGGTGACCGGCGCCACCCACCCCAAGGAGTTGGAGGAAATCCGGGCCAAGATGCCCCACACCTTCCTGCTGGTGCCCGGATACGGCGCCCAAGGCGGCACTGCTGAGGATGTGCGCCACGCCTTCCACCAGGGCGGCAAGGGGGCCATTGTCAACTCCTCCCGAGGCATCATCTGCGCCTGGCAAAAGACCGGCAAGGACGGCGCGGACTACCAGGAGGCCGCCCGCAATGCCGCCATCGCCATGCGGGACGACATCTGCCGCTTCCTGTAAGCGGTCCGTTCGGAGGAAGGAGGGGGGCTTGTGAACTGTCCCATCTGCGGCGCAGCTATGGAGCCGGGCGGAGTAAAGGCGCTGAATATCGGCGGGCTGATGAGCGCCCGGACCACCCTGACCTGGTATCCCCAGGCCAAACTGGAGAAGAGCGGCTTTCGGGGCCTTCTGTGCGCCGGGGGGCAAGCGTCTGGTCACAGTGGATGGAATGGAGAGCGCCACAGTTGCGCAGGGGTGGTACTGCGCCCCCTGCGGCCAGGTTCTGGCCCTCTTTCCCACCGAAGATTGAGCCTTCTATAACAAGAAATAAGGGCGTGATACCAATGAAAGTGGAACGCAAGTGTAAGATTGTCTCCAAGACGTGGCTGAACCACGACGCGGTGTATCTGGTGCTGGAGGTGGGCGACATGGTCCGCACCTCCTTCCGAGCCCCCGGCCAGTTTGTCCATGTGAAGTGCGGCGACGGTCTGCTGCTCCGCCGTCCCATCTCGGTGTGCTCCTGTCAGGAGGACGAGCCGGAGGATCTGCTGGCCATCGTCTTTGAGAGCCGGGGCGAGGGGACGGAGTGGCTGGCCCAGCGGCAGGAGGGGGAGACCCTGGATGTACTGGGGCTGCTGGGCAACGGGTTTACCGTCAAGCCCGAGGGCCGCTATCTGCTGGTGGGCGGCGGCATCGGTGTGCCCCCGCTCCGGGGCTGCGCCCAGTACACAGCTGGCAAGTCCACCGCCATTGTGGGTTTCCGCTCCAAGGACAAGGCCATTTTGCTGGACCTTCTGGAGGAGGAGTGCGACAAGGTGCTGGTTGCAACCGATGACGGCTCCATGGGCTACCACGGTTTTGTGGACGCTCTGGTGCGCCAGGAGCTGTCTGAGGACAAGAACTATGACGCCGTGCTGGCCTGCGGTCCCAAGCCCATGCTGAAAAATGTGGCCAAGGTGGCGGCGGAGTTCGGCGTACCCTGTCAGGTCTCCATGGAGGAGCGGATGGGCTGCGGCGTGGGGGCCTGCCTGGTGTGCGTGTGCGACATGAAGGACGGCACTCGCAAGCACGCCTGTAAGGATGGCCCGGTATTTGATGCCAAGGAGGTGGACTGGGATGCGTAAGTGGCTGATTCTCCGTCCGTTGGAGCAGAAAGAGGCGCCCAAGCCCGAGCCGAAATCCTCGGTCCGGCCCGCCGCGCCGGAGGAACACCTGCCCCCGGTGGATCTGAGCGTCACCCTGGCGGGGATGACCATGAAAAATCCGGTGGTGGTGGCCTCGGGCACCTTCGGCTTTGGCCGGGAGTACGGGCAGTTTTACGACCTCTCCCAGCTGGGCGGCATCTGCGCCAAGGGCCTTACCCTCCACCGTCGGGAGGGCAACCCCGGCCCCCGCATTGCGGAGACCCCCATGGGCATTTTGAACTCGGTGGGCCTCCAGAACCCCGGTGTGGACGCCTTTGTGGAACATGAGCTGCCCTTTTTGCGTCAGTATGATGTGAAGGTCATCGCCAATATCTCCGGCAACAGCCCGGAGGAGTACGGCATCATGTGTGAGAAGCTGGCTGAGGCGGGGGTGGATATGATTGAGGTCAACATCTCCTGCCCCAATGTGAAGGCGGGGGGACTGGCCTATGGCACCAAGCCGGAGCTGGCCGCCGAAGTGACCGAGGTGGCCAAAGCCCACGCGGGCAAGGTCCCGGTGATGGTGAAGCTTTCCCCCAATGTCACCGATATTACCGAGATTGCCAAGGCGGTGGAGGGTGCGGGGGCGGACGCCCTGTCCCTCATCAACACCCTGCGGGGGATGCGCATTGATGTGAACACCCGCCGCCCCATTCTAAAGATGAACACCGGCGGCCTCTCCGGTCCCGCCGTGCTGCCGGTGGCGGTGCGGATGGTGTGGGAGGTGGCCAATGCGGTCAAGCTCCCCATTTTGGGGATGGGCGGTATCGCCAAGGGCACAGACGCGGCTCAGATGATGCTGGCCGGGGCCTCCGCGGTGGCGGTGGGCACCGCCCTCTTTGCCGACCCCTACGCCCCCTTGAAGGTGCGGGACGAGCTGGAGCAGCTTGCCGCCCAGCAGGGCCTCTCCGCGGTGTCCCAGCTCACCGGAGGTGTCCGTCCGTGGTAACCACCCAAATGGAGCGCAGTACCTATGTTTTGGGGCTTCCCGTGGCGGAGGCGGCCCGCGTGGTGTCCAGACTGGTGGAGCACAGCGGGCTGTCCAGCCGTCAGGTGGACTGTCACGCCCTGCGCCAGGGGGAGACGCTGCTGGGAATGGTGCTGATTTTTGAGAAGTACTATCTGCGCATTGGAAGCCGTCTGACCATGACCGTGGTGCTGGAGGCCCAGGCGGAGGGCACCAGCGTCTTTTGGAGTGTCAGCGGGGGCACTGGCATCTTTGGCAAATCGGGGGACAGCAAAAACGCCGCGGACGCGCACAGCGAGGCGCTGCGGGAGTCCCTGTTCCCCTACCTGGCCTGAATCATCGGAAAAGAGAGAAGAGAAGCATGACCACACTGTACATCATCCGCCACGCCGAGGCTGAGGGCAACCTCTACCGCCGCATCCACGGCTGGTATAACTCCCTCATTACCGAGCAGGGCTACCGGCAGATTGCCGCCCTGGCCCAGCGCTTCCGGGATGTGCCCATTGACGCGGTGTATTCCAGCGACTTGTTCCGCACCATGACCACCGCCCAGGCCATCTATCCCTCCCACCATCTGGAGCTCCACACCCGGAGCGATTTGCGGGAGATCTCCATGGGCGTCTGGGAGGATCGCACCTGGGGGGAGGCAGCTCGCTTTGACGCTCAGAACTACGCCCGGTACAGCGGCTGCGACCCCAACTGGAAGAACCAGGGGGGCGAGTCCCGGCAGGAGGCCGGAGCTCGTATCCGGCGGGCGGTGCTGGACATCGCGTCTCACCACCCGGAACAGACGGTGGCGGTAGTGTGCCACGGGGACATCATCCGCTGTCTCCAGGCGGAGGTGCTGGGGGTGCCCATACCGGAGATGAAAACTCTGGGACACTGTGACAACACCGGCGTCATGTGCCTGCGGGTGTCGGGGGAGCAGATGGAAGTAGTATTCCGCAACGACAACTCCCATTTGCCGGAGAAGCTCTCCACCCTGGCCAAACAGCAGTGGTGGCGGCAGGGCGGCACTTCCCCCGCCGACGCCAATTTCTGGTTTCGCCCCCTGGAAGAGGGGGAGCGGAGCTTTTATACCGGCCTCCACCGGGAGACCTGGCAGGGCCTGTACGGCCATGAGCCGGAATATGATGCCAACGCCTTTTTTGACGCCGCACTGGCGCGGGGCCGCCATAACCGGCGGGCGGTGAGTGTGTCCATGCTGGGGGAGATTCCTGCCGGCGTGGTGGAGCTGGACTTGGAGCAGGACGAGGGGGAGAGAGCGGGCCATATCCGCTTTCTGGCCCTGGCCCCCGAGTACCGGGGAAAGGGTCTGGCCCCTCAGCTGCTGGGACAGGCGGTGTCCACCCTGCGTCCGCTGGGGCGGGAGTGGGTGCGCCTGCTGTGCGCGCCGGAAAATGAGAAGGCCCAGCGCTTCTACGCCCGCCACGGGTTTCACCCCATCGGCCAGCGGCCCGGACACCGGGGAAGACTGGACCAGCTGGAAAAATACATCGGCTATCACACCCGTGCGGTGGATCGGATAGCCCTGACTTGAGGTTGTTATGAATCCGTTTTTACCTGTATCAAAAGAGGAGATGGTGGAACGGGGCTGGTACTGGTATGATTTTCTCATCATCACCGGCGACGCCTATGTGGACCACCCCACCTTCGGCCCGGCCATCATTTCCCGTGTGCTGGAGGCGGAGGGGTACCGGGTAGCGGTGCTGGCCCAGCCCGACTGGCACAGCGCCGACGCCTTTGCCGCCATGGGGCGGCCCCGCCTGGGGGTGATGCTCTCGGCGGGCAACATCGACTCCATGGTGGCCCACTATACCGCCGCCAAAAAGTGCCGCCACGACGACGCCTATTCCCCGGGAAACAGGGCGGGGCTGCGCCCCGACCGGGCGACCATTGTCTACTCCAACCGGGTGCGAGAGGCGTTTGGGGATATCCCCCTCATCATCGGCGGGCTGGAGGCCTCTCTGCGCCGCTATGCCCACTACGACTACTGGGACGACAAGGTCCGCCGATCCATCCTGGTAGACAGCCAGGCCGACTTGCTGACCTACGGCATGGGCGAGCGGGCCACCCGGGAGATTGCCCGGCGGCTGGCCAAAAAGGAGCCTGTCTCCTCCATCACCGATGTGAAGGGCACCTGCTTCCTGGCCAAATCGCCGGAGGAGTGCGTCTATCCCAAGGTGGAGGTGGCCTCCTATGAGGAGGTGTTCCGGGACAAGCGGGCCTATGCCAAGGCCAATCAGGTGGAGTACGACGAGCACGACCCTATCCGGGGCCGGGCCATTGTCCAGCGCCACGGGGACCACTATGTCATCGCCAACCCGCCTGCCATGCCGCTGAACACGGCGGAGCTGGACGCGGTGGCGGAGCTGCCCTATGTGCGGGAGCCCCACCCCATGTACGATTCCATGGGGGGTGTGCCCGCCATTGAGGAGGTGCGCTTCTCGGTGGCCCACAACCGGGGGTGCTTCGGGGCGTGCAATTTCTGTTCTCTGGCTTTCCACCAGGGGCGGATGATCACCTCCCGCAGCCATGAGAGCGTCATCCGGGAGGTGGAGCTGCTCACCCACCACCCCGGTTTCAAGGGCTACATCCACGATGTGGGCGGCCCCACCGCCAACTTCCGCCACCCCTCCTGCGCCAAGCAGCTCCAGCACGGTCTGTGCAAAAACCGGGCCTGTCTGGCCCCCACCCCCTGTCCCAATCTGGATGCGGACCACAGCGATTATCTCAAGCTCCTGCGGGAGCTACGGGCCATTCCGGGCATCAAGAAAATCTTCATCCGCTCGGGCATCCGCTTTGACTACATGCTGGAGGACAAAAATGGGGAGTTTTTCGCGGAGCTGGTGAAGTACCACGTCTCCGGCCAGCTGAAAGTGGCCCCGGAGCACTGTGTCAACGGGGTGCTGGACTATATGGGCAAGCCCCATATCCAGGTGTATGAGAAGTTTAAGCAGAAGTACGACCGGCTCAACCAGAAGTACGGCAAGGAGCAGTATGTGGTGCCCTACCTCATGTCCTCCCACCCGGGCTGTACCTTGCAGGACGCGGTGAAGCTGGCCGAATGGCTCAACAAGACCGGCCGGCAGCCGGAACAGGTGCAGGACTTCTACCCCACACCGGGCACCCTGTCCACCTGTATGTACTACACCGGACTGGACCCCCGCACGATGGAGCCGGTGTACGTCCCCACCGATCCCCACGACAAGGCGATGCAGCGGGCTCTCATGCAGTGGAAGCGCCCGGACAAGCGCCCACTGGTGCTGGAGGCCCTGCGCCGTGCGGGACGGGAGGATTTGATTGGCTACGGGAAAGAGTGCCTGCTCCGGCCCGCTCCCGGTACGCCAGCCCATACGCCAAATACCCGGAAGGAAGGGAAGAAGAGCGGCGGCAAGCCCAAGCTGAAACAGGCGGGGCTGCGGGGGGAGCACAACGACACCCCCAAGCGCCGCAAGGCGGGCTGGGCCAAGCCCAAGCCAAAGAAGAATGCCCGCCCCGGAAAACGGGGCTGACAGAAGGAAACAGAGGAGAGTGGTAGGTATGTTCTCATTCAAACGCGCAGCGGCGCTGGTGTTGTGCGCCGCCCTGGGTGCGGGACTGACTGGAACCGTCCACGCCCAAAGCCCCAGCTTGATTTTGGCCATGCGCATTGGCAGTCCCACCTGCATCATCGGCAGTGAGCTGACCCAGGTGGACCCGGAGAGCAAGTCCGTCAGCCCCATGGCGGAGAGCGGGCGCACTCTGGTGCCCATCCGCCGCATTCTGGAGGCCTTCG
This sequence comes from Candidatus Flavonifractor merdigallinarum, assembly GCA_019115265.1. GTDB lineage: Bacteria > Bacillota > Clostridia > Oscillospirales > Oscillospiraceae > Pseudoflavonifractor_A > Pseudoflavonifractor_A merdigallinarum. Next base: position 11,589 of record DXDX01000168.1, on the reverse strand, counting down.
GCGGCACGGTGGAGTGGCTGGCCGCCACCGGCGAAATCCGCTGCATCCTGAACGGCGACAACGTGGATTTGACCCTGGACAGCACGGAAGCGAAGGTGAACGGCGAGACTGTCACGTTGGATGTGCCCGCCCGGGCCAAGAATAACCGCACTTTTGTGCCGGTGCGCTTTGTCACAGAAGAGCTGGGCCTCCAGGTGGGGTATGAGTCCCAGCACCGGGTGGTGGTGGTAGCCAACGGCGATCTGCCCGCCGACCTCTCCAGCCTGAGTCAGGTTACACAGCTGGTGGAGGCCACTACCCCCAAGGGGGAGGCCACCACTTATGAGACCAAAACCGCGGCGGGCCTTACCCTGCGGGTGATTACCGTCAATCCCGCCGATCCCCGCGTAACGATCCGGGCGGCGCTGCCCGGCGGCAAGCTGAACCAGACCGCCAGCTTCTCCTCTATTGTGTCCTCTGGCGCCAAGGCGGTCATCAACGCCAACTTTTTTGAGGCCTATGAGAGCATCAAGGACCCCATCGGACACCTGATGATCAATGGCCAGTTCCTCTATGCCAGCAGTGGCATCACCTCCGTGGGCATCACCAGCAGCGGCGAGGTCCGCTGGGGCCGTCCGGCAATTTTTGTGCGCGTCAAGACGGCGGACGACGGCACCGCCCAGCAGTGGGCCGCCTTTGAGGTGAATGTCCTCAAGCAGTTTAATAATCAGGCGGTTCTCTACACCCCCGCCCGGGGTGCGTCCTTCCCGGTGACCTACCCCGGCGCGGTGCTCACCGTGCAGAACGGGGTTACCACCGGCTATCGCACCGTGGCCAAGGGTGAGACGGTCACCATCCCCAGCAACGGCTATGTGCTCTACTCCAGCCAGGAAGTCACCCAGACCAGCTACTACCGGGTGCCGGAGATGGGCCGCAAGGTGGTGCTGGAGCCCTACCTCTATAAGGAGGACCCGGAAGGCTTCTCTCTGGACGGCGTGACCACCATGGTGTCCGGCGCGCCCCGCCTGGTGAAGGACGGCGCCATTGACAACAGCACCGACGCCGGTTTTACTGAGGCCCGGTTCACCACCGCCTCCACCCCCCGCACCGCCATCGGCAGCACCGCCGACGGGAAGCTCCTTCTGGTGCAGACCGGCGCGGCCACCATCGCCCAGCTCAAGCAGGCCATGCTGGCACTGGGCTGTGTGGACGCGGTGAATCTGGACGGCGGCGCCTCTACCGCCATGTACTACAATGGCTCCACCGTGGCCAGCCCCGGCCGGGCGCTGACCGCCACCCTCCAGATCTTTGTCCAGCCGTAATCAGAACCGATGCAACCAAGCGCCGGCGTCACTCTGACGCCGGCGCTACCGCCTCCTCTGGGGCGGTGGAGACGATTTGACAGGAACAGACGAAAAAACATGGAAATATAGGAGCGGGTATGCTATTATACTAGAGATACAGACCGCTCCGTTTTGGCGGAGCCATCCATTGACAAACGGAGGGGATCCAATTGAGTTACTTACAGGCGATTTTCTTAGGCCTGGTTCAGGGGATTGCGGAATTTCTGCCCATCTCCAGCTCAGGACATCTGCTGCTCTTCCAGACCTTCTTCCACATGGAGAACTATGAGGAAGGGCACATGCTCTTCAGCGTACTTCTTCACTTCGGCACCCTGGTGGCGGTGTGCGTCTACTACTGGAAGGACCTGGTGGACATGGTGCTGGAGTTCTTCCGGGGCATCAAATCCCTGGCGCGGCCAGAGAAGGGACAGAGCGCTCCACCCCCGGCCCGCCGCCTGGTGATGCTCATTGTGGTGGCCACAGTGCCGCTCTTCCTCATTCTGCCCGTCAAAGGTCTGATGGAGAAGGCGTTTTACAACAACATTGCGGTGTCTTTCGCACTGCTGGTCACCGGTTGCCTGCTCTTTTTCTGCGACCGGCTGGCCAAGGGCCGGAAGAACGCCAAAAACGCCACCGTGCTGGATGCGTTTCTGGTAGGCGTGGCCCAGGCCATCGGCACCATCCCCGGTATCTCACGCTCGGGTATTACCATCTCGGCGGGGATGCTGCGGGGGTTTGACCGGAAATTCGCGGTGCGCTTTTCCTTCCTTATGTCCCTTCCTGCCGTACTGGGCGCCACCATTCTGGAGCTGGCTGACGCCCTGGGCGGCACCATCGACCCCGCGCTTATCCCCAAATATGCGGTGGGCGTGGTAGTCTCCGGGGTGGTGGGCTACTTTGCCATCCGCCTGGTGAATCTCCTCTCCGACAAGGGCAAGTTCGGGATGTTCTCTTACTACTGCTGGGTGGTGGGCCTGGGGTCCCTCATTGCCGGCCTGGTAGTGCCCATCTTCAATCAGTAATACATAGAAACGAGGAAGAGGAGGCGTGGCTGGTCCACGCCTCACTTCTTCAGAAAGGATGAACTGCATGTCCACAGCACGAAAGAAAACCGCCGGCGGAAAACGGGTTGCCTCCACGGCCAAGCGGAGCAGCGGGCGAAGCGGCGGGCGGAGCGGTACACGAAGTACCTCCTCCGGCACCCGGAAAAAAAGCGCGCCACCCCCGCCAAAGCCCATCCGGCGGGGCGTTGGGGCGCTGATCTGCCTGCTGCTGGCGATTTTTGCGGCGCTGGGGTATTTCCGCGTTCAGGCGCTGTTCATTGACTTCTTCTGCGGCCTGGTGCGGGGGCTGATTGGGTACGGGTTCTACCTGCTGCCGCCCGCGCTGCTGGGGGCCAGCGCCATTCTCACCTTCCACCGGGGCCGCCCGGTACGCACCCGGCTGTGGTGTACGCTTCTGCTGCCGGTTGTACTTGGGGCCCTGTTCCACCTGCTGTTGGTCAAGGACTGGCCAGCCTGGGATGGCAAGCTCCTCCAGACCCTCTGGACCCAGGGGGAGGCGCTGCACAGCGGCGGCGCGCTGAGCGGGCTGGCCGCCATGGCCTTTTCCGCCATTTTCAGCAAGATTGGCGCGGGAATTCTCTTTGTACTTACCACAGCGCTGCTCCTGATGGGAGCGCTGAATATCACGCTGGTGGACATCATCGACTATCTGCGCAGCCGCCCCGAGTATGAAGAGGAGGAGATTCCTGAGCGGCCCAAGCGCGCCCAGAAGAGCGCACCCCCTGCTGCGGCGCGTCCTTCCACCGCTCCCGCCCGCGCCGCGGCGGGACGGCGCAGCGCCATCGACATTCCAGTGGACGATGGGCCCGATGTGCCGCCTCCACCTCCCAAGGAGAACCAGTTCAGCGGGCTGTTCCAGAAGAAGGGGAGCTTTTTCAACCGCAAGTCCGGCGTACCCGCCCCAGACCAGGTGCTGGCGGGGGTCGGGGCCGCAGAAGCTGCCTCACCCACCGTCTCTGAGGAAGCTGCCTCACCCACCGTCTCTGAGGAAGCTGCCACACCCACCGTCTCTGTGGAGGTCCAGCCTGATACGCAGGCCACCCTCTTGCCGCCGGAGTCCCATGTACCCCGCATTCCCAAGCCGGAGCCGGTGACGCTGCCGGACGATGGAGCGGAGGACCTGCCGCAAGAGGAGGGGACGCCGCTGGAAAACAGCGCCCTGCCGCTGGATGAACCGGAGGAGGTCCCCCCGGAGGCGGAGCTGGACCTCCCGTTCCAGCGACTTTTGAAAGGGAAGGAGCGCCCGGTCCCGGAGGGAATGCAGATTGTGCGGGAGCCCGCCCCTGAGACGGTCATCCCCGAGATTGTGCGGGAGCCGGCGGTCTCCCGCCCGGAGCCGCCGAAACCCCAGGAGACAAAGCCGGAACAGATGGTGGCCCAGCTGCACCAGGATCTCCAGCATGGTCTGGACGGGGGAGAGGGGGAGGCGTACCAGTATCCGCCGGTGGATCTTCTGCACCAGAGCAGCGCGGTTTCGGCCACCGACATGGCCGGAGAGCTCCAGACCAATCAAATCCGTCTGGCCGACGCCATCCACTCCTTTAATATTGACGCCAATATTGTGGACATTGTGCGCGGCCCGTCGGTGACCCGCTACGAGCTGGAGCTGGCTCAGGGCGTGCGCATGAATAAGCTCACCAACCTGATGGACGACATTGCCCTGGCGCTGGGGGCCACCGGAGTGCGTATCGCCCCCATTCCAGACAAAATTTCCATGGTGGGCATTGAGGTGCCCAATAAACTGGTTACGCCGGTGGGTATCCGGGATGTCATCGACTCCAAAGAGTTCCGGGAGAGTCCCTCCAAGGTTTCCTTTGCGGTGGGCAAGGACATCACCAACCACTGTGTGGTGTGCGACATCAGTAAGCTTCCCCACCTGCTCATCGCCGGTACCACCGGCTCCGGTAAGTCGGTGTGTACCAACTCTCTCATTATCTCCCTCCTCTATAAATCCTCCCCCGAGGAGGTCCGCCTCATCATGGTGGACCCCAAAATGGTGGAACTGGGGATTTACAACGGCATTCCCCACCTGCTGATTCCGGTGGTCACCGACCCCAAAAAGGCCGCTGGCGCCCTCCAGTGGGCGGTCACGGAGATGATGAAGCGCTACCGCACCTTTGCCGAGGTCAACGTCCGGGATTTAAAGGCGTATAACAACTTGGCCGGGCGCACCGAGGGGATGACCAAGATGCCGTCCATTGTGGTGGTCATTGACGAGCTGGCTGATTTGATGCTGGTGGCCGCCAAGGAGGTGGAAGAGTCCATCTGCCGGGTGGCCCAGATGGGTCGTGCCGCCGGGATGCACCTCATCATCGCCACTCAGCGGCCCTCCGCCGACGTGATTACCGGCCTCATGAAGGCCAATATCCCCAGCCGCATTGCCTTTGCGGTGCAGTCCTCCCTGGATTCCCGCATTATCCTGGACAATGTGGGCGCGGAAAAGCTGGTGGGCCGGGGCGATATGCTCTATTTCCCCCTGGGTTCCGGCAAGCCCCAGCGGGTGCAGGGCTGCTTTATCTCGGACGACGAAGTATCCGCCGTGGTGGATTTTGTCAAGCGCAACGGTGCAGCGGAGTACGACGAAGAGGTGCTGCATGAGATTGAGCAGCATGCCGCCGCCAAGGACAAGGGCGGCAAGGGCGGGGGCGATTCCACTGGCGAGGACGGCGGGAACGACTACGACGAGCTGCTGCCCAACGCCATCGAGGTGGTGGTGGAGACTGGTATGGCCTCCGTGTCCATGCTCCAGCGGCGGCTGAAGCTGGGCTACGCCCGGGCCGCCCGTCTGGTGGACCAGATGGAAGAGAAAGGAGTTGTGGGACCCTTTGAGGGGTCCAAGCCCCGTCAGGTCCTCATCACCAAGGCCCAGTGGCAGGAGATGCGCTACCGGCAGGATATGTCGGTTGGAGCGCCGCCGGCATCGGAGCCGGTACCCGACGAGCTGGAGTTCGAGCGGGACGCCATCGAACAGGGCCCGCCGCCCTTTTAAGAAAACAACAACACCCCCGGCTTCCAGCGGAAGCCGGGGGTGTTGCTCTGTCTGGTGCAGCGGATGGTGAGGAGTGCTCAGTCCAGCGGCTGCTCAATGGGGGCATAGTATTTGTTGCGGTAGAACTGGAACATGTCGTCAAACTCCGCGTCCTCGCCATGGTGCAGGGCGTGCATGTAGGCGTGGGAGTCGGTGCGGATCAGGGAGTCCTTGGCGGCAGTCTCCCGCACGATGTACAGCGCGATATTGGAGCAGTGGTCAGAGATGCGCTCCAGATTGATGAGCAGCTCCAGGTATTGGGTGCCCAGTTCCACGGTGCACTTGCCATTTTTGAGGCGCTCAATGTGGCGGCTGCGCAGTTCGTCCCGCATGAGGTCTACCACCTCTTCGATGGGCTCCACCCCCAGGGCCAGCTCCCGGGAGCGCTGGGTGTAGCAGTCGATGGCCTTGTCAATGGTCTCGTCCACCGCGGAGGTCATGGCGTTGAGCTCGGCCTTGGCGGCGGGGGAGAAGGTCATACCCCGGTCATGGACAATGGTGGCGGCCTCCGAGAGGTTTACCGAGTAGTCGCCGATGCGCTCAAAGTCGGACAGGGTGTGGAGCAGCTCAGAGACTTTGGCGCTGTCCTCCGCGCTGAGGGAGTGGTCGCTCAGACGGACCAGATAGTTATCCAATGTATTTTCCAGCTTGTCCAGCGCGGTCTCTGTCTCATTGAGGCGCTCCAGCTTTTTGGGGTCGTAGTGGTCCAGCAGTTCCACCGCCAGACGGTAGTTCTCCTGGGCGAAATGGCCCATCTGCACCACCGCGTCGTGGCACTTTTCCAGCGCCAGAGAGGGGGAGGAGAGGAAGCGCTCGTCCAGAACGGAGGCCTCCCGCTGGTCCGCGTCGCCGGGGATGATGTGCTCCACCAGCGTGACCAACTGGCGGTTGAAGGGGAGCAGCAGAACGGTACAGCAGACATTGAAGCCCAGATGGAGGTTTGCAATGCTGCTGCGGTTGAGGACATCATACCAGAAGGGGAAGTGGAAGATGGCGTTTCCAATGTAGAGGAGGAGCAGGAAGAAAATGGTGCCGATTACATTGAAGAGCAGGTGCAGACAAGCGGTGCGCTTGGCGTTCTTGCTGGCGCCGATACCGGAGAGCAGGGCAGTGATACAGGTACCAATGTTCTGGCCCATAATCAGGGGAATTGCAATGTGGAAGGTGACCACGCCGGTGGAACTCATAGCCTGCAAAATACCCATGGAGGCGGAAGAACTCTGAATGAGCGCGGTGACCAGAGCGCCCACCAGCACGCCCAGGAACGGATTGGAGAAGGCCACAAACATCTCCCGGAACTGGGGCAGTTCCTGCAAGGGGGCGACGGTGGATTCCAGCGTTTTCATGCCGATAAAGAGGAGGCCGAGACCCAGCACAATCTGCCCCACGCACTTTTTCCGCCCGCCGGTGATGAACATATAGAAAATAATGCCAATCGTGGCCAGAATGGGTCCCAGCACCTGGGGCTTGAGCAGAGAGAGCAGGAGGTTGTCTGAGGAAATATCCCCCAAACTGAGCAGCTGTGCGGTGACCGTGGTGCCGATGTTGGCGCCCATAATGATGCCCACGGTCTGGCGCAGCTTCATGATGCCGGCGTTGACAAAGCCCACACACATCACCGTTGTGGCGGCGGAGCTCTGAATCAGGCCGGTGACCAGAGCGCCCAGCAGCACGCCTTTGAATACATTGCTGGTCAGGCGCTCCAGGATGCTCTCTAACCGGCCGCTGGAGAGCTTCTCCAGGCCGTCTGTCATGGTGGACATGCCAAACAGAAATGTCGCGACCGCGCCAAACATGGCGATTATATCGGTTGCACTCACAAAACAGCCTCCTCCGTTTTTCTCGTTCTCATAGGTGTGTTTGTAAACCGAATTTTACCTAGCTTAAATTATATACGTTATCCATCCACTCGTAAATCCTTCTGAGCGAGATTGTCGAAAATGTACATTTCCAATAAAACAGAGGGGGAAATTTCGTAAAATTTTGTGTGCGAACAGAGTGGACAAACTGGGGAATTTGGCACATAGGGACGGGCTGTGCCGGAATAACATGGGAAATAAAGCCTTTTGAGATTGTATGATAAGGAGGAAATGGGAGATGTTACCTGTGTGGATGTTGCTGATGCTCAACGGTCTCTTTGTCACGCTTCGGCTGACTGGCGGTGAGGGCTCTTTTCCCAAGCCGTTGAAGGCGGAGGAAGAACAGGCGTGTCTGGAGGCGATGGCGGCGGGAGACCCGGAGGCCCGAGACAAGCTCATTGAACACAACCTGCGCCTGGTGGCACACATCGTCAAAAAATACTATACCCCAAACGGGGACCAGGATGATTTGATTTCTATTGGGACCATTGGGTTGATTAAGGGGATTACTACCTTTAAATGCGATAAAAAGGTGCGGCTGGCCACCTATGCTTCCCGATGTATTGAAAATGAGATCCTCATGTATTTTCGCTCTCAGAGAAAGCTGCAGGGGGAGGTGTCGCTCTCGGACTCTCTGGATGGGGAGGGGGAGGGGAGCTCGCTTTCCATTCTGGATACCATCCGGGTGGACGACACCATGCTGGAGGATTTGGACACCAGAGACTCCTGTGCCCGGGTGCGGCAGTGTGTGGGAAAGTGTCTGGATGAGCGGGAGGCGATGGTTATTGACTTGCGCTACGGCCTGAGCTGTGAGCGGCCGCTGACCCAGCGGGAGATTGCAGCGCAGTGCGGTATTTCACGCTCCTATGTATCCCGCCGCGCTTACGGTAAGCGAAGGAAAATGAGAAAGGCCGGGCAGCTCTATAAGGAGCTGCCCAGGTGTCCACCTCCAGTGCCATACCGGTACGGGTGTCCATCTGGCTGTTTGTTACGCAACAGCGTATACGCGTGTGCGAAGAAAAAGATACGATCGTACCGAGGTGAGCGCGGTATGGCAGTAAAGCAGGCAGTGGTCCATCGTTTTCTGGAAATCTGCAATCAACGCCAGATCAAGCCCAACGAATTGGCGAATTTAGCAGGAGTAACGCCCTCCACCGTGTATAGCATGCTGGATGAAAAGCGGAAGGACATCTCCATTGTCACCATCAAAAAGCTGTGTGATGGGCTGGATATGACGCTGGGTGAATTTTTCTCGACGCCGGAATTTGACGCACTGGAGCAGGAGCTTCAATAAAGGACAATGGGGGCTGGCAGAATGCAGCATTCTGCCAGCCCCCATTGTTTGCTTCTATACGCGTTTGGCCGCCACAAACCAGCGGCCTTTTTCCAACCACAGATAAGACTCTTGTCCCTGGATGCGGCAAGTATAGCGATCGCCGACACCGCCCACACTCTGACAGGCCGCCCGGCGCACATCGAGGATTTTGTCGATGGGATACCGCTGTCCGGGCGCAAATTCGATTTCCAGGGGCCGCAGTTTTCCATCCGCCTCAAACCGGACAAGAACCGGGACATATCGCTTTTCTCGTTCTTCCATCGCTATCCTCCAAAGTATCCCACAGGGTGTACGGTATGGTCGTCTCTTGGGTTGATGCCGCCCAGCAGGGGATCGGCGTACATCCGCGCCCGGCGCACACTGTGATACCCATACCGCTGGCGCAGCCGGTCTACCGCCGCGTCAATCCGCTCCCACTTGTCCCGCTTGGAATTGTCGTCGTAGAGGGAGGTCTGAACGCCAGCCGATGCGTCAACCAGCCCCGAACCCCGAACCCCGATGCTGCGGATAGGGTTCTGCCAGCGGTAATTCAGCGCAAACAGCCCATATGCGGCTTGGGCAATTTCGTGGCTGGAGCAGGTGGGGGCATCCAGCTTTTGCTGCCGGGAAATGGAATTCAGGGTGCTATCCCGCACATAGAGCTCGACAACCGTACATTTCGAGGCCAGCTCCCGCATACGGGAGGAGACGCTCTCCGCCAGCAGGAGAAGCATTAGCTTCACATCCTCCTGGTTTTCCAGATTGCGCGGCGGAGTGGCGCTGTTGCCCACAGATTTGATGGTGCGGATATGGTCCGTTTTTTGGACGGGAGACGGGTCCAGGCCCAGGGCAAAGGTTTGCAGCACACGGCCCATTTTTCCCAGCTTGCGCACCAGTGTCTCGGTGGGGCACTCTGCCAGACGGCCAATGGTATGAATTCCGGCGGCTCTCAGCTTGCGGCTGGTGGTGGGGCCGACATAGAGCAGATCTTCTACGGGTAGAGGATATACGATCTCCCGGTAATTATCCCGCTCAATGCGGGTGATTGCGTCCGGCTTCCGGTAGTCGCTGCCCAGTTTGGCGGTGATTTTGTTGTCGGAAACCCCGATACTGGCGGTGATCCCCAGCTCAAACTTGATGCGGCGGCTGATTTCCCGGGCGATGTGCATGGGATTTCCATACAGACCTACGCTGCCGGTAACGTCCAGCCAGCTCTCATCCAGGCCGAAGGGTTCAATCTGATCGGTGTAGTCCTCATAAATCTCCCGGGCCATGTTGCTGAAACGGATATACTCCGCCATATCCGGCGGCAGCGTCACCAGATGGGGACAGTGCTGCCGCGCCTGCCAGATGGCCATGCCCGTTTTGACGCCATAGGGTTTGGCGATATAGTTGGCAGTCAGCACAATGCCGTGCCGCTCCTCCTGGCTTCCGCAGACTGCGAGCGGTTTGTCCCGCAGTTCTGGATGGCGCTGCATCTCAATGGAAGCATAAAAGGAGTTTTGATCCACGTGTAAGATATGCCGCCCCAATGGAAACACCCCCTCTGTACCAATAATAGAACAGATGTTCTTTTTGTGCAAGAGGAAATATGGACCAAATTTCGTGGACACGCCCAGCGGCAAAAGACGCTCCAGAGAAATTTTGCTCCGCGCTTGCGATAAACGGGCCGCCTGAAGCGTTATTTTAGCGAGAAGGATACACAACAAGGGAAAACGGAGGGATGATACCATGATGAAACATCTAAGCGGAAAAGCTCGTACTCTGGTAATCGCCGGGGGCGCGGTTGTGGTGGTACTGGTGGCTGTGTTGATCGGCTCCCTGGTGATGCAGGTTGATGTGGCAAAGGCCCGTGAGATTGCGCTGGCCGCGGCGGGCGGTGGAGAAGTGGTTGGTCAGGAGTTTGAACAGGAGGGGCTTTGGAATGAATACAGCTTTGACATTATGAATGGGGACACTTGGTACGAGATAGAAGTCAACGCCTTTGGCAGCGTGACCAATCTGGAGAGCAGCCGGGGCGGATATGGCAACTACGGACATTGGGATTGACTGCTTGGATCAGAAAAACGCCGGCGCTGGAAGCCGGCGTTTTTCTGCGCTTCAAGGGATGCTGTGGTGCTGGGAGCAGGGGAGGAGAGCGGCTTTTATTCCGGCCCATTTCCCCGCAGAGTCCAGCCAAAGTCATTGTGATAGATCATCTGGCGGGTCATACCGCCGTCAATGCAGATATTTTCTCCGGTGATAAAGCCCGCCCTGTCGGAGCAGAGGTAGAGTACCATGTGGGCGATGTCCATGGGGTTGCCCACCCGGCCGGCGGGCTGTTGAATGGCGTCCGGGCCCTCATAAACAGTATAATCGGTGTCAATCCAGCCGGGAGAGATGGCGTTGACCCGCACCCTGCCGCTGAGGCTCACCGCCAGGGCGTGGGTCAGGGCGGAGATGCCGCCCTTGGCCGCCGTGTAGCTCTCCGTCTGGGGCTGGCTCATCCGGTCCCGGGAGGAGGAGATATTCACGATAGCCGCTCTGGGGGCAAAATGGGGCGCAAACAGCTTGGTGAGGTAAAAAGGCGCGGTGACCCCCACCCGCAGGGCATAGTTGAACTCCTCATAGGTGCATGTGTCAAGGCCCTTCATCAGGGGCAGCGCGTTGTGGATGAGATAATCCACATGGCCATAGTCCGTGATAACCTTGTGGGCAAAGTCCTCCAGAACCGCCTGGTCGGCCAAATCACCCACAAAATAGTCGTTGGAAAGCAGGTCGATGATACACACCTGAGCGCCCGCCTTTTGAAATTCCTCTGCAATGGCCCTGCCAATCCCCTTGGCCCCGCCGGTGACCACGGCAACTTTGTTTTGAAACATGGTAAAACCTCCTGTTGCTTAAAAATACGTGGGATTCAGGGAGACAGCCGTGTCCGATCACAGAACTTCTGGAGCAGCGGTGCCAGTTTCTCTGGGGCCTCACGATTCAGTTCGTGGCCTGCACCTGCTACGATGCAGAG
>DXDX01000167.1 GCA_019115265.1 Candidatus Flavonifractor merdigallinarum | reverse complement strand
GAAAGCGGTGCTCCCGCCGAGTAGGCGGCCCGTGCGGCGAGCACAAAAACCCCCGCCGTTGCGGCGGCTTACGGACAAACGCTCCCCGGCCCGGCCGGGCAGACTGCCTCCATCCGACACAAAAAGCTCTTTCCATTTGGGCGTGGATATGCTAGAATGAAACGGAATGTATGAATTTTATGTCTGTGGGGGAGGGGAAGGGTGTGACCATTCTGGGCATTGACCCGGGCTTTGCCATTGTGGGCTTTGGTGTGCTGGAGGCACAGAGCGGACAGAGCCGCCTGGTGTGCTGCGGGGCGGTCACCACCCCGGCGGGGGAGCCGCTGCCCACCCGCCTTAGACAGATTGCCGACGACTTGGAGCAGCTGCTGGAGCGTTTCCACCCGGACGCCATGGCGGTGGAGGAGCTGTTTTTTAACAACAACGTCACTACCGGTATTGGCGTCGCCCAGGCCCGGGGAGTGATTCTCCTGTGTGCCGAGCGGGCGGGGGTGCCCATCTTTGAATACTCCCCCAGCCAGGTCAAGCAGGCGGTGGCGGGGTATGGCAAGGCGGAGAAGCGCCAGGTTATGGAGATGACCCGGCGGCTCTTGCGCCTCAAGGCGGTACCCAAGCCGGACGACGCGGCGGACGCAGTGGCCATCGCCCTGTGCCACGCCCGCTCGGTCACCTCCCGCCTGAGCATCCTGGATTCCGCCCGGCCGGGCAGCGGCCGGTATGCCGTGCGGCAAGCGCGTTAAGATAGGAGTTTCTGCATGTTTTACTATGTCAGCGGCACGGTGGCCCATCTGGAGCCCAATCTGGCCGTCATCGACTGCGGCGGGGTGGGGTATGCCTGCCGGACCACCAACCAGACCCTCTCCCATCTGAAAGCGGGGGAGAAGGGGAAGCTGTATACCCATCTCTATGTGCGGGAGGAGCTCTTTGAGCTCTACGGCTTTGCCAGTGAAAATGAGCTCAACTGCTTCCGGCTGCTCATCGGGGTATCCGGGGTGGGGCCCAAGGCGGCGCTGTCCATTCTCTCTGCCGCCACGCCGGAGTCCCTGGCCATGAGCATCATCACCGGGGACGAAAAGGCCCTCACGGTGGCCCAGGGCATCGGCAAGAAAATTGCCCAGCGCATCATTCTGGAGCTGAAAGACAAGCTGGCCAAGGGCCAGATCAGCCCCGGAGGGGAGAGCTACGGCGGCACCGGGGTCACGGTGATTCCCGAAAACAAGGGCAGCGAGGCCGCCGCCGCCCTGGCAGTGCTGGGGTACTCCACCGGGGAGATCGGTGTGGCCTTGAAGGGGATTGATCTGGAGGCCCTCACCTTGGAGGAGATCATCCGGCAGGCCCTGAAAAAGATGGTAAAGAGCTGACCGGCTCGTCGGGTGTCAGAGTAAGGAAGTGAAACCTTGAGTATTGCGTTTTCAGAAGAGGGCTTTGAGACGGAAGAGCCGCTGGTGACCACCTCCCTCACCCGGGAGGATGAGAACGAGGGCTCCCTGCGGCCCAAGACGTTACAGGAGTACATCGGCCAGAAAAAGGCCAAGGAAAATCTGGAGGTGTTCATCCAGGCGGCCAAAATGCGCAATGAGCCCCTGGACCATGTCCTGCTCCACGGCCCTCCGGGTCTGGGCAAGACCACCCTCTCCAACATCATCGCCAATGAGATGGGAGTCAATATCCGCATCACCTCCGGCCCCGCCATTGAAAAGCCGGGGGATTTGGCGGCCCTTCTCACCAATCTGGCGGAAAATGATATTCTGTTTGTAGACGAAATCCACCGCCTCAACCGCTCGGTGGAGGAAATTCTGTACCCCGCTATGGAGGACTTCGCCATCGACATCATCATTGGCAAGGGGCCTTCTGCCAACTCCATCCGGCTGGATTTGCCCAAGTTCACCCTCATTGGGGCGACTACACGGGCCGGGCAGCTCTCCGCCCCCCTGCGGGACCGCTTTGGGGTGACGCTACGCCTGGAACTCTACACCCCGGAGGAGCTGTCCCTCATTGTCACCCGGTCCGCGGGCATTCTGGAAGTGCCCATTGAGGAGGACGGCGCCATGGAAATCGCCCGGCGCAGCCGGGGCACCCCCCGCATAGCCAACCGGATGCTCCGCCGGGTGCGGGACTTTGCCCAGGTAAAGGCGGGGGGCGTCATCACCCGGAAGGTGGCGGACGCCGCCCTCACCGCCCTGGAGGTGGACCATCTGGGGCTGGACGCCATCGACCGCCGGATGCTCCAGAGCATCATCCAGCACTACGGCGGCGGCCCGGTGGGGCTGGAGACGCTGGCCGCCACCATCAATGAGGAGGCGGTCACACTGGAGGACGTGTATGAGCCCTATCTCATGCAGATGGGTTTTCTCACCCGCACCCCCCGCGGGCGGTGCGTCACCCCCCAGGCCTATCAGCATCTGGGCCTTCCGGTGCCCCGCAATGCGGCGGGCCTGGACCAGCTGAGCTTTTAGATTTGGACCAATTTACCAGAAAGAGGTAATGAAATTATGGGTAAACTGTTTGGAACCGACGGCATCCGCGGTGTGGTCAACGCCGGACTGGATGCCACACTGGCCTATCAGGTGGGTCTGGCCGCCGCTGTGGTCATGGCCAAGGAGAAGGGGAAGAGCCGCCCGCTGGTGGCCATCGGCAAGGACACCCGGGTGTCCTCCGATTTGCTGGAGTGCGCCCTCATTGCGGGCCTCTGCTCGGCGGGGGCGGATGTCCTGCGTTTGGGAGTGGTGCCCACCCCGGCGGTGGCCTGGATTACCGTGGACAGTGGCGCGGATGCGGGCATTGTCATCTCCGCCTCCCACAACCCCTTTGAGCACAACGGCATCAAGGTCTTTAACAGCCAGGGCTACAAGCTCCGGGACGAGCTGGAAAACGCCATTGAGGAGATTGTGCTCTCCGGACAGTTCCCCCAGCTCAAGACGGGCGGCGAGCTGGGCCGCGTCATTCCCGGCGAGGATCTGAGCGAAAAGTACCTGGACCATCTGGCTTCCACCATTGAGGACGACTTGGACGGGATGCGGGTGCTGGTGGACTGCGCCAACGGCGCCGCGTCCGCCACCGCGCCGGGGCTGTTCCGCCGCTTCCCCAAGCTGCGGGCCGACATCATCCACGCCCAGCCCGACGGGGTGAACATCAACAACGGCTGCGGCTCCACCCACCTGGACGATTTGAAAGCCCGTGTGGTGGAGGGGGAGTACCAGCTGGGCCTGGCCTATGACGGAGACGCCGACCGCTTCCTGGCGGTGGACGAGAAGGGCGAGGACATTGACGGCGACCAGATTATGGCAGCCTGCGCCCGGGTGCTCCAGCGGGAGGGCAAGCTCAACGGCAGCACCATGGTGGGGACCGTGATGAGCAATCTGGGCCTGCACCGTTTTGCGGCGGACAACGGCATGAAACTCCTGTGTACCCCGGTGG
This sequence comes from Candidatus Flavonifractor merdigallinarum, assembly GCA_019115265.1. GTDB lineage: Bacteria > Bacillota > Clostridia > Oscillospirales > Oscillospiraceae > Pseudoflavonifractor_A > Pseudoflavonifractor_A merdigallinarum. Next base: position 5,374 of record DXDX01000167.1, on the reverse strand, counting down.
GCGACCGGAACGTGCTGGAGCAGATGCTGGAGGGGGATTATGTCATCGGCGGCGAGCAGTCGGGCCACACCATCTTCCGCCAGTACGCCACCACCGGCGACGGGGAGCTCACCTCCCTGCAATTCCTCCAGGTACTCCACCGCGCCGGGTGCAAGGCCTCGGAGCTGGTGGCCGACTGCAAGCGCTATCCCCAGGTGCTGGTGAATCTGCCGGTGGAGAGCAAGGAGAAGAAGGAGGAAATTATGGCCTCCCAGGCTCTGAAGGATGCCATTGCCGCCAAGGAGCAGGCGCTGGCCGGCGCGGGCCGTGTGCTGGTCCGCCCCTCGGGGACAGAAGCCCTCCTGCGGGTGATGGTGGAGGCCGCAACGACGGAAGAGGCCGCCTCCTGCGCGGAGGAATTGGCAGATGTCATAAAAAATTTGTGATTCTTTGTCGCGTTGTAAAATAATTTGCATAATTACTTGACAAAACCAGGTAGACTTGTTTATAATACACTATAAGGAGATTCGGAATGGAACAATTCCCACCCCAATGGGAGCAGCGCTCGGATGAGGAACTGTGTGCCCGCGCGGCACAGGGTGACCGGGACGCCGAGGAGGCGCTGGTGGTGCGGTATTCCCGCATGGTACGCATCTGCGCCCGGCCCTATTTTCTGGCCGGGGGCGACAGCGAGGATCTGATCCAGGAGGGGATGGTGGGACTGCTCCAGGCCGTACGGGAGTACAATCCAAACCGGGAGGCGTCCTTCCGGCGCTATGCCCAGGTTTGCATCCAAAACCGTCTGATCTCCGCAATCAAAGCAGCGGCAAGAGATAAACACACCCCATTGAATAACTATGTCTCATTCGAGACCCCCCTGTTTGACGGCTTCACCATCCACGACACCTGCGGCACCGATCATCGGCGCCTGGAGAACCCGGAGGATACCCTGATTGGCCGGGAGGAGGTCCAGGAGCGGATGAACGTCCTGCAAGGCCGGTTGTCTGGATTTGAGGCGCAAGTCTTAAGACTTTATTTGAGCGGGTTGTCCTATTCCGAGATCGCAGCTGAGGTAAAACGGTCCCCCAAATCGGTGGACAACGCCGTGCAGCGGATTCGACGCAAGCTGGCGCGGCACTTTTCATCCGGCGATGTCAGCGAGAGCTGAGCGCAATATATCAACCGACCCAGCACATCTCGGATTTTCCGGACCTGGGCAAATGAGTCAAAGAGAGGGTATTAACATGTACGAAGACAAGACTTTGGTATGCAAAGAGTGTGGCCAGGAGTTCGTGTTCACCGCTGGTGAGCAGGAGTTCTACGCGGAGCGCGGCTTCCAGAATGAGCCCCAGCGCTGCAAGGCCTGCCGCGACGCCCGCAAGAACGCCGCCCGTGGCCCCCGTGAGTACTTCACCGCTACCTGCGCTGCCTGCGGCGGCGAGGCCCGCGTACCTTTCGAGCCCAAGTCCGACCGCCCCGTGTACTGCAGCGATTGCTTCGCCCGTATGCGCGGTGAGCAGCGCTGATTCCATCGCAGCCTGAGAAGGGACGCCTCCGCTGGGGGCGTCCCTTTTTGTATGGGGAAATTCTGTGATTTGGAGTTGAAAAACGGCGTCGGATAGGATATACTAACCTTGTCATTTCTTTCACACTGGAGGTCAACCATCATGGTTCAGATTACAAAGGATACCATCATCGGCGATATTCTGGATATCGCGCCCGAGACCGCTCCCGTCTTTATGTCCATCGGCATGCACTGCCTGGGCTGCCCCGCGTCCCGGGGTGAGACGGTGGAGGAGGCCTGCATCGTTCACGGTGTGGACGTGGGCGCTCTGCTGACTGAGCTGAACAACACCATCGCCGCCAACCAGAAGTAAACAACCACAGCCCGGAAAGAGCGGCCTTGTGCCGCTCTTTTTTGGCCTGTGGAGTGGATAAAACGAGGTGATCCGCCCATGAGCACCCAGACCACACACAACCTGATCCTCTCTCCGCGCCTCCAGGCGGTGGCCGACTGTGTCCCAGCTGGCGCCCGCTTTGTGGATGTGGGCACCGACCACGCCTATCTTCCGGCCTATCTGCTCCAAAAGGGGGTCATCTCTCACGCCATTGCCTCCGATCTGCGCACCGGGCCGCTGGAGCGGGCCCGGCAGACTGCCGAGCGCTATGGCCTGACCGAGCGCATCTCCTTCCGCCTGTGCAGCGGCCTGGATCAAATCTCGCCGGAGGAGACGGAGGTCATCGCCATTGCCGGAATGGGCGGGGAGACCATCTCCGCCATTCTGGCCGCCGCCCCCTGGACCCGTCTGGGGGAGTATCGGCTGCTGCTCCAGCCCATGAGCGCCCTGCCAGAGCTGCGCGCCTGGCTCCAGAGCCACGGCTACCGGGTGTGCCGGGAGCTGCTGCGGCAGGAGGGGCGGACCATCTATACGGTGCTGGAGGTGGTGCCGGGGGAGGAGGGGCCTCTCACCGCCGCCGAGTGCTGGGCAGGCCGGCAGGAGAACGGGCTGCATGACCCCCTGCGCCCCGCGCTGCTGGAGGGGTTGCGCCGCCGGGTGGAGCGGGCGCTGGAGGGTATGTCCCACTCCACCAAGCCGGAGGATATCCCCCGGCGGGAGGAGCTCTCCGCCGTGCGGGAGGGCCTCATCACCATGCAAAAGGAGTTGGAAGTATGCCAAATGTAATGGAAATCTACCGCTATCTGGACACAATGGCCCCATTTGCGCTCCAGATGAACTTTGACAACGCCGGATTTCTGGTGGGCCATGGGGACCGGGAGGTCCAGAAGGTACTGGTGAGCCTGGACATCACCGAGGAGGTGGTGGCCGAGGCGGTGGAGCAGGGGGCCCAGCTCATCGTGTCCCACCACCCGGTGATCTTCCACCCCGCCCGCTCCCTCACCGATGGGGACCCCACCGGGCGGGTGCTCCTGGCCCTCATTGAGGGGGGACTGGCCGCCATCTGCGCCCACACCAATCTGGACGCGGTGCAGGGCGGGGTGAATGACGCCCTGGCCACCGCGCTGGGCCTCACCAAGCTGGAGCAGCTCCACCCGGACGGGGTGGACAGCCTGGACCGGCCCTACGGCATTGGCCGTGTGGGGGTGCGGGAGGGCGTCCCCGTCTATCTCCCCGCCTTCGCCCAGGAGGTGAAAAGCGCCCTCAATGCCGCCGCGGTGCGCTATGTAGACGCCCGCCGCCCGGTGCGCCGGGTGGCCGTGGGGGGCGGCGCCTGCGGGGATATGCTCTCGGACGCGGTGAAGCTGGGGTGCGACACCTTTGTCACCGCCGACGTGAAGTATAACGTCTTTTTGGATGCCAAGGCGCTGGGGGTCAACCTCATTGACGCGGGGCACTATCCCACCGAGCAGGTGGTGTGCCCGGTGCTGGAGCGCTGGCTGAAAAGCGGTTTCCCCGGCCTGGAGGTCGTCCAGAGCGCCGTCCACCGGGAGGTCTGCGCCTGCCTGTAAGGCGGGAAAACGTCAAACACCCGGCATGGCTCACAGGTCATGCCGGGTATTTTTGCCTTATTTGGTGCTATTCCCACAGAAAGGAGCCGTGCCGGCGAAAGCCAATTTCCTCTTCCAGTTCCCGCTCCAGCGTGAGCAGCGCCGTTTCGCCTGCCGTGTCCTCTGTGTCCAGCTCCGGCAGAGTGAGGAAGTCATTTACTACTTTAGGCAGATAGCACTCCACATCCGGCGCGGTATCGCCAGCGGCTTCCGCTTCATACAGAGAGCGGCACAGAAAGGAGAGTCCTGTCAGGAGAAAGTCTGGAGTGGAGAGGCCGGACACCAGGAACACCTCTTCGTATTCCAAAAGAAAGGAGTAGAACTCCAGAGCGGATTTTTGAGAAAGGGAGGCGCTTCCCGGCAGGTGGTGCTTCTGGGCGATCTCCATCAGCTCCGAGCGGGTATACCAGCGGTACAAGCTCCCATCCTTCCTTCTCTACGGCGTTCCGCCTTGCAGCGGCGCGTTCAGAATGGAATCCAGCCCCGGTTTACAGGTAAAACCGATTCGCTCCATGTGGGCGGCGATTGCTTCCCCCTGAGCGGGATCATAGCTACCAATCCGCCCCACCACCAGATCCCAGATACCGTCTGCATCCCAGTTGCGGGACAGGAGCACACAGGTGTCTCCCCGGAACCAGAATTGGTCGGTATTTGTGCTGAACCACCCCCGCTGGAAGGATTGATCCACAAGAACGGAGGCGTAGGTCGCCATCAGAGCAGCGCAGAGGGTATCCTCCAAGCAGCCCGTCAAGTGCTCCTGAAGCCGCTGTACGATGGGGGAGTGGGCATCCAGAGTGCAGGTGGCCTTCCAGGGGTACTCCTCATAGGCCTGGTCCAAAAATACACTGGCAAAGAGCAGCTGTTCCAACGTGTTCGCCGCCTGAGAGCAAGGCGCTTTTACCGCGCGCACCGGCACCCATACCAGCTGCGGCTCTGCTCCCACCGCTGTACGGAGATAGGCCAGAAAGGGGGAGGCAATCCAGGCTTGGCCAATAAAAAGGTAGGGAGAGGAAGGGGGAAGGCCATGGTTGAGGGAATTTTGCCCGATGGGCGGAAGGGTAAGGTCCAGCCGGAAGGAGAGGGAGAGACCACACGTTCCGAAGTGCTGGGCAAACCACACATACTCCGGGGGCCAGCGATAGCGGAACGGGTCGGGCGTCTCCCGCTGGAGGGCCGCGATGTCCTGCGGGGCGGCGGGCTGTGGAGTCTGCGGCCAGGTTGTGTCAAATTGGGTGGCAAAGGCAGACAGGCGGGCAAAGCAGTCGGAGCGGGCCCCCGGCTGCGGCAGCTGAAACTTCACAGATGGTTCTCCTTCCGCGGCGGCTAAGGACAGGTCAGCCAGAGGGCGGGGCGCACCCCGCACACAGGCGAAGTGGCCTCAGAGGCGGCTGTCTCAATGTAGCCGTCAAAGTTGACACAGTTGATGGATTGTGCCCTGCTGCTCTCATACCAGTCCCGCAGCCACCACACCCCATAGTCCTCAAAGCTCCACGCGCCCTGGGACTTGGCATAGGGGGTGACTTTGGCAATCCGCGCCGCATCCTCTGAAAGCAGGGCCTCTGCCTCCTGGGAGTGGAGCAGAAAAATCCGGTCCTGCGTCCTGGACATGAGCGTCTCCAGCTCAGAACAGACAATTCGCGTTTGCTCCTCCTCGGTAAATGCGCTGGACAAAAAATCCCGGTTCAGCCATTGGCGCAGATAGCACCCCTCCCAGGTCACCGGGCTGTCTTGTGTGTGATAGGGTTTGCAGTCCAAGAGAAATTTGCTGACGCAGAGGCATTTGTGCCCCTGCTGCTCCAATATGACCCACTCAATGGGTTCTGGCCGGAGAGAGAGGCCAGCCTGTGGATAGGAGCCGAATAAAATTGTGTGTTCCGCCGGACCCAT
>DXDX01000166.1 GCA_019115265.1 Candidatus Flavonifractor merdigallinarum | reverse complement strand
CTAGATTTCCCGGTGGATGTCCTGAATCTTGGCATTGTATTGGGCGATCTTCTGAATGATCTCCTCCACCGTATCCCGCACGATATAGTAATCATGGTTCATCATGACGATTTTGCTCTCTGGAATAAGTTCAATATATTCGATCTGGTTATGGTTGAGCAGGAACCGCTCGCCGTTCATTTTCAGCAAGGTAATCATGGCGTTCTCCCCCTCCTGTATGGTTCCCGGCGGGCCGGATGGACCCGCCGGGACCGCATGAAAACCGAAATCAGCTATTTGGAAACCAGAACTTAGCGCTTCATGTTGACCAGTTCTTCCAGCATCGTATCGGTTACCGTCACGATACGGGTGTTGGCCTGGTAACCACGCTGGTAGACAATCATGTTGGCAAACTCAGTGGCCAGGTCGGTACCAGACTGCTCCAGGAAGCCGGAGAGCAGATCGGCACCCTTGCCGAGCATATAATCCAAGCTGGCAGTCTGATCGCCCGCCGGGATATTATTGAGATATTGTCCGCTCAAAGCGCCGCCGGCAGTGTTGATGGACATCTTGCCTGCACCCTCCATGGCCTTATAGTAGGGCCCCTCGGTGTGGGTGAGACCGGCGGGGTTAGGAACGGTAGCCATGGCGATATAGCCAATAGTCACCGGATCGCCGGTCTTATCGTTTACACAGACCACCTTGCCGTCTGCACCGATACTCAGGCTGTTATATGTAATGCATTCATAGCCTGCATATGTGTCCTCATAGGTGTTGACTTTATCATTCTCTGTCGTCGTCGCGTCTTCCGTCAGGCCCGGATAAATCGCATCGCCAGCCTTCACACCGTCCATACCAGTGCCTGTCTCAGTACCCTTCGCCGCCAGCGGAAGACGAATAGGCACCAACTGGGTGCTGATAGCATCACCCTTCAAACCGGAGTTGCCCGCCGGATTCCCATCATCACCCACATTGCAGGTCACAAAGCCATAGACAATGTTGCCGTAGTTATCGGTGAGATAGCCGTTATTGTCGATACGGAACTGGCCCACCCGGGTGAGAAGGAGGCTGTTCAGGTTATCGAGCGCCACACCGGTCTTGTCGCCCACCAGGAAGAAGCCGTCGCCTTCGATGGCAACATCGGCGCCATAACCGGTGGACTCCACATTCATGGAGCTCATATCCAGATCAATCGTGCCGATGCTGCACCCGTAACCAGTCTGACGGGGGTTAGTGCCGCCCACGATATCAGTGCCGTCGGAACCGGCGGCCTGGGTGGAATAAATACTCTCCTTGAAGGTGACGCGGCCGGGCTTATAACCCCAGGTGTTCACGTTGGCCACATTGTTGCCCACCACAGTCAGGGCGTCCATGTGAGCCTTCAGCCCGGAAATTCCCGCACCCATTGCTCCTGTCAAAGCCATAATCAATGATCTCCTTTTTTGCCGTCCAGCATCGCGCGCCGCCGGAGAGCGGTCAATCGGACCCTCTCCAGGGCATCCTGTCGGTCCTGCCCTCTGTGTGTCACAGGATCACGGCGCCGTCGATGTTGGTAAAGATGTTTTCTTTCATTTCTTCTTGGGACATAGTGGTGATGACCCGGCTGTTGGGCACGTTGATAATAAAGGCCAGGCTACGGTCCAAAGCCAGGATATTGGTGGCTCCCTTGGCCTGCGCCCGCTCCACTGAATCGGTCAGCCGGTTCAGCAGATGGTCGTTCACCTCAATGCCCCGCTCCTCCGCCCGCGCCATGGCGTGCTTGGAAAAGGCCACCTGACGGGGCTCCGCCCGCTCCAGCTCCCGCTGAAGCACCGCGCCGAATGCCTCGCCGCCGGTCTTTGCCGCCGTGCGCTCGTCGGAGGATGCACCGCTCCGGACACCCTGAATGCCCTGGATCTGTCCGATACGGTCAATCACACGCTGTCACCTGCCTTTCCTTCGGCAGCTGCACTCACCCGACGCTCTGTGTGGTCTCTCCGGTGTCACCGCCACCGTTCTCGCCGCCCTCGCCGCTATCGCCGCCTTCACCGGGCTCTTCAGGCTCTTCCGGCAGCTCAGGCAGCACGCCAACCGCCATAATATCGTTGAGTGCGTACATCTCGCCGTCCACAAAGATAACCGGCGTCCCCTGATAGGTACCGGTTCCGGTCACAGTGCCCACAATCTCCTCGATGTTGCCCTCCTCATCCAGCCGGCCAACCGTAACGGTCTTGCCCACCAGAGAGGCTGCATAATTCAGGGTATTGGCGTTCACCAGCGCTTCCACGCTGTCCTTTACCGTGGCAAGCATCTCCACAGTGGACATCTGCACCAGCTGGTTGAGCATTTCACTGGTGTCTGCGGTATTGTCCATGGTCTGGTTTTGAAGCTGCTGCACCATCAGCTGGAGGAAATCTTCAAAATTCAGGCCAAAACTATCGTCCTCGTCCAGCACATTGATGCCCTGTCTCTCCAGCTCTTCCACGGTGGGAGTGCTGCTGGAGCTGCTGGAACTGCTGGCATAGAGGCTGGCCTGCCTGGAAAGGCTGTCCAAAGACATGGGCATAAATTCACTGCTCATTGCCGATCCCGTCCTTTCTTATAGGGTATCTACCGGGAGCAGGCCCAGCCGGAGCTGCTGGAGAAAACTCTCTCCGCTTGTATCCTGACGGTTCTGTCCCTGCTGCTGGCGACTCTCCTGCTGATTCTGTCCGCCGTTCTGGTCGGGCTGCTGCCAGGGCTGCTCGCTCTGATTGGGACGGGGCACTTCCACCCGCACCTCACCCTGCTGGCTGTTCTGGAGCATCAGGCCCAGTGTGCCAGAGTGCTCGCTCAGGAGCTTCGCCGCCTGCTCGGTCTCTGTGTGCAGAATCACATGCAATACACCTTCGGGGCTGCGGGTCATCTCCACCACCACGTTGCCCAGCTGTTCCGGGGAGAGCTTGATGGACAGGTGCTGTCCATTGTCCTCCAGCGAGGTCTGAATGATGGAGGTCAGCTTCCCCTCCAGCTCACCGGACTGGGTGTCCAATACAGGGGCGTCGCCCACCCGATGGAACACAGCCTCACCGTCGATGTCCTGGAAGAGCGGCTGGCTGACTTCGCCAGCGGAGGCCTCCAGCACCTCGACTTCTGTCTTTTGCCCGGTCTGCTCCTGCTCGGCGGGCTGTCCCTCCTCGCCCAGCTCCTGCTGGGGCTGTGTGAGCTGCACCGTCTCCGTCTCAGCCTGAGCCTGCACCGCCAGAGGGGCGGTTTCCGCCTGGCTGACTGTCTGGCCGTCGCCCTCCTGCTCGGTCTGGACGGGCACCGCCACAGCCGCTGCCGGGGTGGTAGTCTCAACCGTGGTGGGCAGGACCTGTGCCTGGACCGGAGTCTCCGCCACGGTCTGGGGCACGGTGGGAAGGGCTGTCTCCAGCGTGGGAACGGCCTGCACCGCGTTTTCCACCGGTACATTGGTCACATTGGCCTGCATCTGCAAGTCCATCATCCCCACCGGCTGCATCGCCATCTGCTGGGCAAAGGCTGCTGCTGTGGATTGGGTCGCTGCCGCTGCATCGGTCTGCGCCGCCGGCTGCTGCGTCTCCTGCTGAGGCGCTTGCGTCTTGGACGTGCTCTGGGTGTCCTTCTCCTCGGCCTGGGTCCGCTTCTCGCTCAGAAGGCTGTGGAAGTCTTTGGTCTCCCCGCTCTGCTGATTGTTGTTGCTGATCGGAGGCAGGGTGCTCTGGGCGATCTGGCTGGCTGCATAGACCATCTGAAGCAGCATCTCGTTCATATTCATGGTTCTCACCTCCTTTCAATGGGGTAATCGGGGCGCCGCACTCCGCCCTTCATGTGGCAGAGGCGGCCATCACCCGCTGTGTAGCAACCAGCTCTTCAATGAAGAGCTCCTCGCCTTTCTGCACTTCATAGCAGTAGGCCGCGTGCTTCTTCTCCTTCAGCTTTTCCAGAGAGGCGGTGTCCTGCCGGGCGGTCACCACCTGCTTGCGCTTTTCCTCCGCCTCCCGCTCATACTGCTCCAGCAGGCGGACGGCCTTTTCAATCTCCTTTTCCCAGAAGCGAAGGCCGCTCTCCAGCCGAATGGCCTCCGCCACCGTGATTCCCTGGATTTCCGCCTCCCGCAGTTCCCGGTTACAGGCCTGGTAGCTGTCCCGCAGCCCGGCGATCACCTGTTCCTGCTGGCGGACCCGCTGAATCAGGACCGCGTGCTCGTTTTGCAGGTTGTCCAGCACCTGCTGTTTATAGCCCAAAACATGATCCAAAGAAAATTGGAACTTTTTCATGGATGACTGCGTCTCCCTTTATAGTAGCTTCCGCATGATTTCCAGATCCTGTTCATAGGTGAAGGATTCATTACACCCTGCATCAGGAACTGGTTGATTCCGTCAATTTTACTCAGCGCATAATCCAGCTTGGCATTGGTGCCCGCCTTGTAGGCGCCGATGGAAACCAGGTCGGAGTTTTTATCATAAATGGCCATCACATCCCGAATCTGGGCGGACAGGCGCTTGTGCTCGTCCGAGACAATATCGGCCATCAGACGGGAGATACTGGCGCCGATGTCAATGGCCGGGAAGTGGCTGCTGTTGGCCAGTTTTCGGGAGAGCACAATGTGTCCATCCAGAATACCGCGAACGGTATCGGCAATGGGCTCGTTGGTGTCGTCGCCCTCCACCAGCACGGTATACACACCGGTGATGGAGCCTTTTTGGAAGTTACCGCTGCGCTCCAGCAGCTTGGGCAGCTCCGCGTAGATGGACGGGGTGTAGCCGCGGGATACCGGCGGCTCGCCCACCGCCAGGCCGATTTCCCGCTGGGCCATGGCGAAACGGGTGAGGGAGTCCATCATCAGCAGCACGTCGTACCCCTGGTCCCGGAAATACTCCGCGATGCCGGTGGCCACCGAGGGGCACTGCTTGCGCAGCATGGCCGGCTGGTCGGAGGTCGCCACCACCAGAATGGAGCGGCGCATCCCCTCCGGGCCCAAGTCCTTCTCCATGAACTCCAGAACCTCACGGCCACGCTCGCCCACCAGGGCGATGACGTTGATGTCCGCCTTGACGTTCTTGGCGATCATGCCCATCAGGGTACTCTTGCCCACGCCGGAGCCGGCGAAGATGCCGATACGCTGGCCCTTGCCAATGGTGAGCATACTGTCAATGGCTTTGACGCCAAACTCCATCCGCTCCCGGATGGGGGGGCGCGCCATGGGGTTGATGTACTCGTTGTTCTCCACACAGAAGAGGGTGCCGCCGCTGAACGGGCCCTTTCCGTCAATGGGCTGGCCCAGCGCGTTGATGACCCGCCCTTTCAGGAAGGGACCCATCATCAGGCTCAGACGCCGGCCGGTGTTGCGCACAAAGTTGCCTGCGGAGATGCCGCTCATGTTGGAGTAGGGCATGAGGAGGATGTGGTCGTTTTTGAACCCTACCACCTCGGCCATCACCTGGCCGCCGGAGCTGTTGTTGTAGATCTGGCAGATGTCACCCACTGCGGCGCGGCCGCCGGAGGCTTCAATGGACATTCCCACAATATTCTCAATCTTGCCGGTGTAGCTGATGGTCTCCGCATCCCGGACCTGTTGAATCAATTTCTGGAACATCCCGGCTCGCCTCCTTCCCCGTGGATGACACTACCCCTCACTGAGCAAATCCCGGATATTTTGCAGCTGGGTAGACGCGCTGGCGTCGATGATCTCATCGGGCATTTCAATGATGCAGGTGCCCGACTCATCCTCCGGCATGGGGATGATCTTAATGTGCTCGGAGAGGCTGGCCAGAGAGGTCATCAGCTCCGGGGTAATCTGGGAGAGCTCCCGGGCGCTGTACCCGCCCACATAGATGTGGACCCACTCCCGGCGCTTGAGCTTCTCGGTGGCCACTTGAATCATGCGGGCGATAACGCCCTGGCTGCTCTTCAGGCTGATGTGGATGACCTTCTCCGCAATGGTGATGCTCAAATCCCGCAGCTCATCCTGGGTCTGGTTGAGCATCTCATCCTTGGCCGCGGAGGCCTGTTTGAGAAACTCCTGGACCTCCTGGGCCAGCTGCTGGCAGTGCTCCTCCAGCTTGCTCTGCCCTTCCACCTGGGCCTTGCGCAGGCCCTCGCCATAGCCCTGGCGGTAGCCCTCTTCGTGGGCCTCTTCCCTGGCCTTGGCCGCCTCTTCTTCGCCGCGCTTGCGGGCCTGCTCCAGAATCTCCTCGGCCTGCCGCTTGGCGTCGGCCACAATCTCATCGGCCTGGACCTTTGCAAAGTCTATGGTCGATACCGCCTCGGAATTCCCCTTTGAGGTCTCCTCCGGGCGCGGTTCCTCTGCCTCGGATGGAGGCGGCTCCTCCTTTTTGGGCTTGGTTTCGATGACGATATCGTCCACGTCCTGAAAGACATACCGGTCCACTGAGGGCTTTAGAAAGTTTTTGAACAGGTTAGGCAATAATATCGTCCTTTCCGCCCTTGATGATAATCAACTCGTTCTTCTCCTCCAGGTCGCGGATAATGGCAACAATGCGCTGCTGGGCCTCTTCCACGTCGCGGATACGCACGTTGGTGGTGATCTCCAGGTCGTCCCGGATGCTCTGGGCCATACGGGTGGACATGTTGCTGAAAATCTTGTTGGCCACATCGGCGTTGCTGCCCTTGAGGGCCAGGACCAGGTCTCTCGGGTCGCAGTCGCGCACAAAGCGCTGCACCGAGCGGTCGTCCATCCCCATGATATCCTCAAAGACGAACATACGCTTGCGAATCTCGTCGGCCAGCTCGGCATTGTGGGCCGACAGGCGGTCGAAAATACTCTTCTCACTGGAGCGGTCCAAATTGTTCATAATGTTGGCCACATAGTCCACGCCGCCCACCTTTACATTGTTGGTGGCCATGAGGTTGGTGAACTTCTTCTCCATCTCCGACTCGATGATCTTCACCGCGGCGGGGGAGGCGCTCTCCATGTTGGCGATGTTCTCCACGACCTTCATCTGCCGCTCCGGGTCCAGCTCCTCAATGACGGCAGCGGACTTTTCCGGGTCCACATAGGACAGCACCAGGGCGATAGTCTGGGGCCGCTCATGCTGCAACGCGGCATACAGCGACTTCTCGTCCGCCTTGTTGAGGAAGGAAAACTCCCGGTTTTTGAGGGACTTGGTGACCTTGTCCAGAAGGCTGTCCGCCATCTGGGCGCCATAGGCCTTTTCCAGCACCGCCCGGGCATACTCCAGGCCGCCCTCTGTGACCGCCTTGTTGGTCTGGCACATCTGGTAGTACTCTTTCAGCACTTCCTCCGTGGTGGCAGCATCCACATACCCCAGTCGGGCAACTTCCAGGGTGATCTGCTCCACATCCTCCGGGTCCATGTACTGATAGAGCTGGGATGCCTTTTCCGTTCCAAGGGAGACGATGACCGCCGCCGCTTTCTGCTGCCGGGTCAGCTTGACTGGGCTGCCGCTGCTTGTGCTGGCAGCTGCGACTGTCTCGCTCATTCCATACTATCCCCTTCCCGAAGCCAAGTCTTCACCATCTGCGCTGCGATTTCCGGGTTATCCTCGGCAAATTTACGCACATCTTTTCTCAGTTCCATGCTCTTCTCGGTCTGCATATCCATAATCTCGGCGCCTTCTGCCGGGACCGGGATCTCCTGTACCGGCTGTCCCTGCTGGGCGGCCAGCGCAGCCTCCAGCGCGGCGCGCTTCTTCTTGTTGCGCCGGTGCAGCAGCAGAAGGATCACAATGAGGAGAATCAGAAAGACCACCAGTCCGGCCACAGCGGCATAGATCACCCACATCTGGATGCCCTCGGGCGTGGGCAGAATGTTGGTACTCTCCTCATAGAAGGGCCCAATCAGGATATTGATCTTGTCCTGCTGGTCGGCCGTGCTGATGCCAGCCGCCCGGGCGATGTGGGGAAGGAGCTGGTCCTCGCCCACTGTGCTGCCCACATTGGAGTTGATGGTGACCGACACCATCAGATCCGACACGGTTCCGGCCACATGCTCCACCTGCTGCTTGGTGGTGTCCACCAGGTAGTCCTTCTGGCCGGAGGTACTCAAAATATCCTGTCCGTTGGCCACATCGGTCTCATCCTCGGGATAGGTGGGTACATCCGCGTTGCTTCCGGTGCCCGCCACGCCGCCGGCGGCAGTCTGCCCGTCGGTCAAAATCTGGTTCTCGTAGACCTTGGAGCCGATGATTCCTTCCCCGTTGGTGCTGCCGTCATTGGCCCAGTCCTCCAGATTGTAGTCGGTGGAATCGGTATAGGTCCGGTCCACATCCACCACACTGCTGACGCTGACCTGCACATTGCCCTCGCCGTAGAGGGGCAGGAGGGCCTTCATCACTTCGCTGCGCACCTTGTTGTTGACCTGCTCCTCCAGCTGCATCTTGAGCGTGGAGGTATCCTGCAAGTTCCCCAGCGCATCATCCGAGGAATATGTATTGCCAAACGAGTCGAGAATGGTGACATTCTCCACATTCAGTCCCTGAAGGGAGCGGCTGAGCAGATTGCGGATGCCGGAGGCCAGGGTGTCATTCAGCGGCTGGCCGTCCTTCATAGTAATGGTGGCGGTGGCCTGAGCCTCCACCACATTGCCGCTGTCCAGCACATAAGTCCGGTCCTCGCCGGGGGTAAACTGGACTACCGCGTCCTTGACGCCATTCATGCTGCGGATTACCGCGGCTGTGCGGTCCTGCAGCTCATAGAGCACCAGCTGGTTGCGCTCGGCCTCGGTGGTCAGGCTTCCCACATGGTCAAAATAAGTCGAGTAGGCAAAGCCAGAGTTGGGGTAGCCCTCTGTCAGCAGCGCAGCCTTCAGGCTGGCCTCCTGCGCCGCCGGCACCAGAATGGTATCATCCCCGCTGATTTTGTAATCACTCACCCCGTTGTCCGAGAGATAGGTCACAATGGAGGACATATCCGTCTGATTCAGCCCGGTAAACAGCGTGACATACGGCTGATTCAGATTGATGGCGGTCACAACCGCGATGACCGCGATTACTGCGATCAGTACTGCCGCCAACAGCAGCTTGGTTTTCTTTGTGGCAGCCTTCCACCACTGCTTCCCCTTATCCAGGAAGCCCTTCACCTTTTCTTGCACAATCCCTGCCCCCGCTCCCGGCTATATCAGATGCTAATGCGCATGATCTCGCTGTACGCGTCCAGCGCTTTGTTTCTCAGTTCCGTGAGAAGCTGCACCGAAAAGACCGCCTTTGTCGCGGCAATGGTGGCCTCAGCCGGGTTGTCCAGCTGTCCGGTGGCCAGCAGGTACTGCTTCTCGTTGTTGTCCGCGTCGGTCTCCCGCACGGTGTCCACCATGGACTGAAAGACATCCGCAAAGGGGATGGAGGGTCCGTTTACCCGCTCGCTGTCTGTATTCTCGCCCATCATTCCGCTCCCCATCAGAGGGCGGATGGCCTCAATCGCCTGCACACTCATATTCTCTCACTCCATCTTTCTGTGTCACACAGTTTCTCTTACTTGCCGATCTCCAGGCCCTTGGCGGTGACCTGCTTGAGCACATTAAAGGCGGTCACATTGGCGGAATACGCCTGGTTGGCCGCCATAGCGTCCGCAATCTCCTTCACCAGGTCCACATTGGGCATCTCCACATAGCCATCGGCGTTGGCATCGGGGTTGGTGGGGTCATAGACCAGCTTGAAATCGGAGGGGTCCTCCACAATCTCCGCCACACGCACACCGCCCTGAGGCGCCTCGGCGCTCTCCTGGGCGCGGGCCATGGCGGCCTGAAACGCAGTCTGGTTGCCCACTTCCTCCAAAACCACCATCTTGCGGCGGTAGGGCCCGCCGGCCTCAGTGCGGGTGGTATTGATATTGGTCACATTCTCCGAGATCACATCCAGCCGGAACTGCTGGGCGGTGAGACCGGAGCCGACCACATTCATCGAACTCAAAAACGCCATGCTGCTTCCTCCTTAACGTCCGATTGCCGCCCGCAGCAACGAAAAATCACTGGAAATCGCGTCCATCACATATTGCAGCTGATAGCCATTGCGTACCAGCTCCACCGCCTGCTCTGTGATGTTGACGCCATTGTCATCCAACCGTGTGCTCTCCTCCGCCTCGTGGACCTGAACCGGGGTTTCCTCGATGGCCTGTCGGATTGCAGTAGTTGTACCCGTGCTGCCTTGAGCTGCGGAACGGACGGCATTCTCCAGCGACTCTTCAAAGGTGGCATATTTGGTTTTGTATCCCGGTGTCTCAACATTTGCAACGTTGTCTAAAATACAGGATTGTTTGGTCCATAAGTAATTCATTGATCGTTGCATCATCAGAAGCGTATTATTCGTCAGCAATTCCACGGCACTTCTCCCCCTTTTATTACTTTACGTACTAAGACAAAGCATATTTCGACGTTAATAGGAATAAAAAAGGTCCTTCCATGGCAGCTTATTTGCTGAAACTCGAGCTGGAAGGCCGAACATTTTTATTGTGCGTAATACATTTTATCGTAATCTCCTTCTTTTTTCAAGTCGCTATGTGCATGAAATTTAATTTTTACGATTCCAGCACTTCCAACACATTATTATTATATTGTACTCCATCTATTCCAATGATACCCAGTTTAATTTTCCCAATTTTCGATTTTTTCTTAAGAATATTTTTCAGATTTGACACTGAATTTCCGTTTATAACACCGCTTTCCATTTATGGAAGCGCATTTTTGGCTTATGCAGGATTTAAGTCATATCTATGCAGCACTCCATTGTGCTATTTGCACAAAATAAACCCCTCCAATTCAGCATCTCTGCCGCTGGAGGGGTTCACTTCTTGCAGCTTTTTACATGGTCAGCACCCGGGCCAGAACCACTGCCATCTCGGCGCGGGTCATCTGCGTGTTGGGGGCCAGGGTCCCATTGGAGGTGCCGGTGAGAACGCCATAGGAGATCATCGTGGCCACGGCGTCCTTAGCATAATCGGCCACCTGCGCCCCATCGGAGAAGCCGTTCAGGAGGCTGCTGCTGCCGCTGCCCAGGCTCCAGCCCGCCGCCTGCATGGCCCGCTTGAGAAAGACCATGGCGTCCTGGCGGGAGACGGGGTTCTGGGGGTGGAAGCCGCCGTCGGGGTAGCCGCTGGCGATGCCCAGACTACGGGCGGTCTGAATCGCCTGGGCGTAATAGCTGCCCGCGGGCACGTCGGGGAAGTTGGCCGCGCTGGAGGACTGGAGGTTAAAGGCCCGGCAGAGCATGAGCATAAAGTCGCCCCGGCTGATGGCCAGGCTGGGCCCATAGGTCCCCGCGCCAGTACCAGAGACTACCCCGTTCTCGTAGAGGAAATCCACAGACTGGACCGCCCAGCTGTAATTGTACAGATCGGAAAAATACTTGGAGTAGGTACTGGGCTGCACCGTAATCTGAATCTGTCCCTGGTAGGTGTTTCCATTGCTGTCCGTGCCGGTATAGGAAATAGTGACCGTGCCCTGGTAGCCCAGCTTGGGCACAAAGCACACCTCAGAGAGGTTGGGGGTATTGTCGGGATAATAGGTGGTACCCGAGCGCACCTCGGTGCCGGACATGCCCACACTGCTGTACCGGTAATAGAGCCGGCCAACGGAGGTGCTGGGGGGCGTGAACTGTACCGATTTGAGGGAGCCCACCCCCCGAGCGGAACAGGCGTTGATAAAGTCCTGGGCCTTGAAGGTCACCGGGGCATAGGAGGTGCTGTATGTAATGAGAGAGGGACCGGCCGGAGCCGACACGGTGATATCCACAGTGCCCTCAAATTTCTCATTGTTGGTACTCCACCCGGTAAAGTCAATGGAGACGGTACCGGCAAAGCCATCCGCCGGGACAAAGGTCACCTTCTCCAGATAGGGGCTGGTGGTGCGGTAGTAGCTCTTGGTCTCGGTGACTTTGCTGTCAAAGTCGCCGTCGTTGTAGTCGTAGTACAGCGTGCCCTTGGAGGAGGACGGCAGCTCAAAGCGCACATAGCGCAGGCGGTTGCCGGTCATGTACTCCGAGAAGCTGTCAAAATCGCTGTCGTTAAAGGTAACGGTACCGCCGTAGCGCACGGTGTAGGCGATCTGCTCGCCGCCCGAGTCCACGCCGATTTCCACCGTCCCATCAAACCGCACATCGTCGGTGTTGTACCCCACAAATTCAATGGAGACGGTGCCGGTAAAACCGCTCTTGGGCACAAAGGTCACCTTATCCAGGTAGGGGCTGGAGGAGCGGTAATAGCTCTTGGAGGCGGTCACGCGGCTGTCGTAGTCGCCGTTGTTATAATTATAGTAGAGGGTGCCCTCCGAGCTGTCCGGCAGGGTGAAGCGGACATATTTGAGGGTACCGCCGGTGAGCTCCTTGCACACCGAGTTAAAATCGTTGTCGTCGAAGGTCACCTTGACGCCCTCATGGGTGGAGTAGCGGACATCGCCCCGCTTGATCTCCCCCACCGCAATCTCCACAATGCCGGAGAACTGGTTGCCCTTCACGTCCCAGGCGGTGAAATCCAGACTGACGGTGCCTGTATAGTTGGACGCGGCCACAAAGGTCACACGGCGCAGGTAGGGCGCGGAGGAGCGGTAGTAGCTTTTGGAGTCGGCCACTTTGCTGTCGTAATTGGTGCTGCTGGTGTAGTTATAATAGAGGGCACCCTCACTGCTGGAGGGCAGGGTAAAGCGGACATAGTCCAGATTGTAGCCGGTGATGCTCTTGGAGAGGCTGTTGAAGTCATCATCGCTCAGGGTAAGTCTGCCGCCCTGGGAGATGGAGTAATTGAGGTCGCCCGAGGCGGAGGACTGGGACACCCGGACCTTGACGCGGCCCCGGAAGGAGTCGCCGTTGACATCATAGGCAGTATAGGTGATGATCACATCGCCGGTATAGCTCCCGGAGGGCACAAAATACACTTCCGACAAACTGGGGGAGCCGTTGCGGCGGTACTGCTTGGCCTCGTCCACCTTGCTGCCGAAGTTCTGGGCGGAGATATAACCATAATAGAGGGCGCCCTGGCTACTGGTGGGCTGGGCAAACATCACATAGTTGATATCCCGGCCGGTGCGGCTGCGGCACATGCGGTTGAAGTCGTCCACACTGAACTGCACCGCCTTCTGGCCGGTGGTGGAGTAGGCGATCTCCTGGAGCTGGGCCACGGTTATCTCAATGGTGCCCTGGAAGAAGGTGGTGCCGTCGGCATAGCCGGTGTAGTTGATGACGGCGGTGCCGCTGAAATCCGCCTTGGGCACAAAATAGATGTCCGAAATGGCCATCTGCCCCAGAGAGGGGCTGACGTAATACCGCTCGCCGGTGCCAATGCCCGCGCCGGTGTCGCTGTCCGTCTGATAGCGGTAGTAGAGGGTCCCCTGGCTGGTGGCAATGGACAGGCCGCTGATGTAGCTCAGCGAGCGGCCCAGTACATTGGTGGACTGGGTCTGGATTTTGGACTGAATGGTGGAAAAGTTCAGCGGCGCTCCGGCGTCCACCGACGCGGTGATGATGTCGGCGGTATTGCGCTCCACCTTTACCTCACAGGTGGTGGAATAGCTGGTGCCGTTGACTTTGGCGGTGATGGTGGCGGTACCCTGGGCAAGGCCGTAGAGATAGCCGTTGTCCACCCGGACGATGGACGGCTCGCTGCTGGTCCACTCGATGGTGTTGTTCTTGATGGAGGCGCCGTAGATTTTATAGCCCAGGTTGTAGTTGTTCCCCTCCCGGATGGTGACGCTCTTGTCATTGAGCACGATGCCCTGTACCGTGACGGCGCAGGAGGCCTCCTGCCCGCCCGCCACCGAGGTGGCGGTGACGGTGGTCTCACCGGCGGCCACGCCGGTCACCAGACCGGTATCATTTACCGTCGCAACGGCGGAATTGGCGGTGCGCCACTTGACGGTCTGGTCGGCAGTTGCCGTGGAAACGGTTGCTTTAAGCTGCAATGTTTGATTGGGCGCTATCTCTTTTTCTTTGGGTTCGACAGACACTCCAGCAGGGTCATTGGGAGTAACCGTAATATGATATACCCCTGTCTTTGCTTTGTT
>DXDX01000021.1 GCA_019115265.1 Candidatus Flavonifractor merdigallinarum | reverse complement strand
CAATGACCATGCCCTCCACCTGGTGGAACATGGGGGAGTGGGTGGCGTCCACCTCGTCCTTGCGGTACACCCGGCCGGGGGCGATGATGCGGATGGGGAGGGGCATGGAGTCCATGGCCCGCACCTGCATGGGGGAGGTCTGGCTGCGGAGCATCACCCGGCTGTCGGTGTCAAAATAGAAGGTGTCCGACCAGTCGCGGGAGGGGTGACCCTCGTCAGCGTTGAGGCGGTCAAAGTTCAGCTTGGCCAGCTCCACCTCGGGGCCGTCCAGCACGGTAAAGCCCATGCCGATGAAAATTTCCTTAATCTCGTCCAGGGCGATATACATGGGGTGGCGGTGGCCGGTCAGATGGGGCTTTCCGGGGATGGTCACATCCAGGGCCTCATCCTTCAGGCGCTGCTCCAGGGCCTGGGCCTCCAGGGCGCGGCTGCGCTCCTCCAGGGCGGTCTCCAGGGCGGCGCGGACCTCGTTGGCCAGCTGGCCCATGGCGGGGCGCTCCTCGGCGGAGAGCTTGCCCATCTGCTTCAAAACAGCGGTCAGCTCGCCCTTCTTGCCCAGATACTGCACCCGCAGGGCGTCCAGCTGGGCGGCGTCAGCGGCCTGAGCAAAGGCGGCCAGAGCCGCACTGCGGATGCTTGCTAACTGTTCCTTCATGGTAAAACTCCTTTGTGGAATAGAATAAGGGGGGACAAAGAGCAGCAAAAAAGCCCTCCGTCCCACTGAAACTGGGACGAAAGGCCAACCTTCCGCGGTACCACCCGGATTCCCGCGCATGAGATGCGCGGGCACTCTCGCCCGGATAACGGCGGGCGGGGCCGTCCCTGTCTCCAGGGCCGCTCCGGGGCGAACCAAGCGGCGCGGCGCCGGTGTCCGCTCTCAGCCGGCGGCGGACACTCTCTGACGGGCCGGGGACCGCTATTTTCCCCTTCGTTGCATGTACCGATATTTATAGCACGTTTTCGGGAAAAATGCAAGGGAAATTTCACGCTTCGACGGGGGCGGGAGCGCCTTGCTTCCGGGGGGCGCAAATGGTATAATCAAACCAACGAGAGGGGGGAGCGGCCTGTGATTTGGGTGGTATGTGTGGATGACCGGGGGGGCACCGCCTTCCATGGCCGGCGGCAGAGCATGGACCGCCTGCTCCGGGCCGATTTGCTGGCCATGGCGGGGGAGAAAAAGCTCTGGATGGACGAGGCCGCCCGGCGGCAATTCACCGAGGACTGCCCCAACCTGGAAGCGGCCCCCGATTTCCCCCAGCGGGCCGGTCCCGGAGAGTTCTGCTTTGGCGAGGCCCACCCGGTGACCCCCTGGCTGGACCGGGTGGAGGCCATGGTGATCTACCGCTGGAACCGGGCGTATCCCGCCGACTGCTACCTGGACTTTGACCCGGCGGCGGCGGGGTGGACGCTCACCGAGCGGCGGGACTTTCCCGGCCACTCCCACCCCAATTTGACGAAAGAGGTTTATATAAGATGAATCAAATGCAGACCATTCTGTCTCTCTTTACCGCCTGTACCGTCTTTTTGAGCGGGTGCTCCCTGCCAACGCAGTTTCCCACCGGCACCGGCGAGAACACCGCCGCTGTGGTGCAGGGCTTGGAGGACATTCCCGACTACTCCGGCGAGCCCTATGTGGTCCTGGGGGACAACACCCCCGACTTCCCAAAGGAGGATTTTACCACCAACTCCTTTGAGACTTACGGCGCGCTGGACAACTTGGGCCGCTGTACCACCGCTTATGCCAATGTAGGGGTGGATTTGATGCCCACCGAGGACCGGGGGAGCATCAGCCAGGTGAAGCCCACCGGCTGGCAGACCGCCAAATATGACTGCGTGGACGGCAAGTACCTCTACAACCGCTGTCACCTCATCGGCTTTCAGCTCACCGGGGAGAACGCCAACGAGCAGAACCTCATCACCGGCACCCGCTACCTGAATGTGAACGGGATGCTCCCCTTTGAAAACATGGTGGCCGACTATGTGAAGGAGACGGAGAACCACGTCCTCTACCGGGTGACCCCTGTCTTTGAGGGGGATGAGCTGGTGGCCCGTGGGGTGGTCATGGAGGCCATGAGTGTGGAGGACCAGGGGGACGGGGTGTGCTTTGAGGTGTACTGCTACAACGTCCAGCCCGGCGTCA
Organism: Candidatus Flavonifractor merdigallinarum; assembly: GCA_019115265.1. Classification (GTDB taxonomy): domain Bacteria; phylum Bacillota; class Clostridia; order Oscillospirales; family Oscillospiraceae; genus Pseudoflavonifractor_A; species Pseudoflavonifractor_A merdigallinarum. The sequence continues at coordinate 5,555 of DXDX01000021.1, read as the reverse complement.
CCATCGACTATGCCACCGGCGCCAGCGCTCTGGAGGGGACCACCCCGGACACCACCGACTCCACCACCCAGGCACAGACCCGGTACATCCTCAACACCAATTCGAAGAAATTCCACCTGCCCGACTGCTCCGGCGCCACCTCCATGAGCGAGTCCAACCGGAAGGAGTACACCGGCAGCCGGGAGGATTTGATTGCCCAGGGGTACGCCCCCTGCGGTATCTGCAAGCCCTGAACATTTTACCGGAACTTTACCTGGAAATGCTGGTATCCAAAGGGACAGCCTGGTATTATCATGGGGATATGGCTTTTTCCCGGCCCCCGGACCGGGAGGGCCGGTTTGGGAGGGAATCGTTTTGCACTGTGTCATTGATATCGGCTCCAATACCATCCGCCTGGCAGTATACCGGGTGGACAGCAGCGGGCTGCACCCCATTTTGAACAACAAACGCGCCGCGGGGCTTGCCAGCTATGTGGACGGCAAGAACTGCCTGAGCGACCGGGGCGTGGAGAAGCTCATCAGCGTCCTGCGGGAGTTTCAGAGCATTCTGGAGATGCTGCCCAACTGCCCGGTCTACCCCTTTGCCACCGCATCGCTGCGCAACATTGTCAACACCCAGCAGGTCCTCCAGCGGGTCCGGGAGGAGACCGGGCTGCATATCCGGGTGCTCTCCGGGTATGAGGAGGCCACCCTGGACTACCGGGGGGCGGTGGGTAGCATGGACGGCGGAAGCGGCCTGATGGTGGACATCGGCGGCGGCAGCACTGAGCTGGTCTTTTTCCACGATGAGCGCATTCTGGCCGCCAAGTCTATCCCGCTGGGCTCGCTGAACCTGTTCAGCCGCTTTGTCTCCAACCTCTTCCCCACCAAAAAGGAGCTTCACGCTATGGAGGAGGAGGTCCGCACCACGCTGCTCCAGTCGCTGCCTCCGGCGGCGGAGTATGTCGCCCAGCCGCTGTGCGGAGTGGGCGGCACCGCCCGGGCGGCGCTGACCCTCTATCAGAACCTGGAGGGGGAGGAGAGCGGCGGAGTGTACGAGCGGGCCTTTTTGAAAAAGGTGCTGCACCAGGCGGACGAAAACCCCCGCAAGCTCCTGCGCCGCATTTTGAAAATTGCCCCCGACCGGGTCCACACGCTGGTGCCGGGTGTTCTCATTCTGCACACCGTGGCCCGGGTCTACGGGAGCCGCACCATCCTGACCAGTCCCCACGGCGTCCGGGAGGGCTATCTCTCCCTGATGCTGGAGCGAGAGGAGGAGCACCATGTCTGAAACCTTCACTCAAAACCGGGAGCTCTCCTGGCTGAGCTTCAACGACCGGGTGCTCAGCGAGGCCACCGACGAGACGGTGCCCCTGCTGGAGCGTCTGAAATTTGTGTCCATCTTCACCAGCAACCTGGATGAATTCTTCATGATTCGGGTGGGGAGCCTCTTCGACCTCACCCAGCTCAAAGACCAGTCCCGGGACAGCCGCTCCGGCTGGACCCCCGCCGAACAGTTAGAGGCCATCTACGCCGCGGTGCGCCCCCTCTACCACAAGCGGGAGGAGATCTGCATCGCCCTGGAGCAGCAGCTGCGCCTGCACGGCATCTGCCGCCTGACCTACCCGGAGCTGGCCCCCACCGAGCAGAAGTACGCCGCCCAGTATTTCCGCGCCTCCATTGCCCCCGTGCTCTCCCCCCAGATTGTGGACACCCACCACCCCTTTCCCCATCTGAAAAACAAGACCATCCATGTGGGCGCGTGGGTGAAGTTTAAGAGCCGGGAGGTTTTTGCGGTGGTGCCCCTGCCCGACGCGCTGCCGCCGGTGCTCTTCCTGCCGGGGAGCGAGGTGCGCTATATCCACATGGAGGAGCTGCTGTTTGCCTTCTTTGAGCAGGTCTTTCCAGGCTACACCGTGCTGGAAAAGGTGGTATTCTGCGTCACCCGCAACGCCGACATCAACCCGGAGGATGAGGCCTTCGACTTTGACGACGACGACTTCCGCAAGAAGATGAAAAAGGCCCTCAAACTGCGGATGCGTCTGGCCCCGGTGCGCCTGGAGCTCTCCCGGCCCATCAGCCCCGCTTTCTCCGCCTACTTGCAGGAGCGCCTGCCCATCCAGGAGGAGCAGATGTTCGTCACCGCCGCCCCCCTCAAGCTGGAGTACGTCTTTTCTCTGGCCGGGCGTCTGCCGGACATCAAGCGCCGGGCCCTCACCTACCCGGAGTTCACTCCCTGTCTCACCGCGGGCATCCACCCCAAGGAGAGCATGATTCGCCAGGTCATGCGCCGGGACCGGCTGCTCTCCTATCCCTTTGAGCGGATGGAGCCCTTCCTCCGCCTTATCAAGGAGGCGGCCAACGACCCGGCGGTCATCTCCATCAAAATCACCATCTACCGCCTGGCCCGGAAGGCCAAGCTGGTGGACTACCTGTGCGCCGCCGCCGAACACGGCAAGGACGTCACCGTCCTCATCGAGCTGCGGGCCCGCTTTGACGAGCAGAACAACATCGACTGGTCCGAGCGGCTGGAGGAGGCGGGGTGCACCGTCATCTACGGCTTTGAGGACTACAAGGTCCACTCCAAAATCTGCCTCATCACCCGCCAGGAGCACGGCGAAATCCGCTATATCACCCAGGTGGGCACCGGCAACTACAACGAAAAGACCGCCGAGCAGTACACCGACGTGTCCCTCCTCACCGCCGACCAGCGCATTGGCCGGGACGCGGTGGAGTTTTTCAAGAACATGTCCATCGGCAATCTGGACGGGGCATACCGGGAGCTGCTGGTGGCCCCCAATTCCCTCAAGCGCACCATTTTGCAGTGCATGGATGAGCAGATTGCCAAGCGGGACAAGGGGCGCATCCTCATCAAAATCAACTCCATCACCGACGTGGATTTGATTGAAAAGCTCAAGCAGGCCTCCTGCGCCGGGGTGAAAATCGACATGATCGTCCGGGGCATCTGCTGCATCCTGCCCGGTGTTCCCGGCAAGACGGAGAACGTCCACATCCGCAGTATTGTGGGGCGCTATCTGGAGCACTCCCGCATCTACTGCTTTGGCACCGGCAGCGAGGAGAAAATGTATATCTCCTCGGCGGACTTTATGACCCGCAACACCCAGCACCGGGTGGAGGTGGCCTGCCCCATCCATGACCGGGGCGCCCGGGAGAAGCTCCACCGGATTCTGGCCGCCTGTCTGGCGGACAACACCAAGGCCCGCATCCTCCAGAGCGACGGGACCTATCACCACTGCCCGCCGGGAGACACGCCGGTGGACAGCCAGCAGACGCTGATGGACGCTGCCCAGGCCGCCGAGGAGGCCGAGCCCCCGGCAGTGGAGCCGCAGCGGGGACTGCTGCGCAGAATATTCCGCAAACGATAGCTTTTATTGAGCGATTGAAAGGCAAAGAAAGAACCGGCAGAGGGGAAGGGCCGTTTGGCCCTTTTCCTCTGCCGGTTTTGTTTATTGGATGTGGACGTGGTTGTTGATGTGGTCTTTGCAGTAGCAGTAGTAGCCGTTGCACTTGGAGCAGTAGCGGAATTCCATATCGGGGTAGTCGGTGTCCGTCTTGCCGCACACGGCGCACTTGTGGATGTAGCCCTTTTGCTGGGCCTGCCGGGCGGCCTTTTTGAAGTTGATGGTCTGGTGGGAGGTCTGGTGCTGGACCCGCCGTTTGGCGTAGCCCAGAGCGCCCAGCAGATCGGAGGCGAAGAAGAGGAAATAGTTCAAAATCGCCACCAGCGGGAGAATGGCCCCCACCACATCCATGGACAGCAGACTGCTGATTACCGACCAGGCGAAGAGGGCGGCGTCCACCCAGGCCAGCCACTTCACCTTGATGGGGATGATGAAGAAGAGGAGCACCTGGAGGTTGGGATACAATGTGGCAAAGGCGAAGAAGAGGGAGAGGTTCACATAGCGCATGGTGACCAGCGTGGTGGGGTCTCCGGTGAGCAGGGACAAAAAGCCGAAGAGAATGTTGAGCACCACACCGGAGAGATAGAAGAGAGTAAACTTGGCGCTGCCCCACTCCCGCTCCAGAGCGGAGCCAATGAACCAGTAGAAGTAGAGCTCCAGCAGGAGCAAAATCCCGCCGCTCATGGGGACAAACACGAAGGTGACCAGCCGCCACACCTCGCCCCGCAGTACCAGGGTGGGGAAGAGGGCCAGAATAGCGGAGAGGGAGATACCCCGTCCGAACTGGTCCAGAAGGTAGACCAGGGCGGTGCCCACGGCCACAATGGTCATCAGGTTGGGGATGCCGAACCGGGGGTGCTTGCGGCAGAAGCGGGTCAGCATCGTTTCAATGGATCTCAAATCAAACCCTCCTATTGGAATGAAAGCTCATGTGTTCAGTGTAGCAGGACGGCGGGAAAAAATCCCAAACAAATTGTAAATTTCCGTCCCTACTTCAAAATCTTCCGCAGCACATCCTTCATCCCGGGGGTGAGCACCTTGGAGGCGGCCCGGTAGGGGAGGGGCGGCGGAGTGAGGAACTGCTGCTCCGCCGCGGCATAGCCCTGGGTGCGCAGCGTGGCGAAGAAGGCGGCCCGCTTGGGGCTGGGGGCGCTGGGGGAGGCCAGGCGGGGATTGCCCGCCACCGCCTCCGCCAGAGGCCGCTGGACTTGACCGGCCCGGTCCTCCAGCATCCGCAAAGCAGCCTTCCCCTTGGGGTTGTTGGCCAGCACCAGGGAGATGCCCGCTTCCCGCCGGGTGGGCAGCTCCAGCTTGGCGTCCAGCCCCCAGAAATCGCCCAGCGTCAAATCGGCGGGGCGCTGTACATCAGTGTAGGGGCACTTGGCGCAGCAGGGGCGCAGGAAGATGCCCATGCCAAAGCCCCGGCCAAAGGTCGTCTCATAGAGGGGGGCGCTGTGCTGCGTCCCGTCGGCAAAGGTGAGGGTGAGATGGGCCTTCCCCCAGCCGTGGGACTTGTCCCGGAAGGAGAGGGCAGTGATTCGCTTTTTCTCCCGCCGCTCGGTTTCCTCCACAAAGTCCCGCAGCACCGCCGGGGAGGGCACCCCATGGCACACCAGATCGCAGGTGAGGAGGTGGTCGTAGCTCCGGCCCAGATAGCGGTTGAGCCCGTCAATCTGGCAGGCAGTGCCGGTGAAGAGGACGTGGACCCCCTGGTCCAGCAGCGTCTTGGCCTGACGGAAGGTGTCGCCAATGGCGCTCTGGACGTACTTGGAGCCCCGCATGGGGGCGAGCTGCTCCCAGGTGCGGGCGCAGACGTGGCGGGCGGTGCGGCCCTCTTCCAGCACCGCGCCGAACACCGCGCCCCCCTGGTCCAGCACCTGCCGGGCCAGCAGGGAGAACGCCCCGCCGGAGGTGGAGGCGGCACGGACGGTGTCATCCAGCGCCCACAGGGCCTGGGCCTCGGCGGCGGGGCCCTGCCGGGACCCGACGGCCAGCTGGGGACAGACCCCCTCACACTTGCGGCAGAGGATGCAGTTCTCTCTCACCACCGGGCGCAGGAAGCCCTCGTGGTCCTCCTCCATGGTGATGGCCCCCACCGGGCAGATTTGGGCGCAGGCGGCGCAGCCGGTGCACACCGCCGGGGTGCACAGATGGG
>DXDX01000165.1 GCA_019115265.1 Candidatus Flavonifractor merdigallinarum | reverse complement strand
GCCCTGTTTCAAATTTTCTTAGGGGCAGGGCTTTGGTTGGTGTTGCCTTTTGGCTGCTCACATAGCTCTCCTATGGCGTTTTCTTCTGTTGTTTCCGTGAATCACCCTCTTGACTTAATACCATTGGACTTTTTCCTTGACAGAGCGGGTTTTCTTTGGATATAATAATCACATAACATCGTTATGTAAGAGACAAACTTGTTCATTTAACTATTATCATAGAATGGGAGGATACCCTTGTCAAGTCAGTGGAGCAGTGGAGAAAATCCAGAACGAATTGCCCTTTTGACCGATTCCTGTGCCGATCTCAGCGAGGAACTGCGCAGGGACAAGCCTATTTTTGTGCTGCCTTTGAAAATTCGCTGCCGGGATGGCGAATTTTCCGACGGAGTGGACTTTTTTGCCGCGGATGTCTATGACCGTCTGGAGGCGGGGGAGCTGCCCAAGACCTCTCTGCCGGACGGCGGCACGGTCAAGGACACCTTCGATCAAATTACCGCGGCGGGCTATCAAAAGGTCATCGCCATTCATCTGTCCTCCGGGCTCTCCGGGACGTACAATATGGTGCGCCTCCAAGGGGAGAGCCGGGATGATTTGGAGGTGGCGGTGTTTGACTCCCTCAGCGGCAGCCTGGGGGTGGGGATGATGATGCTCCAGGTGTGGGAGGATATCCGGGCGGGGATCTCCTTTGCAGAGCTCAAGGAGCGCCGGGTGCCCCAGCTGATTGCCAACACTTTCCCCTTTTTCTCAGTGGACACCCTGGAATACCTCCAGAAGGGCGGACGCATTGGAAAGGTTACCGCCCTGGCGGGTATGGTGCTCAATATCAAGCCGGTGGTGGGGTTTGCCCCGGACGGGCAGCTCTCCAGCGTGGCCAAGGTGCGGGGGCGCAAGGCGGTGCAGGGAAAGCTCCTGGAGCTGCTGGAGGGCCATGCCGCCGGGCACCGGCGGTATAATCTGGCGGTGGCCCACGGCGGCGCACCGGCGGAGATGGCGGAATTGAGGGAAAAGCTGAAAGAGCGATTCCCGGACTATGAGCACCTCTGGCCCGGCGAGATGGACGCCACGCTCAGCGTGTATATCGGCTCCGGCGTGCTGGGTGCGGCCATTCAGGTTTTGGACTGAATTTCGCTTCCACAAGAAAATCGTTGCAGAATTCGGCCCCGCCGGGGGTGCGCTCGCCGCGCGGGCCGCTTACCCAGCGGGGGCACCGCTTTCTTTGCCAAAGAAAGCGGTGGGAAAGAAAGCGCAGAGGGGGCGCTGCCCCCTCTGCACTCCCCCCAATGCGCAACCGGGCTAAATTTCTGCTGCGGAGAAATTTCCTAGGTGCGGTGCCATTTGAAATGAGCTTCCCGCCTATGAGGAAAGCGTTGTACTGCTATGCAAGACAGGCAACCGTAAAGACTGGAGGCCCGCACCCACAAAATGGGGCGGCCCCCTTAAAAGGCCGCCCTTTTGGAGGGGAGTGGAGAGGGGAACGAGAAGTTCCCCTCTCCGCCTTTTCTTTTCCCGGTTTCTTTTCCGCGAAAAGAAATCGGGCGCCACCCGCGTAGGGTGCTCGTCCGGCGAGGACAAAACCTCCCCGCCTTGGGCGGTTATCTTGGTAAAGGTTACGGTGTCTCCTTTGGAGTTTGAGGGGGCAGCAGCTCCTCCAGCAACTCTACCGCCCCATAGACCAGCGGGGCGCAGGTGACCTTCCCGCCCTGCCCCACACGCTGGAGCAGTTCCGCACAGGTGAGCGCACCATAGCGGGCCTGATAGCGCTCCAGGAACTGATCGGCCTCCGCCTCGCCGCATCCGGCCATACCCAGCACCATCAGCGCCCCGCTGACCGCACCGCACACCCCGCCGCAGCGCATCCCGCCGCCGAAGTGCGTCCCCAGCTTCCGGGCGCTCTCCTTGTCCACGCCGTACCGCTCACAGAAGGGGAGCACCACCGACTGAGTGCAATTGTAGTGTGTCGCCGTGTCCGTCCACAGGGCCTGACATTCCGCTCTCACATCCATCTTCTCTTCCTCCACTCAATTTGTCTGTCTGGAATCCTGCAAATCCCCCCTCCAGTACCATCTGCCGGTACTCCAAAAAGCGGAAGCCCAGCTTTTCATACAGGCGGATAGCGCCGGGGTTGGAATCGGTGACCTCCAGACGCACCCGCCGGTGGTGGGGGTAGTGCTCTTTGACCCAGCGGAATACTTGGGTGCCGTAGCCCTTTCCCCGGCACTGGGGCTGAAAGTACATCTCCTCAAAAAAGACACAGCGGCCGCCCACCTCACCGGAGTAGCACTCGGTCAGATAGGCATAGCCCACCGCTTTTCCCTCCTCCTCCAGCACCAGGCCGGTGAGCAGCGGCTCGTTGGCATCAATGGCGTCCTGGAAGGTGCGCTCCAATACAGCGGGGTCCACCGGGTGTTCCACAGCGGGGCTGTGGTAAAAGTCCTCCACCATGGGCATCACGGCGTCCTGGTCCGCGCCGGTCATCAAGCGAATATTCAACATATTCTGTTCCTCCTAATTGAATCGGTCCGCCTGCTGTGCAAACAGGCGCTCTATCTGCTGCCGTAAGGGGCGGTGCTCCGGCTGTTCCAAATCCGGGTCTTGTTCCAGCAGCTCCCCGGCGGCCTCCTGGGCTTCTTTGAGCACCCGGGTGTCCCCCGCCAAATCCGCGATGTGCAGCTGGGGCAGGCCGTGCTGCCGCTGGCCAAAGAAGTCGCCGGGGCCCCGGAGTTTCAAGTCCTCCTCCGCGATGCGGAAGCCGTCGGTGGTGCGGGTGAGGGTTTTCAGTCGCTCCCGGGTCTCCTGACTGCGGTTGGAGGTGACCAACACGCAGTAGGACTGGTGCTTACCCCGGCCCACCCGGCCTCGGAGCTGGTGGAGCTGGGAAAGCCCGAAGCGCTCGGCGTTCTCTACAATTATCAGCGAGGCATTGGGCACATCCACCCCCACCTCAATCACCGTAGTGGACACCAGCACATCCAGCTCCCCGCCGGCAAAGGCGGCCATTACCCGCTCCTTGTCTTTGGGTTTCATCTTCCCGTGGACCAGCCCCACCCGCAGGTCGGGAAAGATTTCCGTCTGTAAGTGCTGGGCGTAGGTGGTGGCGGCTTTCAGGTGGGCGGAGGGCATCCCCTCCTCCGCCTCCTCCACGGCGGGGCAGACCAGATACACCTGCCGCCCCTCGGACACCTGACGGCGCACAAAGCCGTACATCCGCTGCCGCTTGTCCTCCCCCACCAGAAAAGTCTCCACCGGCTGACGGCCGGGGGGGAGCTGGTCGATGATGCTCACATCCAAATCGCCGTAGATGATGAGGGCCAGGGTGCGGGGAATGGGAGTGGCCGACATCACTAACACATGGGGGAGAAAGACCCCGTCTCCCCCCGCTTTTTCTGCCAGGGCGGCCCGCTGGCCCACTCCGAAACGGTGCTGCTCATCGGTGATGACCAGCCCCAGCTTGGCAAAGTCCACCCCAGTGGAGAGGAGGGCGTGGGTGCCCACCACCAAATCCAGCTCACCAGAGGCCAATGCGGCCTTGACGGCGCGCTTTTCCGCCGCCTTCTGCCCGCCGGTGAGCAGGCCCACCCGCAGCCCCAGCGGGGTGAGCACCCCCGACAGGGTGCGGAAGTGCTGTTCCGCTAAAAGTTCCGTGGGGGCCATCAGGGCGGTTTGCCACCCCGCCCGCCCGGCCAGCAGGGCACAGGCGGCGGCTACCATGGTCTTGCCGGAGCCCACATCCCCCTGCACCAGACGGTTCATGGGTTTCCCAGAGGCCATGTCCGCCGCCGCCTCTCCGATGGCTTTCTCCTGTGCCCCGGTGAGGGAGAAGGGGAGGGAGGCGCGGAAGGCGTCCAAATCCATCTGCGGGATCACTGGGCCTACTCCCGTGCTGCGCCGCTCACGCAGAAGGGCCAGACCGCAGGAGAGGAGAAAGAGCTCCTCAAAAATGAGCCGCCGGCGGGCGAGGTTCAGCGCTTCTTCATCTGCGGGAAAGTGTATGTGCTGGTAGGCGTACCCCGCCGCCGCCAGACGGTGGGCCTGGCGGACCTCTGCGGGGAGCAGTTCGGGCATATCCTGGGCGCACTGCTCCGCACAGCGGAGGGTGAGCCCGGCCAGCAGGGAATTGGACACCCCAGAGGTCAGAGGGTACACCGGCAGAATCCGTCCGGTGAAGCGGGGGTGGTCCTCACGCTCAAAGACCGGGTTGTTCATCTGTCGGCGGGGGGGTAACCCCTCCACTGCGCCGTAAAAGATATAGCTCTCGCCGGGAACCAGGGCGTTTTTGACATAGCTCTGATTAAAGAAGGTGAGCTCCAGACTGGAGTGACCGTCCACCACCTTTACTTTGGTCAGCTCCAGCCCTTTACGGATGTAGGTACGGCGGGGGGACTCGGCCACCATGGCCCGCACGCAGACTGGACTGCCCACCGGGGCCTCGTCAATGGTGCAGAGCTTGCGCCTATCCTCATAGCTGCGGGGGAAGTAGCGCAGCAAATCCTCCGCCGTCTCCAGGCCCAGCCGGGCGAGGGCGGCGGCGCGCACCTTGCCCACACCGGGCAGCTCCTCCACCCGGGTGGTGCGGCAGATGTCCATAGCGCTCCCCCCTGTTTGCAGAATAGAACCAGTGTACCACATTCCCCTTCGCCGGGCAAGCGGGGACGGAATGTGGGCATTTTCCCCCAGTGGGGGGTGGATTTTACTGTACCGCTCTGTACAGGCTGCCAGTTTTGCAATATTCCGAAAAATCACTTGCAAATTTTTCAAATCACCTTTATAATACCAATGAGAGCGTGCAAAATTAAGGTTTTTCTTAGCGGTATTTTAAATAAACTAATGCTGGAACTAGACATTTTACAGATTGGCTAAGATGAAACTAAAGCTGATTTTGAATGCAAGAAAGGATGAAGGAGCGACATGGCAGAGCACACCTTCCAAAAGGTCCTGGTGGCCAACCGCGGCGAAATCGCCATCCGCGTGTTCCGCGCCTGCTATGACCTGGGGCTGCACACTGTGGCCATCTACTCCAATGAGGACACCTATGCCCTCTTCCGTACCCGGGCGGATGAGGCCTATCTGATTGGAGAGAACAAGAGCCCCTTGGGGGCCTATCTGGACATTCCGACCATTATTGATTTGGCGAAGCGGCGGAATGTGGACGCCATTCACCCCGGCTACGGCTTTTTGAGCGAAAATGCCGACTTTGCCCGGGCCTGTGAAGAGGCGGGCATCGCCTTTATCGGGCCCTCCTCCACCATCCTGGCCCAGATGGGTGACAAGCTCACCGCCAAGGCGATTGCCAAGGCCTGCGATGTCCCCACTATCCCCGGCTCGGAGGCGCCGCTGAAGGACGGACAGGAGGCGCTGGAAAAAGCAATTTCCTACGGCTTCCCCGTCATTTTGAAGGCGGCCGGCGGCGGCGGTGGCCGGGGTATGCGCCGCTGTGACACCCCCGAAGAGGTTGTCCCTGCCTTTGAGCTGGTGAAGAGCGAGGCCAAGAAGGCCTTTGGCAACGAGGATATTTTCATTGAGAAGTATCTGGTGGAGCCCAAGCACATTGAGGTGCAGATTCTGGGCGACCAGTACGGCAATGTGGTCCACCTGGGGGAGCGGGACTGCTCCCTCCAGCGCCGCTATCAGAAGGTGGTGGAGTTCGCCCCCGCCTGGAGTGTCCCCGAGGCGACCCGCCAGAAGCTCTACGAGGACGCGGTGAAGGTGGCCAAGCATGTGGGCTATGTGTCGGCGGGTACCGTGGAGTTTCTGGTAGACAGAGACGGCAACCACTACTTTATTGAGATGAACCCCCGCATTCAGGTGGAGCACACCGTCACCGAGATGGTCACCGGCGTGGATTTGGTGCGGGCCCAGATTCTCATTGCGGAGGGCCAGCCCCTCTCCACCCCGGAGATTGGCATTTCCAAGCAGTCGGATGTCCACATGGACGGCTACGCCATTCAGTGCCGGGTGACCACCGAGGACCCCGCCAACAACTTCGCCCCCGATACCGGCAAGATTACCGCCTACCGCTCCGGCGGCGGCTTTGGCGTGCGTCTGGACGGCGGCAACGCCTACACTGGCGCAGTCATCTCCCCCTATTATGACTCCCTGCTGGTAAAGGTCACCTCCTGGGACCGGACCTTTGAGGCGGTGTGCCGCAAGGCTACCCGGGCCATCAGCGAGGAGCACATCCGGGGCGTCAAAACTAACATCCCCTTTATCACCAACATTCTGGGCCATCCGGCCTTCCGCGGGGGCAAGTGCCACACCAAATTCATTGACGAGACTCCCGAGCTCTTTGAGTTTGAGAACGGTCGGGACCGCGCCACCAAGGTGCTCAAGTACATCGCCCAAATCCAGGTGGATAACCCCTCCGCTGAGCGCCGCCAACTGGACATTCCCCGCTTCCCGCCCTATGAGAACACCCCGCCCAAGTGCACCGGCCTCAAGCAGCTGCTGGATGAGAAGGGCCCCGAGGCGGTGCGGGACTGGGTGCTGGGGCAGAAAAAGCTCCTTATTACCGACACCACCATGCGGGACGCCCACCAGTCCCTCCTCTCCACCCGCGTCCGTACCCGCGACATGGTGAAGGGGGCGGAGGGCACCGCCGAGATTCTCAACGACTGCTTCTCCCTGGAAATGTGGGGCGGCGCCACCTTTGATGTGGCCTACCGCTTCCTCCACGAGTCCCCCTGGGAGCGGCTGGAGCTGCTGCGGGAGAAAATCCCCAACATTCCCTTCCAGATGCTGCTGCGGGGAGCCAACGCGGTGGGGTACACCAACTACCCCGACAACCTCATCCGCGCCTTTGTCCAGGAGTCGGCCAAGACCGGCATTGACGTGTTCCGCGTCTTTGACTCCCTCAACTGGATTCCCGGTATGGAGGTAGCCATGGACGAGGTGCTCAAGCAGGGGAAGCTCCTGGAGGCCACCCTCTGCTACACCGGCGATATTCTGGACCCCAAGCGGGACAAGTACACCCTTCAGTACTATGTCAACATGGCCAAGGAGCTGGAGAAGCGGGGGGCACACCTCCTGTGCATCAAGGATATGTCTGGCCTCTTGAAGCCCTACGCCGCGCAGAAGCTGGTGTCCACCCTCAAGCAGGAGGTGGGCCTGCCCATCCACCTGCACACCCACGACACCTCCGGCAACCAGGTGGCCGCCTATCTGATGGCCGCCGAGGCCGGTGTGGACATTGTGGACTGCGCCATTGACTCCATGTCCTCCATGACCAGCCAGCCCTCCCTGAACGCGGTGGTATCCGCCCTCCAGGGCCAGGAGCGGGACACCGGTCTGGACCCGGTGAAGCTCCAGAAGCTCAGCGACTACTGGGCCGACGTGCGGGAGCGGTACGCCGGGTTTGAGGCGGGTATCAAGAACCCCTCCACCGACATCTACCGCTACGAGATGCCGGGCGGCCAGTACACCAACCTGAAATCTCAGGTGGAGAGCCTGGGTCTGGGCCACCAGTTCGAGGCGGTCAAGGAGATGTACAAGACCGTCAACGACATGCTGGGCGACATTGTGAAGGTGACCCCCTCCTCCAAGATGGTGGGCGATCTGGCTATCTTCATGGTGCAGAATCAGCTCACTGCGGAGAACATTGTGGAGCGGGGAGAGGCCCTCACCTTCCCCGACAGCGTGGTCAGCTACTTCAAGGGCATGATGGGCCAGCCCGCCTGGGGCTTCCCGGAGGACCTCCAGAAGGTGGTGCTCAAGGGGGAGAAGCCCATCACCTGCCGCCCCGGCGAGCTGCTGCCCCCGGTGGACTTTGAAAAGGCACGGGAAGAAGTGCGCAAGTTCTACCCAGACGCCTCCGACCGCAGCGTCATCTCCTGGTGCCTCTACCCCAAGGTGGTGGAGGAGTTCTGCCGCCACCGGAAGGAGTACGGCTACATCATGCGCATGGGCAGCCATGTGTTCTTTAATGGCATGGCCCTGGGCGAGACGAATAAAATCAACATTGAGGACGGCAAGACCCTGGTCATCAAGTATCTGGGCCTGGGCGACCTCAACGAGGACGGCACCCGCAATGTGCAGTTTGAGCTCAACGGCATGCGCCGGGAGGTGGCGGTGCCCGATAAGAACGCCGTCTCCCAGGTGCGGCCGGTTACCCTGGCCGACCCGGAGGACAAGAGCCAGATTGGTGCGTCTATCCCCGGCATGGTGTCCAAGGTAAATGTGAAGAAGGGCGATCATGTGGAGGAGAACCAGGTGGTGGCCGTCATCGAGGCCATGAAGATGGAGACCAGCGTGGTGGCCCGCCGGGCCGGCGTGGTGGAGGAGGTCCTCATCAAAGAGGGCAGCTCCGTCAAGGCCGGCGAGCTGCTGATGACCATTCAAATCAGCTAAACAGAATCCGATACAGAACGCCCGAACCGGCTCAACGGTTCGGGTGTTCGTTTTTAGGGTGGAACTTGTGCTCCGTTTCTGCTAAACTGAGGGCGAGAAGAGAGCAAAGGAGCAAAACGAAAGGGGGCACATCATGAAAAACTGGAATCTGCGGCTGAATTTCTGGTTTCTGCTCTCTGTTTTTTGGATTGTATTGGCGTTCTATCAGGTGTATCAAAAGGGCAGCGGTATTGTCATTGGCTACAATGCGTTTGTCGCGGCCTTGTTCGCCGTGTTGGGCATTGCCCAGAATGTGTTTGAGAAACAGGGCCAAGAGGGGAAAAAGAAGATGAACCAGATTTCCCTTCTTGCAATTGCCGCGGTGGTACTGATTTCGACGGTTTTGATGGCACTGTTCCTGTGAGCAAAGCGGAAGAGCAAGCAGCGCCAGACAAAAAACAGGACTTCTCTGTATGCCTGCGCATACAGAGAAGTCCTGTTTTATTTTGGGGGTAGGTTACATGGCGGCCAGCTGGCCCTCCAGCTTTTCAATGAGGGCGCGCAGCTTCTCCGCCCGCTCCTTCTCCGCCTCCACCACGTTGGCGGGAGCCTTGTTCACAAAGCCGGGGTTCTGGAGCTTGCCCTCCAGACCGGCCAGCACTTTGCGGTTTTTCTCCAGCTCCTTCTGGACCCGGGCCTTCTCCTTCTCCATGTCCACCAGCTCACCCAGAGGGATGGAGAGCTGGGCGGCGTGGGTGGCGATGATTACCTGACCGGCCTCCGCCTTGGCCTCAGTGGCGGGAATCACGTCCACCTCACTGGCGTAGGCCAGACGCTTGAGGAAGGGGATACCGGCGGTAAAGACCTCCCGCTCCAGGGTGGCCACGGTGAGGTGGGCCTTCTTGGAGGGGGGCACATTCATCTCCGAGCGGCGGGTGCGCACGGCGCGGATGGCGTCCATGATGAGCTCCATAGCCTTCTCCTCCTCGGGGAAGGTCAGGGTGATGTGGTACTCCGGCCACTGCTGGAGCATCAGGTAATCCCCCTCGTGGGGCAGCGCCTGCCAGATCTCCTCGGTGATATAGGGCATGAAGGGGTGGAGGAGCTTCAGAATCTGGGTGAGGACGTAGCACAGCACCTGCTGGGCGTTCTCCTTGGCCTGCTGGTCCTCCCCCTGGAGGCGGGCCTTGGTGAGCTCAATATACCAGTCGCAGTAGGAGTCCCAGATGAAGTCGTACACCTTCTGAGCGGCCACGCCCAGCTCGAACTTCTCCATGTTCTCGGTAATCTCCGGGATGACGCGGTTGAGCTTGGAGAGAATCCACTTGTCCTCCAGCTCCAGATGCTCCGGCAGCTCGCACTTCTCAATGGTGAGGTTCATCATCAGGAAGCGGGAGGCGTTCCAAATCTTGTTGGCAAAGTTGCGCATGGCCTCGCACCGCTCGGTGTAGAAGCGCATATCGTTTCCGGGGGAGTTGCCGGTGACCAGGTTGAAGCGCAGAGCGTCGGCGCCGTACTGGTTGGCCATCTCCAGGGGGTCAATGCCGTTGCCCAGGGATTTACTCATCTTCCGGCCCTTGTCGTCCCGCACCAGGCCGTGGATGAACACGGTGTGGAAGGGGGGCTTGCCGGTGTGCTC
>DXDX01000020.1 GCA_019115265.1 Candidatus Flavonifractor merdigallinarum | reverse complement strand
CTGCCTTGATTGTAACAACGCTCAGGACCACCAATATAAAAGATTATTCTTCCGATTATATTGAAAATGACGTAAAAGTGCTACAGCCTCAAAACATATTGGAGCGAGCAAGGTGGACACATTTTTATGTTGTATGTGATAACGATAAAATCATTGGATGCGGAGCGATTGGCCCATATTGGGATAAGGAAGACGAGAGCAGTCTGTTTACCATTTTTGTTCTGCCGGAATATCAAGGCAAGGGAGTTGGAAGGAAAATCATTCAAACCCTTGAGCTGGACGAATACTTTTTAAGAGCAAAAAGAATTGAGATACCTGCGTCAATTACAGGGACACCATTTTATAGAAAGATGGGATATGATTATAAAAACGGAATCAAAGAACCGGATTCCGAGGGGCTGTTGAGATTGGAAAAGTTCCGATAAATTCCAGTTTATAGGGTTATCAAATGTCCTGAACTTGCCACTCATCTTTGTTACGCTTTCGTCAGTCATTATAAAAATCCTGAAAACAGGCCAGGAGAACGGGCATTCACTGTCCGGTATCGCAGAGTTTGATGATGTCCTCCCGCCTTCTTGCATTTTGGGACAAAATAGGGTATGATTTGTGAGTAATACAGAGGAGAGGCGAGATAAAATGAACTTTGTACTGGACAGTCATACCCACACGGTGGCCAGCGGCCACGCATACAGCACCCTGATGGAGATGGCCCGCGCCGCCGCGGACCAGGGGTTAAAGCTGCTGTGCATCACCGACCACGCCCCCGGCATGGAGGGCACCACCAACCGGGACTACTTCTCCAACGCCCGCATCATCGACCGGGAGCTCTTTGGGGTCCAGCTGATGATTGGGGTGGAGCTTAACATTTTGGACACGCAGGGAAAGGTCGATTTGGACCAGCCCCTGCTGAGCAAGCTGGATTTGGGGGTGGCCAGCCTGCACACCAAGTGCATCGCCCCCGGAGGCGACGCTGAGGGCTACACCCACGCCGTGATTTCCGCCATGGACAACCCCTATATCAACATCATCGGCCACCCGGACGATGGCCGCTACCCCCTCCACTACCCGGAGGTGGTCCGCGCCGCCGGAGAGAAGGGCGTTTTGTTGGAGGTGAATAACAGCTCCCTCACCCCCGGCTGTTTCCGCCAGAATGCCCCCGTCCACTGTGCTGAGATGCTGCGCCTGTGCAAGCAGGAGGGAGTTCCCGTGGTGGTGGGCAGCGACGCCCACATGTGCACCTATGTGGGGCGGCACCAGTATGCGGAGGCCCTCTTGAAGGAGCTGGACTTCCCGGAGGAACTAGTGATGAACCGGGACAGCGACGCCTTCCGCGCCTTTGTGAACGCCCACCGCAGCCCGAAAAAATAAACGCTCTACCGAGAACGTTCCCAACGCGGGGGGTGCGCTCGCCGTGCGGGCACCCTACGCGGGTGGCGCCCGATTTCTTTTCGCGGAAAAAAACCGGGAAAAGAAAAGGCGGAGAGGGGAACTTCTCGTTCCCCTCTCCACTCCCCTCCAAAAGGGCGGCCTTTTTAGGGGGCCGCCCCATTTTTTGGTGGTAACTTTCCGCCTTTGCCGTTACCTGTCTTGCATGGCAGTACAACGCTTCCCTCATAGGCGGGAAGCTCCGTTCAAATGGCACCAGACCTGGGAAATCCCTGCGCAGTGGAAATTTAGCCCGGTTGCGCATTGGGGGAAGTGCAGAGGGGGCAGCGCCCCCTCTGCGCTTTCTTTCCCACCGCTTTCTTCGCCAAAGAAAGCGGTGCCCCCGCTGGGTAAGCGGCCCGTGCGGCGAGCACAAAAACTCCCCTTTATCGGCGCACCCACTTGCCGAAGAGGGTTTTTCTGTAGTGGAGCAGCTCCTCCTTGGCCTCCCGGTGGTCCCCCGCCTTTTGCAGCAGCTCCACCGCCTTCTTGATGTCCGCCGGCACCCCCAGACCCCGGCCATAAATGTAGCCCAGCATGTACTTAGTCTCCCAGTCGTTCCAATCCACCTTTTCCAGGAACATCCGGGCCTTTTCGTAGTCCTGCTGGGTCCCCCAGCCGTGGAAGCAGCACTTGCCCAGATAATCCACGCTCCAGTTGTTCCCTTTTTCATAGGCATACATAGCCAGCTGATAGGCGCGGGCATAGTCCTGGGGCACTCCCTTCCCCTCAAAATAGAGGCGGGCCAGACGGTTGTGACAGCCGATGTCATTGCAGGAGTTGAGGCCCTGCTCATAGTAGGCGGCGGCTTTGGCATAGTCCTGGGGCACCAGCTTGCCGTCGTCGTACCCCCGGCCCGCCATATAACAGGCGCTCTCCTCGCCCCCCTGGGCGGCCAAATCAAACCAGTGGAAGGCCTCCTCCTTCCGCTCCTCCTTCTCCAGCTCGGTGGCATAGACATACTGGCGAAGGGGGTAGCCGTACTCCGCGCCCAAGCGGTTAATGTCCTTGGCCCGCTCCGGCTGCGGAGGAATGAGGTCCTCGTCCCCATTCTCATAGAGGTGCATCAGGTTGTTGCCCGCCAGATACATACCGCCCCGGAAAGCCTTCCAGAACCAGTCCTCACACTTGATGATGTTCTCTTTCAGATAGGCCCGGTAGGCCTCCTGGTTGGCGAAGGAGTCCCGCCCCTTGCCCTGAATACGGACAAAGTCCCACCAGAAGTAGCTGTTACCCACCACATACTGGGTGAAGGCGTCCCCCAGACGGGCCTTTTCCTCCGCGATGTCAAAGGCCTCCTGCAAACTGGAAAAGGGCATCTTCCGCTCCATGGTGGGGGTCATGTCCCCGGTACGCAGGCACACCAGCGCCGCCAGGGCGCTGCCCTGCTCCACTCCCTGGTGCAGCATACGGGTGGCCATTCTCTCGTCCTCCGGGAAATGGTGGCCGCTCCACACATACTGATAGCCGCACAGGCACCGGGCCAGCACACAGGAAGCGTCCCCGTCCCCAGCCTCACTAGCCTTCTGGAGCAGCTCAAAGCCCTCTTTGCCCTTGCCCAGGCGCTCGTTGTAGTAGATGTACTCCAGCGCCTGCTCTACCGCGTCACTATAACATTTTCCCATGTCCCTCAATCCTTTCTTTCACAGCTCTATTTCAGGTAGTCTTTGGATTGGTTATGTTTTCTTCCGCGCCGCCTTGGTATAGTCCTTCCACTGGCTCCAGTCCGGGTGGAAGTCCCCTCTGGCGTACTCCAGCAGCCAGGCGGCCGCCTGCCGGTGGGTGCTCTTAATTTGGAAGAAGCGCAGCTCTTTGGGGTCCGGTCGGGTGACTTTGACGGTACAGCGCCCGTCGGAGGCATCCCCCGCCGCAATCTGTATCCACAAAAACCCGCCGGGCAGGGTCAGATCCACCAGATGATAGGTGCCGTCCACAATTCCCTGGGCAGCCACCTCCACATCCTCCAACGTAAAAGTATCGTGGCCCTGTGACACCCCTCGGGCGTTGATAAGCACCAATTTGGGCGGAATGCTCTCCCGCTGGGTCGGCGCGGTGTGGGGTTGGGCCAGCGGGACCGAATCCCACCCCTCCAGATTGGGGCACACCTGCCGGAACCACTCCAGCAGCACCCGCTCCGCCTGGGCCGGGCTGGTCATCTGGTGCATCCCCCGGCGCTCTGGCTCGCCGGGCCGGCTGGGGGCCTCCCGCAGCAGCAGGCTCACCTGCCCGTTCAGGCGGCGCCCCGCCACACACTCCAGCGCCGAGAAGCGCCCGCCCACCGGGCGGCTGGGAGTGAGGACAAAGAGGGCCTCTTCCGCCGCCTGGGCCTCCGCCAAGGTCTGGCGAAGCAGTGTTTCCGTCACACGGGAGGTTTTGGTACCGTCCGGCGCGGTGAGGGTCATATCCTGGGGCACACTGGGGGCGGATGGGCCGGTCTTTGTCTCCCGCAGGGCCTTGTTCCGCCGGAACTCCAACTCCCACTTCTGCCACGCCTCGTCGCTCATCGCCTGAAAGCGCTCATAGTCGGAGTAATTGCCGCTGGCGGCCTCCGGCACCCGCAGCTGCAAACAGCTGATTACCGCTTTCAGCTCATTGGGACTGTGCAGCGTGGTGCTCTGGCTCTGATGTCGGTCATCCACCAGATGAAGCTCCAAAATGCGGCTGCTGCCGCTTCCTGTGTGCTGCCTTCGGATTTCGTCCCGGCCAAAGATGCCCCGGATACGGGGAATGTAGGTGGCCATATCGCCCAGCACCCACTCCTTCCCCACGGCCACCCGGTCAAACCACTGGCCGTTCTCCGCGATGTCTCGGTCCACCATAGCGAACAGCTCCTGTACCGGGGGCGCTTCTTCGGGGTACGGGAGCTGGCTGCGGATGGATTGCGCTAATGTGCTCTTTTCCGGGAAAAAGGCGTCCTGGATGCCAACGTAAAAGAAAACCACGGTCATCAGTATGCCAAGCGCAAGGATAACGCCTCCCAAAGCCAGCTCCCAGAGCTCCAGCGTCCCCTCCTGGTAGGTGCTCCACAGATAGACTCCCACAGCCACCGTCAGCAGCAGCGCAAGGAGCCCCCACAGCACAAAGAGCAGATTTTTGCGGGTGCGCTCCAGGCAGTAGCTTCCCCCGGCGGGTCCGGGGTTCCGCTTTTTCAGAATGGCAAAAAAGAGGACAATCACTAGAACGCTCCACAAAAATCCCATCACAAAGCCCAGGGCCACCGCCACCACCGCAGTCAGCAGCCAGTTCCAGGGCCAGGGCAGAATGGGCCGTTTGCCGCCTTCCTGTGTGTTCATACACCTCTCCCCTCTTCCTCCGCGCCCAACCCCGGGCGCTCTTTTCCTCTGATGATACCACATTCCCCCGCTCTGTTCCAGTACCGCCTTTGGGACACAAACATCTGTGTTTCTCTGTGCAAAAAAATACTTGACACACCTTTCTGAGCCTGCTATACTATCAGAGCACAATAAAGCAGAACGGTTCCCGTCCTCACCTCCAGCGTGTAGCGAAGAGGTTCACATGGTTTGAATCCGCCGGTTCTTCCGGTGGGTTTTCATGCGACGCGGGTACCGGACTGGTAGCCGCTTTTTTGTTCGGAATTTAGAGAATGGGAGGTGCTGCCGTATCAGCAGCAAGGGTCATCAAATCAACGAAGAGATCCGCGACAAAGAGGTTCGCCTGGTTTCCGCCACTGGCGAGCAGCTGGGCATTATGTCCGCCCGGGAGGCGCTGGAGAAGGCCGTAGAGGCTGATCTGGATCTGGTCAAGATCTCCCCCACCGCCGTCCCCCCGGTCTGCAAGCTCATGGACTATGGCAAGTTCAAGTTTGAGCAGACCAAGCGGGAGAAGGAGGCCAAGAAGAACCAGCGCGTCGTGGAGATCAAGGAAGTCCGCATGTCCCC
>DXDX01000164.1 GCA_019115265.1 Candidatus Flavonifractor merdigallinarum | reverse complement strand
CTTTGGCTATCACTTATTATACGAGGTTCTGGGAATTGTGGAAAGCGCGAATGGCAGACCCACTCTCTGATCTGGAGACATTTCGGATCAATTCAGAGGGATTACTGCAAGAGATTGGGAAAAAACCTTCTGATCCATCCGAGGTTATGGGGCAGTATATGGGACTGATTCGTTTTACGCCAGAGAGCTGGAGATGGGCCGTGGAGACGATGAAGACCCATTTGGCAAAACCCGTTGAACGATTGGATATGACTACATTGCTGCAGGGAATTTTGGAGCAGAAGTATCCGATTCAGGCTATTGCCACAGGAGATTTGTGGTTAGAATGTGATACACAACAGGACATCGAGCTGTATGAATCGATGTACCGAGAAGAACTGGGTGGAGAGAGCCATAGGGGCCAATAAGTTTTGCCCAAACAAACAGACATGGTTTGCTGTTCACTGGCAGAAGGAAGGTAAAACACCATTCCGAAGTGAGACAGCAGACCATGTCTGTAAAATTCTATGGCCAAATGAGAAAACGATCCGGGTTTTAGTTCGACAAGAAATTCATCAGAATCTGAGCCGCTTCCGCCCGTGTAGCCGGCCCCTGGGGGTCCAGACGCCCGCCGTCCTTACCGGCGAGGAGGCCGTTTTCCACCGCCCAGTTCATAGCTGGGAGCGCCCAATCGGATACCAGACCGGCGTCGGAATAGGAATCCAGAGTTCCGCTGTTCTGGGTGGTGTTCATCCCCTGAACCTGCGCAAAGCGGTACAGAAATACCGCCAACTGCTCCCGGGTGATGGAGTCATTGGGGCCAAAGCTCCCATCGCCATACCCGGCGGTCACACCGCTCTGGGCGGCCCAGCACACCCCGTCGGTATACCACTGCCCTTCTGCCACGTCGGAGAAAGAGGCCTCCGCACCGGCGGGGCTGCCGGCGATGCGGTAGAGGATGGTGGCAATCATGCCCCGGGAGGTGGCTGTATCGGGGGAGAAGGTGCTCTGAGTGGTACCGCTCATCAGACCCTGCTCAGTCAGGTAGGAGACCGCCTCGGCGTACCAGCTGTCTGGGGCCACATCAGTAAAGCTGCCGCTCTGCTGCTCCGGTGTATCGGGTGTCTCATGGGTATTTTCCGAGGCGTCTGCCACACCGGAGAAGGCGTTTACTTTATCGGTCATATAGAACTCTGTGGAGGCCGGGCCGGTCTCTGCCTGGCTCTGATCTCCAGGGCGCTGGCCGGGGAAGGTACCTGGTTCCATGCCCTCGGGGGGCTCACCGGGGAAGGTACCCGGGTCCATACCCTCGGGGGGCTCACTGGGGAAGGTGCCCGGGTCCATACCCTCAGGAGGCTGGCCGGGCTGGCCGTCTGGCCGGCCGCCGCCGGGACGGCCCATCCCCACATCCGTACCGGTATAACTCTGGAGCTGGGCCTGGTCGGAGAATCCGGTGACAGTGGCGGCGTCATAGAGGCCATTGACCTCTGTGCCCTCCACATCGCCGCCCACATAGACATGGTAAGTCTCACCGACCGCAAACTGGGGACAGCTGATGACTGCGCCCTGGTAGGAGCGGATATGGGAGCCGGTGGTCTCATCCTGGTCCGGGTCATAGGCAAAGACTACCTTGCCCTCCAGATCGGTGACCAGAATGGCCTCATCCGAGGACTGCATGGAGGAGAACTGGAGATTCATGGTCACCTGATTGGAGTCGCTCTCCGCCCAGTCCATGGTGGAGCCGGTGGCCACGACATAGCCGCCGTTGATGTAGGAGCCGCCGTCACTGTCCAGACCGGAGTCGGCAGCGGGGCTGGCGGTGGCAATCACCACGCCGCCGTTGATGACCAAGAAGCCGTTGGAGTCAATGCCGTCACCTTCGCTCCCCACACCACCTACAATGTGGAGGGAGCCGCCGTTGACGGTCACCACCGAGACACCATCTTCGTTGACGTTGATGCCGTCGTCCTGGGAGACGATATGGACGTTGCCGCCGTTGAAGGTGAGGTGGAGCTCAGTGTCCAGGCCCTCATAGCCTCCGTTGACATTCAGGACGCCGGTGCCAGCCTCCTGGCCGTCAATCTCCATGGAGACATAGGAGTAAAACGCGCCGTCCATCTTCAGGCGCTTTTTCTGCACGGTGTTGGAGTCATTTTTGTACTTGGTTTTCAGAATGCGAAAGACATTGGTGCCGGAGAAGTTGTTCTCGGTACCATCGGCCAGAATGACCTTGGCTCCGGCGTCGGAGGTATCCACATCTGTGGACCACTGGGTCTGGCTTTCCCAGGTGTTGTCGCACTCATAGACGCTGTAAAACACCAGAGAAGGCGCCACCGTACAGGTTACATCCACCCCATTGAGGATGAGGGTGACTTTGGCGGTCTCGTCGGTAAAGGTCTCGTCGGTGTCGCCCAAATCAATCCAGATCTGGCCGTGCCACTCGCCCTCCAGCTGGTAGGTACCTGGCTGGGTGATGTGGAGCACCGCGTTTTCATAGGCCTCTTCGGCGCTGTGCATCATGTCTGTGGGGAGCTGGGAGCCGCTCACCGGCAGGGTGGAAAAGAGGTAGTCCTCATAGCCCTCCGCCGTGTAGTGATACACCCATTCCTGAGCGCCGTCGTAGTTGGTGCGCTGGAAGCCCTCGGTATCCAGCTCGGGGTAGTAGTAGATATCATGGGCAATGTACACCGCATCCCCGCCGTCGGGGGCGTCCCCGGTGTAATACTCGGCGGGGGAGTCTTTGACCTCGTCGTGGACCTGGCTGGGATCTGCGTGCCAGACATAGTCATACTCCGGCACCGCTTCCCCGTCGTAGGACGCAGTGTGGGAGTAGCTGCCGTCCGCCTCCTGAGCAGAGTGGAGCACAAGGGTGTGGACCGCTTCCTCCCCGGCGGCGCTGGCCGGTACTGTGACCGCGCCCAGCAGCAGTAAGGTGGCCGCCGTCATGGCGGAGATCGCCTTTCGCATAGACTCGCTTCCTTCCTGAAATATGGAGCTTCTCCGCGCAAAGCGGAGATTTTATTTAGAATACACCTCCAACCTTAAATCAAGTTAAAGCGGGTAAAGGCTATGTACTCCCCCAGCCGCCCCGCCTGGACAGCGCCAGAAGCGCGATGGAAAAGCCCTCCCACGGTGTCCATAATGTCTGTGACGGGTCGCCCTCACGAATACGCATCGTCCGGCGGATCTCCTTGGGGATGACGACCCGGCCCAGATCGTCTATACGGCGCACAATGCCAGTTGCTTTCATAGTTGAAACTCCTCCCACGGTTGCGTTTGGATAGTGGATAGTATCCGCATAAATTGGCACGATATGCAAAATTTGAGCTGGGTTACTTTGGAAACAGGGCTGGGGACCTGGTTCGTTTTATAGATAATACTAATATAAATAAGAAGTAATATTGCAATTCAGAATGATGGAAATGGGCGAAACTCGTTGACACTGGTGGGGGAAAAACCTATACTCAAAAGGAGAGTGAAGTACCAGTATGGTCCCGCCAAGCGGCGGAAACGGTACAAGAAAGGAAGACGTGCTATGGCAAAACTGCCTGCAAACTTTGAATCGTACAACGAAATCCGGCAAAAGGGATTCCTCCGCATGAAGGAGCTCAAGGACCAGGGAGCCCGCGTGGTGGGTATCTTCTGTACCTTTGTGCCGCTGGAGCTCATCTACGCCGCCGGAGCGGTCCCGGTGGGCCTGTGCGGCACCAGTGAGGAGCCCATCCCCGCCGCCGAGGCTAATCTGCCCCGCAACCTGTGCCCCCTCATCAAGTCCAGCTATGGTTTTGCCCTCACGGATACCTGCCCCTACTTCTATTTTTCCGACCTGGTGGTGGGTGAGACCACCTGCGACGGTAAAAAGAAGATGTTCGAGCTGCTCAACGAGATTAAGGAGACCTATGTGATGCAACTGCCCCACGTCCGCACCGAGGAGGCGGTCCAGTTCTGGAAGGGCGAGATCATCCGCTTTAAGGAAAAGCTGGAGGAGAAATTCGGCATCACCATTACCGAGGAGGACGTGCGCAAGGCGGTACGCCGCAAGAACCACGAGCGGGATGTGATGCTGCGCTATCTGGAGCTGGGCAAGCTGAACCCCTCCGCCATCAGCGGCTATGAGATGGGCACCCGTGTGGATGCCAGCAGCTTCTCCTTCGATCTGGAGGAGCGTTGCGAGCAGGTGGAAAAGCGTATTCAGGAGGTGCTGGCGGACTGGGAGGCCAACTACAAGGGGAAACCCAGCGACCGGCCCCGTATTCTGCTCACCGGCTGCCCCTATGGCGGTGTACGGGATAAGATTGTCAAGGCGGTGGAGGATCTGGGCGCCGATGTGGTGGCCTTCGACAGCTGCAGCGGCACCCGGGAGAAGATTGAGAAAATTGACCCCGATGCCCCTGACATCTATGACGCTCTGGCCCGGAAGTATCTGAATATCAACTGCTCGGTGATGAGCCCCAATGAGTCCCGCCAGAACTATGTGGCCGAGATGATTGACGATTACCAGGTGGACGGCGTGATTGAGATTATCCTCCAGGCCTGCCATACATACAATGTGGAGTCCTACTCCATCAAGCGCTGTGTCACCCAGAAGGGCCTGCCCTACCTCAACATCGAGACGGACTACTCCCAGTCGGACAAGGGTCAGATCAACACCCGTCTGGCCGCTTTCCTGGAGACCATCGAGAAGTAAAGGAGTACGTCCATGTATTATACTGGAATTGACATTGGCTCCACCGCCTCCAAGGTGGTGGTGCTCAATGAGACGGATATGGTGGACCACTTTGTCCTGCCCACCGGCTGGAGCAGCAAGGAGACCGCCACTGCCGTGGCCCAGCGCCTGAAGGACGCGGGGCACCCGGTGGACGGGGGCGAGATGAAGGTGGTGGCCACTGGCTATGGCCGGGTGTCGGTGGACTATGCGGCCAAGACGGTGACGGAGATCACCTGTCATGGCCGGGGCGGCTATGCCCTGCTGGGGGAGGACTGCTCCATCATTGACATCGGCGGACAGGACACCAAGGTCATCACGGTGGAGGGCGGGACGCCTTCCAGCTTCCTGATGAATGACAAGTGTTCCGCGGGCACCGGCAAGTTTTTGGAGATTATGGCAAACCGCCTGGGCGTGGATTTGGGCGAGCTCTTTGCCATGGCGGAGGCGGGCACCCCCCTGGCCATCAGCGCCATGTGTACCGTCTTTGCTGAGAGCGAGGTCATCAGCCACATTGGCGCGGGGGAGCGCCGGGAGGATATCGCCGCCGGCGTGGTGGAATCGGTGGTCACCCGTGTGGTGGGCCTCTGTACCCGCCACGGCCTAAAAGGCACCGTCCTGCTCACCGGCGGACTGTGCGACAGCGCCTATCTGGTACAGCGCCTGAGCGAGAAGCTGGGCGTGCCTGTCCGGTCCCACCCCATGGGGCGGTATGCCGGTGCGCTGGGCGCGGCCCTCATCGCCCGGGGCGGAAAGAAGGCCAAGGCATGATTTACCTCTCCTTTTACACCACCACCCACAGTATGCAGGGGGAGGCCGAGGCCAAGAAGCGGGGCCTGGATGCCGCGCTGTGCCCCACCCCCCGGCGCATTGGGGGGAGCTGCTCCCTGTCTCTGCGCTTCGACGGTCCGGACGCGGAGGCGGAGGGGCGGGCCTTTTTTGAGAGTATGACGGTTCCCTGTACCCTCTACCGCATGGAGGGGGAGGAGGAGCCAGAGCGTCTGGCCCACCGGGACGCCTGAATATAATAGCTGCAAGTAAAAAACTTCCCCGCCTTCTTAGGAAGGCGGGGAAGTTTTTGTAATCAGACCATCTTATAGAGGAGGGCGGCCACCTCGCCGCGTGTGATGGAGGCGTTGGGATTGATGAGTCCGTTGTAGCCGTTGACGACCCCCTGTGCGAAGAGAATCCGTACATAGGAGAGGGCCCAGTCGGGCACGGAGCCGGCGTCCGCAGCGGTGAGCCGCGGCTCTGCGTAGCCCTTGGCCTGGGTGCGGCCCAGAATGGTCATGGCCTCGGCCCGGGTGATGTTGGCGTTGGGGTTGGCGTAGAGGACACCGCCCAAATCGCTGCCGGAGAGGATGCCCAGTCCATACATGGCCTTAATCTCTCCCAGCGCCCAGGAGGGAATCTGGTTTGTGTCCGCGAAGGGAAGTTCCACATTCTCCCAGGCGGTCAAATCCAGCTCCAGCCAGCGGGCTACCAGGGCGAAGAACTCCGCCCGGGTGATGTTCCGGTCGGGAGCGTAGACCAGGGGACCGCCGGGTTCTCCGGTGCCCTGGGTGACGCCGGAGCGATAGAGATAGGTGGCATAGGTGGCGGCCCAGTGGTTGGTCATGTCGGTAAAGACATTCCGGTTGGCCGCGCTGGGGGCCACATCGGTGGAGGCGCGGGCCAGATTGCCGCTGGCGTCGGAGACTTCCACCGTCACCCGGTGGGCGTTGCCGTCGACGGCGGGCAGCGCGGCGCTGAGGGCGCCGGTGTCCGCGTTCCAGCTCTTCTCAATGGCAGTGCCATCGTAATACACCGTGATATGGTCCGCGCTGATGGAGAAGTCGATATCATCGGCAATCTTGCCGGTGAGCTGATTGCCGGAGAGGGAGAGCTGAATCACCGGCGAGGTGGTGTCGCTGATGTTCTGGTTGGAGGTAGTGAACTGATCCAGCCAGAAGGCGCCGGTGGACAGATTTTCCCCGCCGCCGTAGACCACATTCACGGCCTGAACCGAGGCCGCATCGTCTGGCAGGGCGGCCACTACATGCTTCCAGCCGGTGAAATTGAGGGCGGTGAGCGCCACGGTGCTGGTTTCACCAGCCGTATCCGCCACTGTGGCGGTGAGGGTGTTGCCCGAGTTGTCGCCGTACACCCACACGCCCAGGAAGCTCTCGTGCTCCGGGAGGGTCATCTCCACCGGCAGAGTGGCGGTGCCGGTGGCCCCGGTGTCATAGGTGAGTTTCAGACTCTGGCGTCCGCTGCGGACATAGGAGAGGCTGTTCTCGCCCGCCACAGTCACGGTATCCGAGCTGACAAAGGTAGACAAATCTCCCTCGAAGGTCTCCAGCGTCTTGACATGTCCGGCCACGCTCACCGGAATGGTGATTTTCTTGCTGCCGGCGCTGACGGTGATGTTGCCGCTGGCGCTGTCCGTGCCGGCGGTGAAGAGGCCGTTTTCATCAATGGTGCCCACTGTGCTGTCACAGCTCCAGGTGTAGCAGGTGTCCTGGGAGACCAGGTCCAGGGTGCGGTAGGTGGCGCTGGCCTGGAGGTCCACCTGCTGGCCGGGGTTGAGGTTGAGGGCGGAGACCGCCTGTCCGGTGGCCTGATTGGCGACCGAGATGGCATCCGGGCTGTTGACCACCGTGACGGTGGCGGTGCCGCTGGCGGTGGCGCCGGTGGCGGTAATTTGGGTGGAGCCGCTCTCCCCGCCGGCGGTGAAGAGGCCGTCCACCGTAATGGCCCCGTCGCCGTTGTGGATGGAGTAGGTCACCGGCTCGCCGGTGCTCCCCATCACATAGTAAGAGGTGTCCACCGGGGTGGCGCTGAACTGGACGGACGCGCCGGAGAGGACCAGACTGGAGCTGGGGGTGACATAGTAGTGGTCCAGCACGCCGGTGGGTTTGAGGTCGGTGGTGAGGAAGAGGGCGGTGCTGTTGGCCCGCTGCTGGCCGTCGGAGGGCTGGTTGACCACCCCCATGGCGCTGTCGTCCGGGTAAGTGGCGCCGATGGTGGTGGAGCCGCCGCCATCCAGAGCGATGGCCTGCACACAGCCCAGCTCAATGAGGCGCATGGCAGTCTGTTCCAGCGTACAGCCCACACTGTACCCCGATTTTCCGCCGTCCAGGGTGTAGAAAATGACGCTGCCGTCCGCCTTGATGCCAATGGCGGTGCGGGCGCGGCGGGTGTTGGCGTTGCTGTCTCCCCTGAAGCTGCTGTAATCCACAGCGCCATTGTTCACCAGACGGCTGGGAGCGCCGATGGCCTCCACCGCCTGGGACCAGTCGTGGGCGGAGTCCCGGCTGGTGAAGTCGATGTCCACCGTCTCACCCACCTGGAGGGCTTTCAACGGGTCCGTCCAGTCGGGGCCGCACTGGTTGTTGACGGTGAGGACATACTTTCCGGCGGGAATGGAGATGGAGCGGGAGGATTCCAGCACCTGTTCCACCACAAAGGTCATCCGCCCGTTGACCACCGGCTGGTCGCTGATGGTGAGGGTGACGCCGTCCGCCCGGGTGACCGTCTGTCCTACCTGGTCGGTGACGGGGGCCAGAACCACATCCACCCCGGCGCTGGTGTTCTGGGTGGTGGAGCTGAAGGAGCTGTTGAGCAGGGTATAGCCCCCGGTGGAGCTGCGGACTTTGTTGAGGCCGCCGGTGATGTTGTGGCCAACCCCGCCCCAGTAGGCCTGGATGGCGATTTTGGGCTGGCCGATGAAGGCGGTGCCGTCACTGGTGAACCCGATGCCCCAGTACCAGGAGCCGCTGGCGCTGCTGTCGGTGGAGGGGGCAGACTGGATGACGCCGTTGGTGATAACCACACCCACCGGGGAGCCGGTGGCCAGGGCGTAATAGTCGCCGTTGATGCCGCCCACCACCCGTTTGCCCTGACTCTCCAGAGACTGGGCCATGGAGGTGAGGGTGGCTTTGGAGAGGATGGTGCTGCCATAAGCGATGGTGGGGAGCACCTGGCTGTTGGGGGTGTAGGTGAGATAGTGTTCAGTGCGCAGATCGGAATATGTATCGCTCCAGAAGATCTGCTGGGTGATGTCGGTCCCCACAGAGATATCCACACTGCCCTGGTGAAGATCGTGCCCCAGTGCCACCGAGGCTGAGGCCATGGAGCTGGTCATGCCCAGCACCACCGCCGCCGCGGCAAGGCGTTTGCGTAGCGTTGTCATCGGTATAAATCCTCCCATTGGTGATAGCGCCGCCATAGCTGTGGCGGAAAAAGAAAGGCGCCCGGCCTTCACAGGGACGGGCGCCCAGGAAACTGCGTTTATGGTAACACAATCCGAGGGGGTTGTAAACCGGCAGGAATGCCAAAAAAAGCGGGCTTCTCTCCCGGAAAGCGGCGGAATCAGAGACTTGAGTCCCCGTTTTGTTCCCGATTCTGCCGAAGTTTGGGGAGGAGGTGTTCCAATGCGGATTTCTCCTGAACCTCCAGCAGTTCTCCGATGAGCTGATTGGAGACCAGAAAGCCCTTGGGGGTGAAATACCACCGCCGGTCATTGCGGGCCGCCCAGCCCTGCCGCTCGTATTCCTCCAGCTTCTGGGCGATAGGGTCAAAGTTCATGAAAAACTCCCGGCGGTACTCCCACTCCTCAATGCCCCAGGTGGTGCGCAGGCGGAGCATGAGATATTCGCTCCCCCGCTCCCGCTGGGGGATGAGGTCGGACTGGTCCACGATGGTGCCGCCGTTGAGTACGCCGTCAATGTAGTGCTCCAGATTGCGGACAAAGGAGTAGCGCCGCCCGCCAAAGTCGGAGTGGGCCCCCGGTCCGAAGCCGATGTAGGGGTTGCCCATCCAGTATTTCAGATTGTGGCGGGACTGAAAGCCGGATTTGGCGAAGTTGGAGATTTCATACTGCTTGTACCCGGCCTCCTCCAGGCGGTCCACCGTCCAGAGGTAGAAGTCCGCCTGGTGGTCGTCGTCGGGGAGAACCAGACCATGCTCCACCCGCTGGGCCAGGGGGGTGTGGTCCTCTACTTTCAGGCCATAACAGCTCAGATGTTCCGGCTCCAGCGCCAGCACCTGTTCCACCGTCTGCTGCCAGGAGGCGAGGTCCTGGCCGGGCAGGCCGTAGATGAGATCCAGGCTGATATTCTTGAATTTGGCCTCCCGGGCGGCGGCCACCGCCTCCTGGGCCTGCTGAAAGGTGTGCAGGCGGCACAGGGCCTCCAGCTCCTGGTCACAGGCCGACTGCACCCCCAGAGAGATGCGGTTGAAGCCCGCCCGGCGCAGCTTGCAGAGCATTTTCTTGTCCACACTGTCGGGATTGCACTCCACCGTGACTTCCGCGTCCCGGACCACGTCAAAGCGCTTGTTAATCTCGCCCAGCAGCTCCCGCAGGCGCTTTTCGCCGTAATAGCTGGGGGTGCCGCCGCCGAAGTAGACTGTGTCCACCTGATAGCCCTTGGCCAGAGGGGCCGTTTCCCGGATGTGGGACAGCAGCGCCTTCTGATAGGGGTCCATCTGCGCCTCCGCCCCCGACAGGGAGTAGAAGTCGCAGTAGTCGCACTTGCGGCGGCAGAAGGGGATATGGATGTAGATGCCGAGTTTTCCTGGCATGAATTCCACCTCGTCTTTGTGCCAAGATTCCACCGGACGCCCCGCAGACAACATGGAGCCGGGAGACCTTGAACGCCAGGGCTTTCAAGGCTTCCGGCTCGGCTGACAGGGGGCGTTTGCGTTTTGATTTTCTCCTATTATACCGCGTTTTTTGCCGCTTGAAAATAGAAAGTGAAGCTTTTGTCAAAAAGAGGGTGAAAAAGTAAAGGAGACTTGACATCCAGTGGCGCTGTGTTATACTGTATGTAAAGTGAACTTTATAAGCAATTGGGTAGAGAGGAGGGAGGCCGTGCAAAATCGCATTGCGGAGCTGCGGCGGGCGCGGAAAGTCACCCAGGAGGAGCTGGGCCGGGCGGTGGGAGTCACCCGCCAGACGATTATTTCCCTGGAAAATGGGCGCTATAACGCCTCGCTCCAGCTGGCCCACAAGCTGGCCCGCTACTTTGGACGGAGTATTGAGGAAATTTTCGTGTTCGAGGAGGAATGAGCGATGCTTTGCAAGCTGGTACGGCAGAAAAAAGTGCTGCGGGGAGTTCAGTGGGGAATGGTGTTTCTTGGCGTGGTGATGCTGACCGCCTATCCTTGGAGCCGGACAGTTTTTTGGCTGGCCTTCGCCCTGGTGGTGCTGGATGCCTTGGCCTATCTGGCGGCCTTCGCCTATTTTTGGAGGAAGCTGTGAGTCCCCGGCGGCTCACCCTCACAGTGACAGCGGAGCGGGACGGCCAGCGTGTGGACACGCTGCTGCGGCGGGTGCTGGGGCTGTCCGGTACACTGGTGAAGCGGGCCAAGCGGGAGCCGGGCGGCATTTTGCTGGACGGTGTGCCGGTGTTTGTCACCCAGACTGGCCGGGCGGGGCAGGTGCTCTCCGTTCTGGTGGGGGATACCGCGGTGGAGAGCGCCGTGGTGCCGCGCCCTGGACCGCTGGACATCCGGTATGAGGACGAGGATTTGCTCATTGTCAACAAGGCCTCCGGTGTGGCGGTCCACCCCAGCCCTGACCACTATGACGATACGTTAGGTAATTTTCTGGTTGAATATTACAGAATGACCGGCCAAATTGTCCAGTTCCGCCCGGTGAACCGGCTGGACCGGGGGACATCGGGTCTGATGTGTGTGGCCAAACACGCCCACGCCCAGGAGATTTTGAAGGGACGGCTGCACACCGGAGGTTTCCGGCGGCGCTATCTGGCCATCTGCGACGGAGTGCCGGAGCCGTCAGAGGGGATGATTGACGCCCCCATTGGCCGGGCGGAGGGCTCAGTCTTAAAACGGGAGGTCCGCCCCGACGGGGCTGAAGCCCGCACCCGGTACTGGGTGCGGCAGGTGATGGGGGAGCGGGCCCTGGTGGAGCTGGAGCTGGACACCGGACGCACCCACCAGATCCGGGTCCACATGGCCCATCTGGGCTGCCCCCTCACCGGGGATTTTCTCTACGGGGTGGAAAACCAGGCAGTCATTGGCCGCGCCGCCCTCCACTCCTGGAAGCTGACTCTACTGCACCCCATCACAGGGGTGGAACTGGCCTTTGAGGCGCCGCTGCCCGCCGACATGGCCGCTTTGGTGTCCAGAGCATAAAATCGAGGCATGGAGCTTAGCTCCATGCCTCGATTTCAGCTATGATTTGTTTTGGTCGGTCCGTCCCACCAGATAGTCCAGTGATACCTGATAGAAGTCCGCCAGTTTGACCGCCAGGTCCAGCGGGAGCGGCCGCTCTCCACGTTCGTATTTGGAATAGAGAGACTGGTCACAGAGCAGGAGTTGGGCAACCTCTTTTTGTGAGAGGTCCGCGTCCTCCCGCAGATCCCGAATCCGAAGCTCCATATCCATCACCGATGCTACTATAACAAAGGACATATCGTCCTATTGACATTTAGGACGATATGTCCTATTCTGTTCAAGAGAGGTGATTTTATGCCGGATTATCGCGAAATGTATTTGACTTTATTTCGTGCCACAGAACAGGCGATCTGTGTACTCATGGAGGCCCAG
>DXDX01000163.1 GCA_019115265.1 Candidatus Flavonifractor merdigallinarum | reverse complement strand
CAACAGTACTCTCAATTAAAATCATAAAAACTCCTTTCTATGCTTTACCTTCTCGATTCCAGTATAGTGCGTGTATCGCTTTTTGTCAAAACTATTGCTACATATCGTCATAGCGGATGGGGATATACTGCCCATCCTCCGTGATCTCGTACATGGGACGGGCGGTTGCCAGCAGATAGCCCCGCGCCGCCCGTTCCTCCTGACGCCAGCGGATGATCTTCAGCGCCCACCGCAGGACGGCGTACAAAATCAGCGCCGCCAGAATGAGCAGGTATTTGGTGTGCTCCGCCTCCACCCACGCAGGCGCAACCGTCTTAACGATCATCACATACAGCACCGCCGGGAGCAGGTGGATCTTCGCCAGGAGGGCCCCGGCCAGGCCCACCACGAACAGGGCGCCCCAGAATTGCGCGAACAGGATCAGCAGCTCCAACATACAAAAGCCCTCCTTGTCAAGTGTTTTCTTGAATTTTCGCAACTTTTCCTATCAATATTATCCCGCGTTTCAAAATCCTTGTCAAATTTTCGCAAGAATATGAGGTGATTTTTTATCGAGATCAAAATTCCCAAGGAAGTCCGCAAGCACAAGGAGACGATATTCTTCGGCCTGACCGCCCGGCAGTTTTTTTGCGCTGTGATCGCCGTGGGAGCGGCCGCCGGCATTTACCTGGGCCTGGGGCCGGTCATCGGAAAAGAGACGGCAAGCTGGGTGTGTATCCTGGCCGCCGCCCCGGTAGCCCTGGCCGGTTTCTTCCACTACAATGGCATGACCCTGGAGCAATTTTTGTGGGCCGTGGTCAAATCGGAATTTCTCTTTGCCGGGGGCAGGCCCTTTGCCTCCGAAAATTTCTACTACAACCTTCTGCGGCGGAAAGGAGGTCAGGACTTTGATTAAATCTCTCCTGGCCGCCAACAAGAGCGAACGTGACAGCTTTTACATCCCCCGGAGCGTCCAGCAGTCCATCCCTATCCGGCGGATGTATGGGGACGGCATTTGGCAGGTGGGCCGGAAACACAGCCGGACATGGCGCTTTACCGACGTCAACTACGCCGCCGCCTCCGAGGACGAGCAGCGCGCCATCTTTCTCTCCTACGGCGGCGTCCTCAACTCCCTGCCCACTGACGCCGCTGCAAAAATCACCATCATCAACCGCCGCCTGGACCCGGTGGACTTCCGCCGCAATATCCTGATGAAAGAAAAGGGGGACGGCCTGGACAAATACCGCCGGGAGGCCAACCAGATTTTGACCCAGCGGGCGGCGGAGAGCAATAATTTGGTCCAGGAAAAGTACATCACTCTCTCCATCGCCCAGAGGAAGATTGAGGAAACGCGCTCCTACTTCCGCCGGGTGGACGGCAACCTGTCCAAGAGTTTTGGCCGCCTGGACTCCGGGGCGCGGGCCCTCTCCAACCATGACCGGCTCCGCATCCTCCATGACTTCTTCCGCCCTGGTGAGGAGGCATACTTCACCTTTGACCAGAGCGCCTGCATCCGGCGGGGCATGGACTTCCGGGACCTGATCTGCCCGGACGGAATTTCATTTAAGTCCGGCTACTTCGAGATGGGAGACAAGGTGGGCCGCGTCCTATTCCTGAAAGACTACGCCAGCTACATCAAGGACAGCATGATCTCCGACCTGTCTGACTTTTCCCGGAGCCTCATGCTGTCCATTGACATTCTGCCCATCCCAACCGACGAGGCAGTACGGGACGTGCAGAATCAAATCCTGGGCATTGAGACGGACATCACCAGATGGCAGCAGCGGCAGAACGACAAGAACAACTTCACCGCCTCTGTGCCCTACGAGCTGGAACAGCTCCGGGGAGAGACCAAGGAGTTTCTGGCCGACCTCACCGAGCGCGATCAGCGCATGATCTTTGCCGTGGTCACTCTGGTCCACATCGCGGACAGCATGGAGCAGCTGGACGCCGACACGGAAACCCTTATGTCCATCGGACGGGAGCACCTGTGCCAGTTTTCCGTTCTGCGCTACCAGCAGGAGGACGGCCTGAACACCGTCCTGCCCTATGGCCTGCGCCGGGTAAAGGCCCTGCGTACCCTCACCACCGAGAGCGCCGCCGTCCTCATGCCATTCCGGGTGCAGGAAATTCAGGACCCCGGTGGCCTGTCCTACGGCGTCAACGCCATTTCCAAGAACCTGCTGATCTGCGACCGCAAGCGGCTCATTTCCCCCCACGCCTTTTATCTGGGCGTGTCTGGCTCCGGCAAATCCGTCGCCATGAAGTCCACCATTGAAAATGTGGCTATGGCGACGGATGATGACATTATCATCATCGACGCCGAGCGAGAGTACGGCGACCTGGCCCGCGCCCTGCTGGGGACTGTTATTGAGATTTCCCCCCACAGCCCCCACCACATCAACCCTCTGGAGCTGGGAGACGGCTACGAGGACGGGGAGAGCCCCATCGCCGTCAAGTCCGAGTTAATCACCACCATTCTGGAACAGCAGATGGGGGCGGGCCGGGTGACGGGCAGCCACAAATCTATCATCGACCGCTGTACCGCCAATGTCTACCGCAACTACTTCCACAGCCACGGGAAAGCTCCCGCACCCCTGCTCACCGACTGGCGGAATGAGGTGCTCAAGCAGGTGGACCCGGAGGAGCGGGAGATTGCCCTGGCCGCCGAGCTGATTACCGAGGGAAGTCTGAACGTCTTTGCCCACCCTGGGAATGTGGACATGAACAACCGGCTCACCGTCATTGACCTGTACGAGATGGGGGAACAGCTCCGCCCCACCGCCCTGGTGGTCACGCTGGAGGCCATCCAAAACCGGGTGATGGAAAACCGTAAAAAGGGTAAGTACACCTGGGTATTCATTGACGAGGCGTATTTGTTTTTCAAGTTCTACTACTCCGGGGAATTTCTCTACCGGGCCTGGAAACGGTTCCGCAAATACGCCGGCATTATGACTGCCGCCACTCAAAATGTGGAGGAGTGCCTGCGCTCCGAGACGGCCCGCCTCATGCTTGCAAACTCTGAATTTCTCCTGCTGTTCAATCAGGCCGCCACCGACCGGGCGGAGCTGGCGAAACTCCTGCATATCTCTGACACCCAGCTGGGCTACATTACCAACGCCGAACCCGGCCACGGACTGCTCCGCATCGGCGGCTCCCTGGTGCCTTTCTCCAACACCATTCCCAGGGACACCGAGCTCTACCGGCTCCTGTCCACCACGCCGGGGGAAAAGTAAAATGGCGTCGAAAAATGAATCTCACCGTGAGACGCGAATCGCCGGCCCCCTGACCCTGGGGAGCCTCTTTGATGGTATCGGCGTGTTTCCCCTGGTAGCCAGCCGGCACGGGATCGTCCCCCGCTGGGCCAGCGAGATTGAAAAGGCCCCCATCTCCATCACCAAGCGCCACTTCCCACACATGGAGCACCTGGGGGACATTACGAAACTGGACGGCGGGACCATCCCCGCCGTCCACATCATCACCTTTGGCTCACCCTGCCAGAACCTCTCAAAGATGGGAGATCGCACAGGTCTGGCAGGGGCCAAGTCCAGCCTGTTCTATCAGGCCATCCGAATTATCCAAGAAATGAGGGATGCCACTGGAGATCAGTTTCCAATTATCGCTGTTTGGGAGAACGTTGCCGGAGCGATGGTATCAAATGACCGGCTGGATTTTCTTGCCGTCCTCCAGGCTTTCCGGCCGGACGCCAAAATTCCAATGCCTGCCTCTGGACGATGGGGATACGCCGGAATGGTACGAGGGGGACGACCCGATCTGGCCTGGAGGACCATGGACGCCCAATACTGGGCAAGCCCCCGCCTGGCACGGCGGCAGCGCATCTTCCTCGTGGCGGATTTTGGAGGGCGGCGTGCTGGAGAAATACTGTTTAAGCCCCGCCCAATGTTCCCACTTTCTGCGCCTGGCACAGAGGGCGGGGTGCCCGCCGCCCAGGGAGATCGAGGCCCTTTTCTTGAAACAGGGGGGCGTGTACCAATCGTCCGACCCTTTCAGTTGTTCCGTATGCGGGGGGCCGCCAAAAAACAGGAGCACGTCCAGTTCCGGGACAGCTTTGGATTCCCAACTGACCCTTTTCCCACTCTTTTAGCCAGCGACGTGGCCCCCTTTGCCTTTTGGTATGAGGACGATCCTCTGGGCGGCTGCGTCCGTTTTCCCACAGAGCGGGAATGTGAGCGGATGATGGGGCTCCCGGAGGGGTGGACGCAGTATGGGGCGGATGGAGAACCCATCCGCCCCGTACACCGATACCGGGCCCTGGGCAACGCCATCGCTTTGCCCTGCGCCGACTACATCATGGCCGGGATTGCGGAGGCGCTGAACCATGTCGAAAAATAAATCTCGCCGTGAGACGCGAATCGGAGGTGTGACCCATGCCAAAACCACGGGAACGGGACCCTAGCGATAAAATCAAGAGTAAAGGCAAAAGCAACGGACGGCCTGCGCGGGACGTCCGCCGCCAGATGACCGCCAAGCTCCGCAAGGAACTGGTGGAGCAGAAACGGGGCAGGCAGGAGCCCCCGGCTGACGTCCAGGCGGTGGAGCAGGTGGAGCAGACCGGCGCGGCGGCCTTTGACAAGGTGGAACACGAGGCAGAACAGCTTATTGACCGTGCCCTCCATCCAGACCGCCGCCCCAAGGAACGGACAGATGCCATCAAAGGGGACGGGCAGCGGCCTCAGGAGAGCCGGCCAGCGAACCAGAGCGCGCACAAAACAGGCCGAGGGCGGAGTGGCGCAGTTCCAGAGCCAAGGGGCGCCGCTCGCTCGCCTGGGGCAAAGACCGGGACGGTGGAAACCGGCCCAGTTTCCCATTCTACCCCCGGAGAACCTGACACGCCGCCCACGCCCCAGGAGCGGATGAAACGGCAGGCGGCAAAGGATCTGGAACACGCCGGATATACTGGGGAACTCCCCCAGGGGCGCGGAGCGCCCCACAGCTCCCCCCACTATGGGGGCCGTCCGCCGGAGGCAGTTTCTTCTAAAAACAACTTCTCTCTCGAAAATCAATCCATCCATCCATCAAATCCATCCACCAACCGCCCATCCATCAAGGAGCGCCCCAGGCGCTACACCGCGCCCAGGGAAAAGCCCCCCGGCGGGGCCTTTACCCCCAAGACCCGCCAGAGGGTGGAGCAGGCCACCCGGAAAGGGACCGCCGCAGGAAAAGCCACACTCCAGGAGGCGGGAAAGCCCACCGCGAAGCGGATCGTGGAACGTGCCCGCCGCAGAGCCCAGGCCGCCGCACAAAAGAGCCTGGCACAGCGGGCGAAGCAGGCCGCCAAGACCGCTGCCGGCCTCTCCAAGAAAGCGGCGGTGGGTGTGACAAAGGCGGTGGCCGCCATGGTCAGCGCCCTGGTCTCTCTGGTGGGCGGTGCGGTGCTGGTGCTGGCCCTGGCGGTGGTACTGCTGATCGGCGCCCTGCTCGCCTCCCCATTTGGCATCCTTTTTGCCAACGAGCCGTCCAGGGATGCCGTGCCTCTCAGCGCCGCCGTCGCCCAGATCAATGTGGAACTGGCGGATAAGCTGGAGGGCTTGCAGGGCGGGGAGTATGACCGGGTGGAGATACAAGGCCAGCCCCCGGACTGGAAGGAGGTGGCCGCCGTCTTTGCCGCCAAGACCGCCGGGGCCGAGGACGGGACCGATGTGGCCGCCCTCACCCCGGACAAGGTGGAGCTTTTGCGGGACGTCTTTTGGGATATGTGTGCCATATCTTCCACGGTGGAAACCATAGAACACCCGGCCAGCGGAGACGAGGACGCCTGGACAGAGAAAGTGCTGATCATCACCATCACCCCAAAAACCGCGGAGGAAATGCGGACGGCCTACGCTTTCAAGGAATTTCAGAACCAGTCCCTCACCGATCTGCTGGCCGAGGGCGATTCCCTGGCCGCTCTGCTGGGTGACCTGGCTATCACCCAGGCCGACGCCGTGGAGCTGCTGCGGGATCTCCCCGCCGGCCTGGACCCGGAGCGCCGGGCCGTGGTGGAAACCGCCTGCAAGCTGGTGGGAAAAGTCAATTATTTTTGGGGCGGAAAGTCCCTGACCATGGGCTGGAATGACACCTGGGGCACGCTCCGCCAGGTGACGGCGGCAGGAAGTTCCACCACGGGGACCTACCGCCCCTACGGTCTGGACTGCTCCGGCTTTGTGGATTGGGTGTTTTACAACATCACCGGCGGAGAGTATGTCATCGGCCACGGCGGAGGGGCCCACGCCCAGCACACTTATTGTACCGCCATCTCCTGGGAGGAGGCCCAGCCGGGTGATCTGGTGTTTTATCCAGAGGACTCCCATGTTGGCATTGTTGGCGGCAGAGACGAAAACGGCAATCTGCTGATCGTCCACTGCGCCAGCGGAGCCAACAATGTGGTCATCACTGGCCTGGAGGGCTTTACTTCCATTGGACGCCCCTTGTATTACAGGGTATAAAATAAATCTCACGGTGAGACGCAAATGCAAGTGGAAGGCATATTCAGGACTTTCTTAATGTAGATGTGCTGTACCCCGCTGTCCTGTGTTTGTCAAACGAAAATGTGAGCAAAAGGGCCCCCAAAAAGTGAGCACCTTCAGCACCAGATTTCATGTCGTGAGCAATGCTTTTCCCAAGTACCAAATGCTCACCTTTTGAGTACCCGGAAAGATGAGGGCCTTTTGCAAGAGTGGGTACCCTGGGGGGCCTAATGCTCACATCAGTCCCCTGGGGGGGCCAAACGCTCACATCGGTGTCCAAAGCCCTTTTGCACTAATTTTGAGTACCCTAAGTGTATGCTCTCTGGCGGTTTAGGGACTGGGTAAGCCGGTAGCTCTCCCCAGAGAAAATCACAATATGGCTGTGGTGAATAA
>DXDX01000162.1 GCA_019115265.1 Candidatus Flavonifractor merdigallinarum | reverse complement strand
GCGACGTCCTGCTGAAGTTTGACCTGGAGGCCATCAAGGCCGCCGGCTACCCCACTGTCACCCCGGTCATCGTGACCAACTCCGACGACTTTGTCAGCCTGCGTGTGGCCGCTCAGGGCACTGTCGCCCAGGGCGAAACTCTGCTCACTCTGGCCTAAGCATCCCATTTTTGATACAATAGAACCGACAACAAGAAGGAGGAATTGTCATGGCATTTTCGAAAGACTTCCTGTGGGGCGGCGCCACCGCCGCCAACCAGTTTGAGGGCGCCTGGAACGTGGACGGAAAGGGCCCCTCGGTGTCCGACATGTGCACCAACGGCTCCCACGCCACCCCCAAGCGCATCACCGCCACCCTGGAGCCCAACACCCTCTACCCCAGCCATGAGGCCATTGACTTCTACCACCACTACGAGGAGGACATTGCCCTCTTCGCGGAGATGGGCTTCAACTGCTTCCGCATGTCCATCAACTGGACCCGCATCTTCCCCACCGGCGAGGAGGAGACCCCCAATGAGGCGGGCCTGGCCTTCTATGACAAGGTGTTTGACTGCTGCCTATCCCACCACATCGAGCCCCTGGTAACCATCTCCCACTATGAGATGCCCTATGCCCTGGTGGAGAAGTACAACGGCTGGGAGGGCCGGGAGTGTATCGCTCTCTTTGAGAAGTACTGCAAGGTCATTTTTGAGCGCTACCAGCACAAGGTGAAGTACTGGCTCACCTTCAATGAGATCAACTCCGGCACCACCAAGCTGGGCAACGTGCTCTCCACCAGCACCGTCAAGGGCTACACCGGCCCTATCACCCAGGTGCCCGACTCCATGCAGGCCCGCTATCAGGCCCTCCACCACCAGTTTGTGGCCTCCGCCCGGGTGGTGAAGTACGCCCATGAGCACTACCCCCAGTTCAAGCTGGGCAACATGATCTGCTTCATTACCTCCTATCCGTACACCTGCCGGCCGGAGGACATTCTGGAGGCCCAGCATCAGATGCGCAACATGAACTGGTACTGCTCCGACGTGCAGGTCCGGGGTGAGTATCCCTACTACGCCAAGAAATTCTGGGAGCAGAACGGCCTGAACATCCGCATGGAGCCCGGCGATCTGGAAATTCTGAAAGAGGGCACGGTGGACTTCTACACCTTCTCCTACTACATGTCCAACTGCGTGGGTGTGGCAACCGACGCCGCCGAGACCGACGGCAACATCATCAGCGGCCTGAAAAACCCCTATCTGGAGGCCTCCGACTGGGGCTGGCAGATTGACCCCAAGGGCCTGCGCTACTCCCTCAACGAAATTTACGACCGCTACCGCATCCCCATGATGGTGGTGGAGAACGGTCTGGGCGCCAAGGACGAGAAGGGCCCCGACGGCAAAATCCACGACAGCTACCGCATTGACTACCTGCGTTCCCACATCCAGCAGATGAAGCTGGCGGTGGAAGAGGACGGTGTGGATCTGATGGGCTACACCCCCTGGGGCTGCATCGACCTGGTCTCCGCCTCCACCGGCGAGATGGCCAAGCGCTACGGCTTCATCTATGTCAACAAGTTTGACGACGGCACCGGCGATCTCTCCCGGGAGCGGAAGGATTCCTTCTACTGGTATCAGAAGGTCATCTCCTCCAATGGCGAGGAGCTGTAAGAGACAAAAAGACACCCTGGGGCGGCCTCTTGTACAAGAGAGGCCGCCCCAGGGTCTTTTGCTGTCTGGTTCTCTTTACAGTTTCAAATCTACGCCAAAATTCTGGGCCAGCTCCCG
This sequence comes from Candidatus Flavonifractor merdigallinarum, assembly GCA_019115265.1. Lineage (GTDB taxonomy): Bacteria > Bacillota > Clostridia > Oscillospirales > Oscillospiraceae > Pseudoflavonifractor_A > Pseudoflavonifractor_A merdigallinarum. Next base: position 3,604 of record DXDX01000162.1, on the reverse strand, counting down.
CAGGCCCTCCCCCACCTCGTCCCGGTCGAAGCCACCCTCGGCCAGCTCCTGGTCGCTCAGGTGGTTCAGGTGGGCGTAAAAGGCCACACCCATCTCCAGATAGCGCAAATCCTGCCAGTCCGCCCGCTCGTAGAGCAGATCCTCCGCGGCGTTAAAGTCCCCCGCCTTGATGTACTGGTCCAGGGCAAACCACAGCCCGTCCGCCTCGGCATCCTCCTCCCGACCGGTGGGGGTGTAGTCCGCAGTCTCCTGATGCAGCACCAGCCGGGCGATGGTGTTGACCAGCGTGTCCACATCCCGCATGACAAAATCATCTTTCAGCACCGTACAGCACTCCTTTTTTCCACTTGACAAATGGCAGTCTCTGTGGTATCTTTTAAAGACACGAACAGATGTTTGGTTTTCAGCTCAAAAAAACGCCCCGCCGATTGGCAGGACGCTTTTGGTGGAGGAGGGTGGATTCGAACCACCGAAGCTCACGCAACAGATTTACAGTCTGCCCCCTTTGGCCACTCGGGAACTCCTCCATATACAGTTGTTACTCCAAAAGGGAGTCTGGAGCTGGTGGACGGACTCGAACCCCCGACCGGTTGATTACAAATCAACTGCTCTACCAACTGAGCTACACCAGCACATCAGCTCGTCCACAACGTTGCTTAGTTTAACAGATAGGAGGCTGTTTGTCAAGGACTTTTTTCAAAAAATTTGTCTCACCCGGAGAGGGCCCGCTCTGCGGCCCCTTCGGGACCTCCAGCGGGTGTGGCCCAGCGGCTGGTGCCCCCGGTGCGGCGGCGAGCTGTACGGGGACGAGGGGCCGCTCTGCCCCGCCTGTCAGGAGGAATCCAAGCAAGAGGAGGAAGCGGAATGAACACCCATCTGCGCGCCCGTGACGAGCTGGCGCTGTACGTCCAGTCCATGAGTGAGGACAACCACGCCCAGCATGAGGAGCTGCGGCGGAATCTGATTCAGGCGCTGGAGGAAGATGTGACCCCCCGGCAGCGGGAAATGCTCACCCTCTACTATGTGGCGGGGCTGAATATCCCCGCCATCAGCCGCCGCCTGGGGGTCAATAAGTCCACCGTGTCCCGCACCCTCCAGCGGGGAAAAAAACGGCTGCGCCGCTGTCTGCGCTACGGAGCGGGGCGTCTGCTGCGGCCGGACTGATTGCGCCGCTGGGCACTTCATGGTACAATGTGGGGCAAGAACTGCCACACAGGAGGAATCTATCATGCAATACCGCGCGGTACTCTTTGACTTTGACTTTACCCTGGCTGACGCCTCGGAGGCGATTCTCGCCGGCTTCCAGCACGGCTTTTCCACCATGGGCCTCCCCGACCCCGACCCGGACGCGGTGCGCCGCACCATCGGCATCCCGCTGGAGGACGCCTTTACCCTGCTCACCGGCCACAAAGACGAGGAGGAGCGTCAGCACTTCCGCGCCCTCTTTACCGAAGTGGCCGCCCCCATGCAGGTGGAGGTGACCCGCCTCTTCCCCGGCGCGGAGGAGCTGCTGCGTGCCTTGCAGGCGGCGGGCATCCCCGCCGCCCTGGTGAGCACCAAGCGGGCCCAGACCCTGCGTCAGGTGCTGGCCCCCCGGGGGCTGCTGCCCCTCTTCGCCTCCATCACCGGCGGGGAGATGGTGTCTCGTCAGAAGCCCGACCCGGAGGGCCTGCTGGCCGCGGTGGCCGCCCTGGGCTTCACGCCCGACCAGGTGCTCTACTGCGGCGACACCGTCATTGACGCGGAGACCGCCCAGCGGGCGGGGGCAAATTTCTGCGCCGTCCTCAACGGCACCACCCCCGCCAGCGACTTTGCCCCCTTCCCCACCGCCCACATCGCCCCCGACCTGATGGATCTGCGCCGCTGGCTGGACCTGGACGATTCCGAGCACTGAAAACTATACAAAACGTCTTTTAAACTCCCCATATAGAATTACATATGGATGAGTAATAATGCCGCTTTACCCCCATTCTACCCCCTCTTTTTGGTAGAATCTGCATGCAAAGCAAACTTTAGCCCGCTATTGACTTTTTGCACAAAAGTGGGTATAGTTTGTATGGCTGAACTGGGGGCCGCGCCCCCGAATTCGGCCCGAGATGCAATAAAGTTTATAGGAGGAATCAACTATGGGACGTTTTACCCTGCCTCGTGATCTCTACCACGGCAAAGGCTCTTTGGAAGAGCTGAAGAATCTGTCCGGCTCCAAGGCCGTCCTGGTGGTGGGCGGCGGCAGCATGAAGCGCTTTGGCTTCCTGGACCGGGCGGAAGGCTATCTGAAAGAGGCCGGTATGGAAGTGCACATCATTGACGGTGTGGAGCCCGATCCCTCCGTGGAGACTGTGATGAAGGGTGCCGCCGTGATGCGGGAGTTCGGCCCCGACTGGATTGTGGCCATGGGCGGCGGCTCTCCCATTGACGCGGCCAAGGCCATGTGGGCCTTCTATGAGTACCCCGACTGCACCTTTGAGCAGCTTATCACCCCCTTCAATTTCCCCAAGCTGCGCACCAAGGCCCACTTCTGCGCCATCCCCTCCACCTCCGGCACCGCTACCGAGGTCACCGCCTTCTCGGTCATTACCGACTATCAGAAGGGCATCAAGTACCCTCTGGCTGACTTCAACATCACCCCCGATGTGGCCATCGTGGACGCCGATCTGGCGGAGAAGATGCCCCCCAAGCTGGCCGCCCACACCGGCATGGACGCCATGACCCACGCCATTGAGGCCTATGTGTCCACCCTGCACTGCGACTACACCGATCCCCTGGCCCTCCACGCCATCAAGATGATTCACACCGATTTGAAGAAGTCCTATGACGGCGATATGGAAGCCCGCGACCGGATGCACAACGCCCAGTGCCTGGCCGGTATGGCCTTCTCTAACGCCCTGCTGGGCATTGTCCACTCCATGGCCCACAAGACCGGCGCAGCGTTCTCCGGCGGACATATCATCCACGGCGCAGCCAACGCCATGTACCTGCCCAAGGTCATCCAGTATAACGCCAAAGTGCCCGCCGCCGCGGAGCGCTATGCCGACATCGCCCGCTTCCTCCACCTGAAGGGCGAGACGACCCAGGAGCTGGTGGCCGCTCTGGTGGCCGAGCTGCGTGAGATGAACCGCCAGCTGGATATCCCCCTGTCCATCCAGAACTACGGCCCCGGCGGCGTCATTGCCGAGCAGAGCATCATTGATGAGAAGGAGTTTAACGACAAGCTCGCTGACGTGGCTGCCAACGCCATTGGCGACGCCTGCACCGGCTCCAACCCCCGCCAGCCCAGCCAGGAGGACATGGAGAAGCTGCTGCTGGCTGTGTACTACGACAAGGACGTGGATTTCTAATCCAGCACCCGCTCGCTACATACCAAACAAGCGCCGCGGCCTTTCTCCGGCGTTCCATAGGGACAATTTGTGAACCTACTCATATAACTTAATATTTGTTCCTGTGGAGGGAGGCTGTGTTTCGGCACAGCCTCCTTTTTCTGCTCATGCGACTTCGTTCGGGATTTCTTCTTTCAAGGAACCAGCTACATTCTCGGGCAGTTCATCCACCAGCCCAATGTCACGGTAGTAGATGCGTACCTCCTGCGGTGCTGTGCGGGAGTATT
>DXDX01000161.1 GCA_019115265.1 Candidatus Flavonifractor merdigallinarum | reverse complement strand
ACCTACACGGCATGGATCTATGATACAGGGCCGTTTGAATCGCTGGATATGGGAGTGGCAATCCATTTCATTCGGGAGATTTTCTTCCCAAAGACAGATGAACTGGTTTCTCTCAAAGAAAAGGATTCCTTGGATATCAGCCTGGATTTTGTAATAGAGATTGCACAGGAGCAGCCCCCGGCGATCTATTTTGATTCGGATTTTATTCAGTTTGCGGCAAAAATAGGTGCGCGGTTTGATGTGGATACCTATCTATACTGAGTGTGTTCTACCCAGCTAAGATGGGGTGTGTTTATACTCGCTGCGCGGGCCGCCAGCCCGGCTCGGGTACCCTGCGCGGGTGGCGCCCCATTTCTTTTCGCGAAAAGAAATGGGGGAAAGAAAAGGCGGAGAGGGGAACTTTTTGTTCCCCTCTCCGCTTTGTTTCAATCAGGCGGTCTTTATATGAGGGAATCAGATGAGAACCACAGGCTTGATGAGGTCGCTGGGCTTGTCCTTCATCAGGAGGAGGGCCTCCTCCATGTGGTCAAAGCCCTGGAAGCGGTGGGTGAGCATCTTGCCGGGGTCCAGCCGTCCGGTGGACAGGAGGGCGGCCAGCTTCTCCATCCGCAGCCGTCCGCCGGGCATCAGGCCGCTGGCGATAACCTTGTGGCCCATGCCGCAGCCCCACTCCACACGGGGGATGCGCACATAATCGCCGGAGCCCAGATAGTTGACGCTGCCGATGCGTCCGCCGGGCTTGAGCATGGTTACCGCCTGGACGAAGGTATTTTCCGCATTGCCGCCGGCGATGACCACCCGATCCACGCCCTTGCCGTGGGTCCGGTCCATGATCTGCTCCACAATGTCGCCATTCCGGTAGTTGAGTACCTCCGTGGCGCCGTACTCCTTGGCCAGAGCTACGCAGTTGGGACGGGAGCCCACCGCGTACAGGTTGGCCGCGCCCCGCAGGGCCGCGCCGGCCACCGCCATCAGGCCCACCGGGCCGATACCGATGACGCACACGTCATCGCCAAACTGCACATCCGCCAGCTCGACCCCGTGGAAGCCGGTGGGTACCATGTCGCTGAGCATCACCGCAGCGGCCATATCCACTCCCTCGGGGAGATGGGCCAGATTGGCGTCGGCCTCATTCACATGGAAGAGCTCGCCGAATACGCCGTCCTTGAAGTTGGAGAATTTCCATCCGGCCAGCATACCGCCCGAGTGCATGGAGTAACCGGCCTGGGCCTCCAGAGAGCCCCAGTCGGGTGTGATGGCGGGAACCACCACCTTGTCGCCCGGCTTGAAGTCCTTCACCAGCGCGCCCACTTCCACCACTTCACCCACGGCCTCATGGCCCAGAATCATGTCGTGGCGATCACCGATGGCGCCCTCCCACACGGTGTGGATATCCGAGGTACAGGGGGATACGGCCAGAGGTTTTACCAGCGCGTCCAGCGGACCGCAGGCGGGGGCCTCCTTCTCGATCCAGCCCACTTTTCCGATTCCCAACATCGCAAAGCCTTTCATAGGAAATCTCCTCCTTTATTTTGGATTTGCAAGGCAACTTTTTCCTTGTTGCAGACAGCATATCATAGACGCCGCCCGCTGTCAACAGTTTTTAAACGGTTTCGTTTTCTTTTTTTATCCGAAAGTATGAAATAAAAATCGCAGTTATAAAACTCTTCTTATGTCATATGCGAATTCTTTCGTACACGCATTTTTTCTGCCTCAAACCGCTCCATGCGGTGGAACCGGGGGACGCCCCAGTGGAGCATCCCCCGTCTTTTGCATTTATTTTCTCTGCTAAATTCATAACTCCGCGCTTACTCGGGGAGATACTCCAGCGGGTCCACCGGCGCGCCGTCCAGCTTCATGGAGAAGTGCAGATGGGAGGGGAGGGCACTCTCCGCCAGAGCGGTCTCTCCCACCGAGCCGATGGTGTCCCCCGCCCGTACCGTCTGACCCGCCTCCACGGTGGGCTGGGCCGCCAGATTGGAGTAGACGCTGGCCACGCCGTCCCCATGGTCGATGGTCACGGTGGTTCCCATCAGATCATCCTCGTAGACAGAGAGCACGGTGCCGTCTCCCGCCGCCATCACGACCGCGCCGGTCTGGGCCACCAAATCCAGCCCCTCATGGGTGCGCCAGTCCCCCATGGTGGGGTCATAGGACAGCGTCTCCACACTGTGGCCCCGCAGAACCTCCCCCTGGAGCGGCCAGACAAAATACTCCGCCACCGGCTCTTCCGCCGCTGCCGCTGCGGGGGCGGTGCTGGTGGTGGGCCGGGGGGTGGCCGCCACCGGCTGGGTGGGCTTGACTGCTACGGGAGTTACCGCCGGGCTGGACACCGGTGTGCTGTGTTCCGGCACTGTGGGGGTCACGGTGACCTGAATGGCGCCCGAAACCGTCTGGTCGGGGTCCTGAAGGGTGTTGAGCAGATAATAGCCGGAGATTCCGATGGCGGCGACGCACAGGAACAGGACGATGTAGAAACCTTTTCCCGCGAAAAAGTCGCTGGCACGGTCTTTGAATGGTTGTTTCATGTGTTGAACACCTCCGACGCTATTGTGGACAAAGCGGCGGCGGCTTATACCAGTTCCCGCCTCGGGAGGAAGGATTTTTTTCCGGCCAATTTTTAACCAAATCTTAACCCTTTCTTTGTCCCCCTTTTTCCTTCGCCTGCTACCATATTG
>DXDX01000160.1 GCA_019115265.1 Candidatus Flavonifractor merdigallinarum | reverse complement strand
CGGGCCGCCAGCCCGGCTCGGGTACCCTGCGCGGGTGGCGCCCGATTTCTTTTCGCAGAAAAGAAACCGGGGAAAGAAAAGGCGGAGAGGGGAACTTCTCGTTCCCCTCTCCACTCCCCTCCAAAAGGGCGGCCTTTTTAGGGGGCCGCCCCATTTAGGGGTTCAAACTCATAGCTTTTTCTTTCGCGCCAGACCCATAGGAAACGGCGTCACCTGTCTTGCATGGCAGTACAACACTGTCCTCATAGGCACCAGGGTTGGCTTTTTGCTGCGCCATGCTTGCGCAATCCCTCCGCAGCAGAACTCAAGCCGGGATGCGCCTTGGGGTGTGCAGAGGGGGGTATCCCCCCTCTGTGCTTTCTTTCCCACCGCTTTCTTTGCAAAGAAAGCGGTGCTCCCGCCGAGTAGGCGGCCCGTGCGGCGAGCGCAAAAACCCTCCAGCCTGGCCGGGTAGACAATCCACTGCAACAGCCCTGCTTTTTAGTATCATAGAGCTGAAAAAGGGACATACTAAGGCATGCTCAATCCCAAAAGGAGGATACCGACCATGTCCCTTCCCTTTGTCAACAGTGAGACCCGCCTCAATCTCATGCGGGCCTTTGCCGGAGAGAGCCAGGCCCGCAACCGCTACACCTTTGCGGCGGGACTGGCCCGGCGGCAGGGCCTCTATGTGCTGGAGGAAGTCTTTACCTTCACTGCCAACCAGGAGCAGGCCCACGCCAAGGCCTTTTACGACCAGCTCCAGGAGTTCTCCGGCCAGACCATCCAGGTGGACGGCACCTATCCGGTGGATCTGTTCCCCGACGTGCTGGAGCAGCTGCGCGCCGCTGTCCACAACGAGTACCAGGAGTGGGAACACGACTACGCCCGTTTTGCCGCCAAGGCGGAGGAGGAAGGATTTTCTAATATATGCCAACTCTTCCGACAGATTGCCAGCATTGAAAAGGTCCACGGCCAGCGCTTTTCCGCCCTGGCGGAGCTGATGGCCCAGGATGCCCTCTTTGTCTCCCCGAAAAACGAGCGCTGGATGTGCCTCAACTGCGGTCATATGGTGGAGGGCACCGCCGCCCCGGCGGTGTGTCCCGTCTGCCGCAAGCCCCAGGGCTATTTCATCCGCTCCGGCGAAGCGCTGACCCGCCCCATGGCCTGAGTACAGGTTCACAGCAGCCCGGCCAGCCGCTCCAGGGCCTCCGCCCAGTGGTCCAATTCGCCTACCGGGTCACGCACCACCAGACAGTGGGCCTCCCCTCCGCCGTACTCGGAGAGAAAGGAGAGGCGGATGCCCGCCTCTCTGGCCCGGGCCGCCAGCGTCTCGTCATCCCATTGGGTATCCAGCTCCAGAAGAAAGTGGAGGCCCGCGTCCACCCCCCGTACCCGGCAGCGCCCCGCCAGAGAGCTGGCGTCCAGCGCCGCCAGCAGCCGCTCCCGCCGGGCGCGGTAAAAGACCCGCATACGGTTCATATGGCTTTCAAAGCCCCCCTCCGAGAGAAAGCGGGCCAGGGTGTACTGCTCCATCGCCGGTACCGTGCAGGAGTAAAACCCCAGCTTTTCCCGGTAGCGGGGCAGCAGCGCGGGCGGGAGCACCAGATACCCGATGCGCAGCGAGGGGGCCAGCGTGCGGTTGAAGGTGTTCAGATAGAGCACCCGGTCCCAGCGGTCAATGCTCTGGAGGGTGGGGATGGGCCGGCCGCGAAAGCGAAATTCGCTGTCGTAGTCGTCCTCAATAATAAACCGCCCCGGCTCCGCCGCCGCCCAGCGCAGCAGACTCTGCCGCCGGGCGATGGGAGTGACCACCCCGCTGGGAAACTGGTGGGAGGGAGAGAGGTGGAGCACCTGTGCCCCGCTGGCTTGGGCGCACTCCGCGCTCACCCCGTGCCGGTCCAGCGGCAGGGGGACGCACCGCGCCCCATTGAGGGTGTAAACCCGCTCCGATTTGGGGTAGCCGGGTGTCTCCACCCCGTAGACACAGTCCCGCCCCAGCAGCTGTACAATCAGGTTATAGAGATACTCCGCCCCCGCCCCCACCACAATCTGCTCCCCCTCCACCGCCATGCCGCGGAATTGGCGCAAATACCCGGCGATGGCCTCGCGGAGGGGGCGCACACCGTTATGGGGGAGGGGGCGCAGCAGCTTCTCCCCCTCTTCTGAGAGAACCCGGCGCATCAAGCGGGCCCAGACGGTGAAGGGAAAGCCCTCCGTACCGGCCCCATCCCCCTTAAAATCCAGCAGCCAGTGCTCCGGCTCCTCCTGGGGCAATTGGATAGAGGGATGTGCCGCAGGCGGGGGCGGCTCCGCTCCCTCCAAAGCCGTGACAAAGTAACCCCGCTTTTCCTGCGCATAGACATAGCCCTCCGCCTCCAGCTGGGCATAGGCGGTTTCCACGGTGGACACCGACACCTCCAGATGCCGGGCCAGCGCCCGCTTGGAGGGCAGTTTTTCCCCGGGCCGTAGGGTCCCGGCGAGAATGTCTCCCTTGATACAGCGGGTCAGGTAGTCGTACAGCGACAGCCCGCCCCGCGCCTCCAGATCATAGGTCAGCATGGTTCCTCCTATCTGATATGGAAAAGATAGCGGATTCTGGTCCTTTTCATCCTACCAGTTTTGATTAAAATACAGGACAGAGCAAAAAGCAAGGAGAAATTTTCACCCCCCAAAGGAGTCCTGTCCTATGCCAAGCCGCACGCTGCACACACTGGTCCTGGCCGCCCTGATGGCGGCGCTGTGTACCCTTCTCACTCTTGTCATCCGCATCCCGTCGCCGATGGGCGGCTATCTCAACCTGGGGGACTGCGCTGTCCTCCTGTCTGCGTGGCTGCTGGGACCGGCGGCGGGCGCGGCGGCGGCCGGTCTGGGGTCGGCCCTGGCCGATTTGCTGGGCTACCCCCTCTATGCCCCCGCGACTTTGGTCATCAAAGCCTTGATGGCCGCCGCCGCAGGCGGTATTTTCCATGTCCTCACCCGGAAAAACGCCCACTACACGGCAGCGGGGCTGGTGAGCGGCGCGGCGGCGGAGGCCATCATGTTGGGCGGCTACCTCCTCTTCGAGGGCTGGGTGCTGGGGATGGGCGCCGCCGCAGCTCTCAACCTGCCCGCCAATTTGATTCAGGGGGCACTGGGTATTGCTGCGGCGCAGATGACCGCGGCCCTCCTGCGGGGCAGCCGGGCCTTTTCCCGCTTGGGGTGAGTATCCAGCAGAACGCCCGCTTTTTCCCAATCTGGTCCTGAATTTTGGGTATTATCCCCGGAATTCCCCCGTTTTTCCCGTCAAAGACTTGACACCCCTCTGGAAGCGTGATATAATCCGCCCCAGAACCGATTGTCGCGGGTTTTCCCGCCACAATGATAGAGGCGCGAACAGGCATCAGTAACCGGCCAGCACGGGCAGAGCACCCGGCCGGAGAAAGGGCCGTTCGCCGAAGGGCCGTCTCCCTGCCTGGAGAGCGGTATCCTGGGCCGCGAGAGAACATCTCCCGGACTGCCACAAAACGGTGTGGAGCGCTATCATTGACCGCCGGAGCGGCGCGTCGCTCCCGTTGCCATGAACGCTTCCCACAGGAAGGTTCGTGGCTTTTTTGCTGTGTAGAAGCAAAGCAGAAAGCCGCAACAACAAATTGGAGGAACTGAACCATGAAAAAGAATCGTCTCGCTGCTCTCACCCTCAGCGCCGCCCTGGGCCTCTCTCTGACCGCCTGTGGTGGCGGCACCTCTTCCACCCCCCAGAACTCCACCGCCCCCAGCGACTCCGCCGCCCCTCAGAATTCCGCCGCCGCTGTCGCCTCCGGCGTGGAGGACGGCATCCTCACCGTGGGCATGGAGTGCGCCTACGCCCCCTACAACTGGACCCAGATGGACGAGTCCAACGGCGCGGTGCCCATCAAGAATGTGCCCGGCTCCTACGCCAACGGCTATGATGTCATGATTGCCCAGAAGATCTGCGAGGAGAACGGCTGGCAGCTGGAAGTGGTCTCCACCGCCTGGGACTCCCTGACCCCCTCCCTCCAGAGTGGCACCATTGACGTGGCCATCGCCGGCCAGTCCATGACCGCCGACCGCATGTCCCAGGTGGACATGGCCGGCCCCTACTAC
>DXDX01000159.1 GCA_019115265.1 Candidatus Flavonifractor merdigallinarum | reverse complement strand
CCGGAGAACACGAACTGCAGATTGGCGTCAATGCCCAGAACCGTGAGGGAGTAGGTCAGGGCGGTAAAGATGAACACGCCCACCACACAGCCGGAGATCTTGCCGATACCGCCGGTGAAGGAGACGCCGCCCACTACACAGGCCGCAATGGCGTCCATTTCCCAGCCCTGGCCATAAGCCGCGGAGCCGGAACCCATCATGCGGATGCACTCCAGCCAGGAACCGAAGCCATACAGCACGCCGGCCATGACGAAAGCGCCCACGGTGACCCAGAACACAGAGATACCGGAGACGGAGGCCGCTTCCGGGTTGCCGCCCACGGCGTAGAGGTTCTTGCCGAAGGTGGTCTTGTTCCAGATAAACCACACCACGATCACCGCAGCCACCGCCCACAGGATGATGGTGGGGAAGTTGCCGAACATCTTGATGCGGGGGATAATCATATTGGGGATGGAGCTGTCGATGGCACCAAAGGAGGTTCCCTTGGTGGAATAGGTCACCAGGCCGAAGATCACCAGCATGGTGGCCATGGTGGAGATGAAGGGGTGCATTTTGAATTTGGCGGTGAAGAAGCCGGCGATGGTGGTAAACACCGTGCACAGCACAACACATACCACTAGGGCCAGGAACACCCGCACCAGCACAGGCAGTCCGGAGAAGTCAAACACATGTCCGAACACGCCGCCGGTATTGGGGCCGTTGTGCATGACGATGGTGGCCGCCGTCATGCCCATGCCCACCATGCGGCCGATGGACAAATCAGTGCCGGCCAGCAGAATCAGCCCGGCCACGCCCAGCGCCAGGAACATACGGGGAGAGGCCTGGGACAGGATGTTCAGAATGTTGCTGGCTGTCAGCAGCGGAGTGCCCTTCACCATGGGGGTGATGACACACAGGGCGGCGAAGATGACGATGATGGCGATGTACAGGCCGTTGCGGAGCAGGAAGTCCCGGCGGTTGAAGGTGTACTTGTAGTTCTCCACCCGCTGTGCCATGGTCTCGCCGAAAGTGAACTTGGACATGCGCAGCATGTCGATGAGATGGTACTTGTGGTCGAAAGCCGCGTGCCGGCGGTCCTTGGTCTCCTGGATGTCCTGGGCCAGCTTCATCTTGGCGTCGAACAGGCGGTTTTTCTGGACGTATTTTTCGTCCTTGATCTCCCCCTGGTCGGTGAGCTTGGCCAGGGTTTCCTGGTGCTCCTTGTTCAGCTGGGCCACCGATTTCTGGTACCGCTCCTGAGCGGCGGCGGCCTCCACCTTGGCGCTGGCCTCCACTGCCTGGTAATAGTCCTTGTCGTAGTGCTCCTTCAGATAGGCCTCAGCCTGGCTGATGAGCTGGGAAATCTGGGCCTTGTTCTGGGCCTCCACCGCCTTGGCCTTCTCCAGCGCCTTGGCATACTCCGCCCGCTTTTGGGCCTTCTCCTCGGCGGTATAGATGCGGTCCCGCTTCAGATCCTCCAGGGCGCTCTGATACTCCAGCACCTTGTCGGTTCCGTCGGCCCGAAGGGCGTCAATTTTCTGCTGGATGCCGCCCACATATTCATCAATGGGCGCGCGGAGCTGCTCCTCCTGCTCCGCGGTCAGGATTTTTGTATTATCCGCTACCATGCGATCTCACCTCTCATAGGTATTTCGCGCTCAGGCGCAACAGCTCTTCCTGGTTGGTCTCCCTGGTGTTTACGATGCCGGACAGGTGGCCGTTGGACATCACGCCAATGCGGTTGGTAATGCCGAGAATCTCGGGCATTTCGGAGGAGACCACGATGATGGTCTTGCCCTGCTTGGCCATCTGAATGATCAGCTCGTAAATCTCATATTTGGCGCCCACATCAATGCCGCGGGTGGGTTCGTCCATCATGAATACCTGGGGGGTCCTCTCCAGCCACTTGCCGAAGATCACCTTCTGCTGGTTGCCGCCGGACAGGCTGGTGATCATGTCGTCAGGGCCCATGCACTTGGTGTGCATGGTCTTGATCTCCTTGTTGGTGGCCTTCACCATCTTGGGGGTGGACAGGGCCATCCCTACCTTGTACTGATTCAGGTTGGCGATGGTGGTGTTGAAGGTGAGGTCGCACTTGAGAAACAGGCCGTTTGCCTTGCGCTCCTCTGTAATAAGGGCGAATCCGTGCTCAATGGCCTGCTTGGCATTGTCGAAATTCATCAGGCGGTTTTTGAAATAGACCCGTCCCGCCGCACGGGTGCGCACACCGAAGATGGTTTCCAGAAGTTCGGTGCGTCCGGCGCCCACCAGGCCGTACAGGCCGAAGATCTCGCCCTCCCTCACGTCGAAGGTGATGTCCTGGAGATGAGGGGCGTACTTGGTGGACAAATGCTGGATGGACAGAATGGTGTCACCGGGGGTGTTGTCCACCGGCGGGAAGCGGCTCTCCAGAGAGCGGCCCACCATGGCGGCGATCAGTTCGTTCATGTTGGTGTCCCGGGCGGCCTTGGTCATGACCAGGTTGCCGTCCCGAAGTACCGAGATCTCGTCGCAGATCTCAAAGATCTCGTCCATTTTGTGGGAGATGTAGATAAGAGCAATGCCCTGCTCTTTCAGCATGCGCATCATCTCAAAGAGCTTGGCCACCTCCTGCACGGTGAGGGAGGAAGTGGGCTCGTCCAGGACAATGACCTTGGCGTCATAGGAGATGGCCTTGGCAATCTCACACATCTGCCGCTGGGAGACCGACATATTCCGCATGGGCTGGGACAGGTTCACCGTCATGCCCAGCTTGCGGAAGAGCTCGGCGGCCTTCTTCTTCATGCTCCCTTCGTCCACCACGCCAGCGGAGTTGGTGGGGTAGCGGCCCAGGAACAGGTTGTCGGTGACGTTGCGCTCCAGACACTGGTTCAGCTCCTGATGGACCATGGCGATCCCGTTCTCCAGGGCGTCCTTGGGCCCCGAGAAGCTGATCTCCTTGCCGTTCAGGAATACCTTTCCCTCGTCCTTCTGATAGGTGCCGAACAGGCACTTCATCATGGTGGACTTGCCGGCGCCGTTTTCACCCATAAGTCCCATAACAGTTCCGCGCTTCACGTCCAGGTTAATGTGGTCAAGTACCCGGTTGCGCCCGAAGGACTTGCACATGCCGCGGATCGACAGGACAATATCGTCTTTCGCGTCTGCCATGTTTGATGCTCCTTTAGCAGTTTCAGCGAACCCCCTGATTCTGCTGGGAATTTTTGCAATCCGCCGCCATGGTGCATCTGAAAAGCCGGGGCAGAGGCCGGGGCTTTTCAGATACACCATTAGGGAGAGCCCCTTCCCGGGGGAGCGCCGCGCTCCTCCGGGAAGAGATCCTTCTCCCTAACGGCGGTCTGTCATGTCACAGTTGTGAGGCGTCCCGCCTCGCTTCCCGGGGCCATTACTGGCCGAGGATGTAGGTATAGGAAGCGGCGTTGTCGGTCTTCACCATGTTGATGGCAAAGGCGTCATAGCTGTCCAGGTTGGTCAGGCGGTTGGTGATATTGGCCTCGGTCTGGCCGTCGCCGCCGATGTACTCCACGTTCAGGTTCAGCAGATCATCGTAGTTCTGCAGCAGGGGCTGATAGGTGGCGGACAGGAAGTTATCCGCAGCGTTGTAGATGTTCAGCCACACTCTCTTCTCGGGGTGGGCGGAGGCGTCCAGCTGGTTGGACACAGGAGCGTAGGTCACGGTGGAGTCCAGGAAGCCCTGGTAATTTTCCGCGGTGACGGCCACGTTCAGGGCGTAGTAGGAGCGGCTGGCCTCGTCATAGTAGTACACGTCGTCGCTGAGCACATTGCCCGCGTCGTCCTCGGTGCCAATGCCGGTATCCACGTCCACGCCGTCCAGAGCGTTGCGCAGCACCCGCAGGGTCAGGTAGGCCTGCACATCGGCGTGCTGGCTGATGGTTCCGCCGTAGCCGTTGGCAATGGCCGCCACCGCGTCGGCGTTGGCGTCATAGCCGAAGGTGGGGACGTTGTTGGCCTGGGACCAGGCATTGAACATGGCCATGCCCATGCCGTCGTTGTTGGAAACCACCACGTCGATCTGATCTCCGAAGGAGGCGGACCAGGTGTTGATGGCGTTGCCGGCGGTGGCGGCGTCCCAGGTGGCGCCGGCGGAGTTCTTCATCTCCTGAGAGGCCAGCTCACGCACGGTGTAGGTGGTGCCGTTGATCTCAATGGAGCCGTCCTTCACATAGGTGGAGGTGCCGTCCAGGTTGGTGCCCACGGGCGTGGAATCCACGTTGCCGTCCACTTCCACGGCGGTGCCCAGAGCGGAGCGGACGCCGCGGGTACGGGCGATGGAGTCATTGTGGCCGATATCGCCCACGGCCAGGACATAGCCGATGATGCCGTCGCCGTTGCGGTCCAGGGTGTCAATGTTGGCCTCGATGTAGTCCAGGACCATCTGGCCCTGCAGCTCGGCGCCCTGGTTGGCGTCGAAGCCCACGTAATAGGTATTGTCGTTGAAGCTCAGGGCATCCATGTCCAGCTCGCCGGTGGTGCTGTTGGAGGGCTGGCGGTTGAACCAGACCAGGGGCTTCTCCGCGTTGGTGACCTCGGCGGAGGGGGCGCCGGTGGCAGGGGTGGTCTCGCCGGCGGGCGGGGTGCTGCTCTCGGCAGTGGTGGTGCCGACGCCGCAGGCGGCCAGACCCAGCGCCATGGCAGCGGCCAGAGACAGTGCAAGAATCTTTTTCATGACAATTCTCCTTTTCCTAAAGTTCCACAGGGTTCCTTTGTTCCCTGTGTGCTACATCCTTATCTTAAGGCACTGCTAACCAAAAAACAAGGGGAAAAAACACGGAACTACGGGCAAATTTTCATTCAATTTGTATGGGTTATCAAAAAATAGCGGAGAATATTTGACATAATGACTAATACTGGAGCTATCCAAAAGCAAAAAGGGCCTTCTGGCTGTCCAGGGAAAACAGGTTGCTCCGGTATACGATCTGGGTGGAGGTATCCACCATGGCGGCCAGCTCCTCCGCCTGCCCGGTGAGGAGCCGGTAGGCGCTCTCCACCCCCAGATAGCCCATGGCATAGGGATTCTGAACCACGAGGGCGTCCACGCTCCCGGTCTGGAGGCCCTCGATGGTGGCCACATTGGAGTCAAACCCCACCAGGAACACCTGCTCCTCCAGCCCCAGCTCCTCCACCGCCTGGGCGGCCCCAACGCTGGTGGGCTCGTTGAAGGCCACCAGGACGTTGATGTCCGGGTGCCCGGCCAGCAGGGCGGCGGTGTCCTCCCGGGCCTGCCCGGCGTCCACCAGGGTGGTGATCTCGGCGGCCACGCTGGCCCGGCCGCACTGGGCCAGGGCGTCCAGCACGCCCCGCTCCCGCTCCTGGCCGTTGGCGGTGCCCTCGTCATAGTTGACCAGCCCCACGGACAGGGGGCCCTCCACCTGCTCCAGGGCCGCCTGGGCCGCCATCTGTCCGGCGGCGTAGTTGTCGGTGCCGATATAGGTGCTCACCTGGCTGGAGTCCACACCGCTGTCGATGGACACGATGCGGACGCCTGCCTGGGCGGCGGCATCCACGGCGGGGGCGTTCTTTTCAAAGTCGATGGCGGAAAAGACCAGGGCCTCCGTCCCCACCTCCACCGCCCGGGCGATCATCTCATTCTGCGTCTCGTAGTCCTCCTCCGTCTCCGGCCCCACGGTGGTAAGCTCCAGGTTGTACTCGGCGGCGGCGGCCTCCGCCCCGGCAAAGACGGACAGCCAGAACTCCGTCTGGGTGGATTTGGCCACCAGCGTCACCGAGTGGAGGGGGGCCGGCGGCGTGTTTGCCCCGCAGGCGCTCAGGAGCAGCAGCCCCGCCGCAAGGCCCACGGCGGCCCGTTCAGTTCTGCCCATGCTCGTCCCCCCTTACCTTGGGCATCCGGATCTCCACACAGGTGCCCACGTCCGGTTCGCTGGTGATATGCAGCCCGTACTGGCTGCCGAAGTAGATCTTCAGCCGTTCATCCACGTTCCGGATGCCGATGCCCGCGTTCTCCCCGGGGGCGCGGGTCAGGATGGCGTTCACCTGCTCCTGGCTCATCCCCACCCCGTTGTCCTCC
Source organism: Candidatus Flavonifractor merdigallinarum (assembly GCA_019115265.1). GTDB lineage: Bacteria > Bacillota > Clostridia > Oscillospirales > Oscillospiraceae > Pseudoflavonifractor_A > Pseudoflavonifractor_A merdigallinarum. Next base: position 3,422 of record DXDX01000159.1, on the reverse strand, counting down.
ACCCGGAAGAGGATGGCGTCCCCCTCCTGGCAGATCTCCACGGTGATGTGCCCCTCGTCCACCATCAGCTCCAGCCCGTGGTTGATGGCGTTCTCCAGAATGGGCTGGAGGGTGATCTTGTTGCAGTAGTAATCCAGGCAGTCCGGTTCCACCCGGAACTCATAGGTAAAGCGGTTTTTGTAGCGGTACTTCTGGATCTGGAGGTAGCTCTCGGCGTGCTCAATCTCCTTGGCAATGGGGATGAGCTCGTGGCCCTTGCTGATGCTGATGCGGAACAGCCGGGCCAGGGCGTGCACCATGCTGACCGCCTCGGCGCTGCGGCCCTGCTCGCACATCCAGGCGATGGAGTCCAGCGTGTTATAGAGGAAGTGGGGATTGATCTGGGCCTGAAGCGCCTTCAGCTCCGTTTTGCGCAGGTTGACCTCCTCCTCCCGCACGGTGGACATGAGCCGCTGGATGCGCACCACCATGTGGCCGAAGGAGTTGGACAGCTCCCGCACCTCCCGGGTGCCCCCCACCGGGCGGTAGGCGAAGCGGTCGGCATCCCGCTCGAACCGCTCCATGGCGGCGGCCAGCCCCCGCAGGGGGCGGCCCAGCAGCCGGGAGAGGAGCCAGCTGGTCAGCAGGGCCGCCGCCAGGATCACCGCCGCCATGGCCACGGAGAGCCGGAGCATGGCCCGCATATTCTGGTTGACCAGCTCGTCCACATAGCTGACGCCCACCACCCGCCACGCGCCCCCCTGCACGCTGGACAGGGAGTAGATCACCGTGTCGTCGGCGTAGGTGCCGTCGGCCAGGGCCGCCAGGCCGGAGGTGTCCTCCGACTTCAGCCCCGCGTAGAGCAGGCGCTGCTGGGGGTGGTAGACGATGGTGCCGTCCCCGCCCATCAGGAAGCAGTAGCCCCGCTGGCCGATGCCCACGTCGTTGATGTAGCTGGAGATGCTGGAAAAGCTGAGATCCAGGGAGACCCAGGCGGCGTCCCGCCCGGTCTCCAGCGGGGCGGTCATGGTGACCACCCAGGGATAGTAGCTCTCAAAGATGCTCTCCACATGGGGAGCCGTCAGATAGGCGCTGTCGCTGGCCATGGCCCGCACCGGATCGAAGGAGAGGTTCTGGAGGATATCCTCCCGGGGCTCCCGCCCCAGGGCCCAGCAGTCCGTCAGCTCCCCGGTCTCCGAATAGCTGGTGATGGCCACCACGTCGGGGCGGAAGAGGAGGAAGGCGGAGAGCAGCCTGTCCCGGTCGTCCGGCGCCTCCGCCATGGCCTGCTCCACACGGTCCATGGCCTGCTCCATGCCCTGAAGATAGCTGCCCACGGTGTTGGACACCTGGGATACCGCCTGGGCAGTGCTGGTGCGGGCACTCTGCACCATGGCACCGCGGTAGCGGTTGAGAAACAGCAGGATGCAGCAGCACAGAATGATGGCCACCACACTCACCACCACGGCCACCAGGATGGTGGTGGTGGGCAGCCCCCGGCGTCTCCGCTTCAAGCGCCCTCACCCGCCCTTTCCGCGCTCAGCCGGCGGCGCATGGCGTTGGGGGACTCGCCGCAGTACTTTTTGAAGCAGTAGCTGAAATAGTGCTGGTCGGTGTACCCGCAGCGGCGGGAGATCTCCTGCAGCTTCAGCTCGGTACCGGTCACCAGCTCCCTCCCCGCCTCCATCCGCCGGCGGATGAGAATGTTGATAAAGGTGTCGCCGGCGTATTTCTTGATGCAGGCGCTCAGGTGGTTGGGGCTCACGTCCAGCATGCCGCTCAGGGACACCAGGGAGAGATCTGCGTCCATGTACCGCTGATCCAGCAGCTCCAGCGCCCGCTGGCACAGCAGCTCTCCCCCCTGGGCGGTGGGGGCGAGATCCCGGACAAACTGGGCGCCCTCCCCGCTGTGCTCGCCCTGGCGGAGCGCCTCCACCGCCTCCCGGTAGGCCCCGTGGAGGCTGGCCAGGGAGCGCACCATCCGGCTGATGCCCATGTGGCACCGGCCGTCCAGGGCCCGCCGGGCCATCTGGGGAAGCTCGTCGGCCAGGATGTGCAGATACTCCTCAAAATCCGAGGGATTGCCCAGCAGCACCGTCACCACCTTGCCGCCGGAAAAGAAGCTGACGCTGCGCAGGTACTTGGCGGCCAGCCGGTCAATGGAGGCCGCGAAGGAAGGGGTGGTGCGGTTGGCGCCCTCCCTGCTGAGAAGGGTGGACACCATTACGGTATAGCACGGCCTGTCCTCCACATCCCGCAGCAGCCCCACCTCTCTGGCATAGGCCTCCAGCTGGGCCTCCGGCTCCGGCTCGGCATAGCCGTCCAGCACCAGGGGCATCACCCCGGCGGCGCGCACCTTCTGCTCGCCCCCCACCGGGCCGGACTTGCGGAACAGGGCGTACTGGGCATCGATCTTCTGGCGGATGGCGCGCAGCTCCTTTCCCAGGCCCTCGATGGTCAGGGGCTTGAGCATGTAGCTGATGATGTTGTACTGGATGGCCTGCTGGGCGTAAGCGAAGTCATCGTAGCCGCTCAGAAAGGCGATGTTGGTGGCCGGGCGCACCTCCCGCACCTGCCGGGCCAGCTCGATGCCCGAGATAAAGGGCATCCGGATGTCGGTGAGCAGCAGATCCGGCTCGTACTTTTCCACCAGCTGGAGGGCGTCCAGCCCATTGCCGGCGCTGCCCGCCAGGCGGAAGCCCAGCTCCTCCCAGGGAATCATGGTGCAGACCGCCTCCCGCAGCTCGTCCTCGTCGTCCGCGACAATCACTGTGTATAAGGTAGCTCCCGCCATATTGTACGCCCCTTTCCGGAGGGGCGGAGGCCCCCACCCCGATTCGACTATTTTCATTATAGCAGATAGTGTTTCGCTCTACAAACCTTTCCTGTGATGTGGGACAAAATGGAATTTTTCCCTCTCTGATAGTAGTTCGGGGCGGCAGCACTCCTTGCTGTCGCCCCTTGATTGTCTACCAGCAAAGGCGGGCGGGGCTGTCAACGGCGGCGCGTATGCGCCGTTCATCTTGACCGTTGACTGGCTCGGCTGGCTTTGCTAATTATTGCTGTGTGTTCTGATCATGCTTCAATCTTGCTTTTGCTTCTTCTACGCATTCCCCCTCTTTTACAAGATAGTGTCCAACAAAAGCGTCCTCAATTTTTGTGTAGCCGCTGACAACCGTGTCTTCGATTTTTTTATAGGTATCAACAACTTTCTCTGCTAATTTCTCGTTTGCTTCTATAAGTTTTGATTTTGCCATGTTTCATGTTCCTTTCTTTTGGATTTTATTATCATTGACAAGCCCAATATCAGTATGAGCAGGCATACAGCAGCTCCCGTGGCAGCATTCATAAAATGAATATTTCCGGTACTCATGGTTCCGAAAGAAACGAGCATGGAACGCTGTAATGTCATTATGGAAGCAGCTACTTCCGCATAACTGATA
>DXDX01000158.1 GCA_019115265.1 Candidatus Flavonifractor merdigallinarum | reverse complement strand
TCCACTCCCCTCCAAAAGGGCGGCCTTTTTCGGGGGCCGCCCCATTTGTGGGTGCAAATTTATGGCTTTTTCTGTGGCAACAGACTTACCCAAGTCGAGGTTACCTGTCTTGCAGGGCAGTACAACGCTGCCCGCATAGGCAGAAAGCCTGGTCCAAATGGCACCAGGCTGGTGCAATCCCACCGCAGCAGAACTTTAGCCCGGTTGCGCATTGGGGGGAGTGCAGAGGGGGCAGCGCCCCCTCTGCGCTTTCTTTCCCACCGCTTTCTTTGCAAAGAAAGCGGTGCTCCCGCCGAGTAGGCGGCCCGTGCGGCGAGCACAAAAACCTTCGCCCTTGCGGCGTCTGTGCCGATTCCTGTCGGAAAAAATTTTTTTGAAAAAAGAAGGATTTTTCCGAGGCGCGGCGTATAGAGTACATGAGCATGTGTTTCCGGCGAAAGGGGGAAATGCCTGTGACGGTACGAGAAGAGCGGGAGCAGTGGGAGAAGGAGTCTCTCTCCCCCTTAGCCTGCCCCTCAGCGGAAAGCCGGGGCCGGGAGCGGTCCCTGCCGCCCTGTCCCATGCGCACCGCGTTTCAGCGGGATGTGGACCGCATTGTCCACTGCAAGGCCTTCCGGCGGCTGATGCACAAGACGCAGGTGTTCCTCTCGCCGGAGGGGGACCACTACCGCACCCGTATGACCCACACGCTGGAGGTCTCCCGCATTGCCCGCACCATCGCCCGGGGGCTGTCCCTCAATGAGGATTTGACGGAGGCGGCGGCGCTGGGGCACGATTTGGGACATACCCCCTTCGGCCACGCCGGGGAGCGGGCCCTCAACCGCATCCTGCCCGGGGGCTTTGCCCACAATGAGCAGTCTCTGCGTGTGGTGGAGCGTCTGGAAGAGGGGGGAGAGGGGCTCAATTTGACCTGGGAGGTGCGCAACGGCATCCTCTGCCACACCGGCGGGGAGAAAGCCGCCACGCTGGAGGGGCGTCTGCTCCGCCTGGCCGACCAGATCGCGTACATCAACCACGATATTGACGACGCCATTCGGGGCGGCATCCTCTACCCCGTGGATATCCCCCTGAAATCCTCCCAGGTGCTGGGCTTTACCCACGGGGAGCGGATTGACACCCTAGTGACCGATGTCATTCAGGAGAGCCGGGGGAAGGACGACATTGTGCAGTCCCCAGCCTGCCGCACCGCCATGGCGGAGCTGCGCGCCTTCCTCTTTGAGGCGGTGTACCACAACCCGGTGGCCAAGGGAGAGGAGAGCAAGGCGGAGGATTTGCTCTGCCGCCTCTACGAGGCCTACCGGGCCGACCCCGACCGTCTGCCGGCGGAGTATCAGGACATCCGCTGCCGGGAGGGGATGGACCGGGCGGTGTGCGACTACATCGCCGGTATGACAGATAAATATGCTGTGGAACAGTTCCTCGCGTTGGCGGTACCCAAGGCGTGGGCTGTCAAATAACCGACATCCGGCCGGCAGGGAGGTGAGACCCCATGGCCATACCGGAGGCCTTCCTGGACGAGCTGGTGGCCCGGAGCGAGATCTCCGATGTGGTCTCCTCCTATGTCCACCTGACCCGAAAGGGCAATAATCTCTGGGGCCTGTGCCCCTTTCACAACGAAAAAACCCCCTCTTTCTCGGTGTCTACCGACAAGCAGATCTTTCACTGCTTCGGCTGCGGGAAGGGGGGCGGGGTGATCTCCTTTGTGATGGAGATCGAACACCTGCCTTTTGTGGAGGCAGTGCGCGTTTTGGCCCAGCGGGCCGGGATGGAGTTGCCCGAAAACGGGGAGAATGAGGGGTACCGGCGCAGGAAAGAGCGTCTGCTGGCCCTCAATAAGGAGGCCGCGCGCTTTTTCCACCAGCTGCTCCTCTCCCCGGCGGGGGCGGCGGGTACGGAGTACCTCTTTGGAAAGCGCCGCCTCTCCAAAGGGATTGTCACCCGCTTTGGCCTGGGGATGTCCCCTGACGGCTGGGATGGCCTCCTCACTGCCATGGCGGAAAAAGGCTATACCAAGCGGGAGCTGCTGGATGCAGGTCTGGCGGTGGACAGCAAAAAGGGCCGCATCTATGACCGTTTCCGCAATCGGGTGATGTTCCCCATCATCGATCTGCGGGGGGAGGTCATCGGCTTTGGGGGGCGGGTGCTGGACGGCTCAGAGCCCAAGTACCTCAACTCCCCAGACACGCTGATTTTCAACAAAAGCCGGAATCTTTTCGCCCTCAATCTGGCCCGCAAGTCCAAACAGGGGCGCATTATTCTTACGGAGGGGTATATGGACACCATCTCCCTCCATCAGGCGGGATTTGACTGCGCGGTAGCCAGTCTGGGCACCTCCCTCACCCAGGAGCACGCCCATCTGCTCTCCCGCTACACCAAGGAGGCGGTTATCGCCTACGACGGGGACAGCGCCGGGGTGAGCGCCGCCCAGCGGGCCATCCCCATTTTGGAAAAGACCGGCCTTTCGGTGAAGGTCCTCCAGGTGCGGGGGGCCAAGGACCCGGACGAGTTTATCCAGACTTATGGCCGGGAGGCCTTTCAAAAGCTCATCAGCGGCAGCGAGAACCACATTGAGTACCGTCTGCGGCAGATTCAGAGCCAATACAATTTGGAGGATGACGCCCAGAAGGTGGAGTTTCTCCGGGCGTGCGCCGCGCTGCTGGCCACCCTGCCAAGTCCCGTGGAGCGGGAGGTGTACGGCGGGCGGATGGCCGCTCTGGCCGGAGTGTCCCCGGAAACTATGGCCCAGGAGGTCCAGCGGGAGGGGAAGCGGCGTCTGCGCCAGGCGCAAAAGCAGCAGGAGCGCCGGGACCTCACCCCCGCGGTGCAGCTCCAGCCCCGCTCCTACGGCATCCGCTATGAAAACCTGCGCTCCGCCCGGGCGGAGGAGGGGGTACTGCGCCTGATGCTGCTGGAGCCGGAGCTGATTCGGGAAGTACCAGACCTGCGGGCGGAGCAGTTTTCCAGCCCCCTGCTGGGCAAGGTGTACACCCTGCTCCGCCGCCGTCTGGAGGCGGGGCACAGCGTTCAGCTCTCCACGTTGGCCGGAGAGCTGGAGCCGCAGGAGATGAGCCATTTGGCCGCCATTTTGGAGCAGCCGGAATCCCTGGCCAACAGCCGCCAGGCGCTGCACGATTACATTGCCATTCTTGAGACCGAGGCCGCCAAGCGGGGCGACGGGGAAGTGGACCCGCTGCTGGCCGCCCGGGAGAAATTCAGAGAAAAAAAATCCTACGGAGGAAGCGGACATGAGTGAGAAAAAAACAACCGGAGCCAAAAGCGAAAAGAACACTCCCAGCGAGGAGCAGCTGGAGGCCGGACGCCAGGAGATCATGAAGGTGGTAGAGGGCGTCCCCGGCGCGGAGAAGCTCAGTGAGCTCATCGAGCGGGGGAAGAAGAAGGGGAAGCTCTCGGCCAGCGAGCTCATGGACGTGCTGGAGAACCTCAATCTGGAGAGCGACCAGATGGACAAAATCTACGATACCCTGGAGAATCTGGGCATCGACACCGCCGGTGAGGACTACCTGCCCGATCTCAACGACGACATTGTCCCCCCCATGGAGGAGCTGGAGGACATCCCGGAAGAGGAGATTGTGGACCCCAACACCCTGGTGGACTCCTTTGGCATTGACGACCCGGTACGGATGTATCTGAAGGAGATCGGCAAGGTGAATCTGCTCTCCCCTGACGAGGAGGTGCATCTGGCCCAGGATATGGGCGCCGGCGCTGCCGCCGAGGAGCAGTGGGCGGAGATTGAGAAGGCCCGCAAGAATGGGGAGGACTACCCCCTCACCCCCGAGGAGGAGAAGGAGATCCGCCGGGCCATCAAGCGGGGTAAGGCCGCCAAGCAGCGTCTGGCAGAGGCCAATCTCCGTCTGGTGGTGTCCATCGCCAAGCGCTATGTGGGCCGGGGGATGCTCTTCCTGGACCTCATTCAGGAGGGCAATCTGGGCCTCATCAAGGCGGTGGAGAAGTTTGACTATACCAAGGGGTATAAGTTCTCCACTTATGCCACCTGGTGGATTCGCCAGGCCATCACCCGCGCCATCGCGGACCAGGCCCGCACCATCCGAATTCCCGTCCATATGGTGGAGACCATCAACAAGGTCATCCGGGTCTCCCGGCAGCTGCTCCAGGAGCTGGGCCACGACCCCACGCCGGAGGAGATTGCCGCCGAGATGAACATGCCGGTGGACAAAGTGCGGGAGATTTTGAAGATCGCCCAGGAGCCGGTGAGCCTGGAGACCCCCATCGGCGAGGAGGAGGACTCCCATCTGGGGGACTTCATCCCCGACGAGGACGCCAGCGAGCCCTCCGAGGCCGCCAGCTTCACCCTGCTGAAAGAGCAGCTGGTGGACGTGCTCTCCACCCTCACCCCCCGGGAGGAGAAGGTGCTGAAGCTGCGCTTCGGCATTGAGGATGGCCGCACCCGCACTCTGGAAGAGGTGGGCAAGGAGTTCAACGTCACCCGCGAGCGTATCCGTCAGATTGAGGCCAAGGCCCTGCGGAAGCTTCGCCACCCCTCCCGCTCCAAGAAGCTGAAAGATTTCCTGAACTGACCTTCGCGTTTTCCAGCCGGCGCTCGACGTTATTCGGGCGCCGGCTGTTGCTTTTTCTTTGTGAAAAACTTATCAAGAGTGCCCCTCTTGCAACTCTTCTGGGAACGTGGGATAATGAACTCATCCAACTCCAAAGAAGGGGGCTCCTGCATGAAGCCGAGCAAGACATACAGTGAAAAAGACCTGCACTATCTGAAAATGCTGGCCCGCCAGTACCCCAATGTCCAGGCCGCCAGCAGTGAGATTATCAACCTTCAGGCCATCCTGAACCTGCCCAAGGGCACCGAGCACTTCATCTCCGATGTCCATGGAGAGTACGAGGCCTTTCTCCATATCCTCAACTCCGCCTCCGGCGTAGTGCGGGAGAAGCTGGATTTGCTCTTTGCCACCACCGTGTCCAAGGCCGATTTGGACCAGCTGGCCACCCTCATCTACTACCCCCAGGAAAAGCTGGAGGAGATTGAGCGGGAGACGGCCGACATGCGGGAGTGGTACCGCATCACCTTCCACCGCCTCATTGAGATGTGTCGAGAGGTCAGCTCCAAGTACACCCGCTCCAAGGTCCGTAAGGCCATGCCCAAGGAGTACGCCTACATCATTGATGAACTGATCCACACCCACTATGAGGACAGCGACAAGCGGGACTACTATGAGAATATCATCTCCACCATCATTGACATTGACCGGGCGTCCAACTTCCTCATTCAGCTCTGTGAGCTCATCAAGCGCCTGGCGGTGGACCACATGCACCTGGTGGGGGACATTTTCGACCGGGGACCCGGCGCCGATATCATTCTGGACTCCCTGATGGAGTACCACAGCGTGGATATCCAGTGGGGCAACCACGACATTCTCTGGATGGGGGCGGCCTCCGGCTCCCGCACCCTGGTGGCCACGGTGCTGGCCAACTCCCTGCGGTACAACAACCTGGAGGTCATTGAGACGGGCTACGGCATCTCTCTGCGCCCCCTGTCCGTGTTTGCCAACGAGGTGTACAAGGACTGCAATGTGGACCAGTTTGCCGTCAAGCTCACCAATGAGGACGAGGCCCACTACACCGAAAAGGATAAGCTCCTGGCCGCCCGGATGCACAAGGCCATCACCATGATTCTCTTCAAGCTGGAGGGGCAGAAAATCAAGCGCAACCCCTGCTTCGGCATGGATGACCGCCTGCTGCTGGACAAGGTGGACTATGAGAACAAGTGCATCACCATCAAAGGGGTGACCTACCCCATGGCAGACACCGACTTCCCCACCGTGGACCGGAACGACCCCTATACCCTTACCCCCGAGGAGAGCGCCCTCATTGACCAGCTCACCCGCTCCTTCTGCCACAGCGAGAAGCTCCAGCGCCACATCCGCTTCCTCTACTCTAAGGGCAGCCTCTACAAGGTCTTTAACGGCAATCTGCTCTTCCACGGCTGCATCCCCATGACCCAGGAAGGGGAGTTTATGCGCTTCTCCATCGGGTGCAAGGACCTCTCCGGCAAGGCCTTTTTGGACTACGCCGACCTCACCGCCCGCCGGGCCTTTTACAACAAGCCCGGCTCTCCCGAGCGGCAGTTCGGTATGGACTTCCTCTGGTTCCTGTGGGCCGGGCGCAACAGCCCCATCTTTGGCCGGGACCAGATGACCACCTTTGAGCGGCGGTTCATCCAGGACGAGTCTATCTGGACCGAGCCGAAAAACGCCTACTACCAGCTCTACAACGACCCGGAAATCTGCGACAAGATTTTGCGGGAGTTCGGGCTGGAGGGGCCCCACTGCCACATCATCAACGGCCATATCCCCGTCAAGTCCAAGAAGGGGGAGAGCCCCCGGAAGGGCGGCGGCAAGCTGCTTGTCATTGACGGCGGCTTCTGCAAGGCCTATCAAAAGACCACCGGCATTGCGGGCTATACCCTCATCTACAACTCTACCTGCTTCCGTCTGGTGTCCCATGAGCCCTTTGTGGGGCGGGCAAATGCCATCCAGGAAAACCAGGACATCGCCTCCACCTCGGTGGTGTTTGAGCGCCTGGAGTCCCGCATGAAGATTGCCGGCACCGATGTGGGCCGCCATCTCCAGGAGCAGATTGACGACTTGATGGCGCTGGTGTGGGCCTTCCGCAGCGGCGAAATCGCGGAGGACCACAAGGAATAATCTCATTCTGGCTCAAATTCCCCGGAAACGATTGTTTCCGGGGAATTTTCTGCTGTTTAGAGGTAAAATTCCACCTTGACTACCTTGCCCAGAACTCGGATGGGGGTTTTTGCGGGGTCGTAAATCTGGGGCTGGTGGATGGGGTTGGTGGACTGGGGCATGAGGGTCACGGTGCTGTCGGTGGCGTAAAAGCGCTTAACGGTGGCGTCCTCGCCCCCCACCATCACCACC
>DXDX01000157.1 GCA_019115265.1 Candidatus Flavonifractor merdigallinarum | reverse complement strand
CCCAATACAATGCCAAGATTCAGGACATCCACCGGGAAATCTCTGTGATCGACCGGCGCTGACAGGGCCGGAGTGCGTCAGCACGGGACATAGACAGAAGGGATCGACGTTATGAATATCGTATATTTGATCGGACTGGCTCTGGCCATATTCTTCACGTTGTTTGGTATTGCTGTGGACCTGACCGCCGTGCCCCCCATTGACTTGGATAAGCTGGGCAACTTTGTGGACGCCCCCAGTCTGTTGATTGTGGTGGGCGGCACTCTGGCGGTTGTGGTGGCGTGTTACCCCAAGCTGGTCAAATCGCTTCCGAAACATTTGAAGATTATGCTGCGGGCCAAGGCCTTTGACCCATCTGTATATGTAGATCAGCTCACCGAACTGGCCCAGATTGCTCGGAAAAATGGTCTGCTGGCACTGGAAGAGAAGGCCAATGAGCAGACCGATCCCTTCTTCAAGCAGGCCATTATGTTGATTGTGGATGCCAACGACCCCGACCGGGTGCGCAGCATTCTGGAAAATGACATCGAACAGACCTCGGAGCGCCATCAGGGCGTCATCGCCATGTATGAGCGGGGCTCCAACGCCGCGCCGGCCTTTGGTATGATTGGTACCCTCATCGGCCTTATCAATATGCTTAAAGGCCTGGATGGTGCGGATATGGACTCGCTGGGCCCCAATATGTCTGTGGCTCTGGTGACTACTTTCTACGGCTCCTTTTTGGCCCACGTGATCTTTAACCCCATCGCCGCCAACCTGACTGCCCGGGACGAGGAGGAAGTCCTCTGCCGGCAGATTATTGTGGAGGGCATTATGGCCATTCAGTCCGGCGAGAATCCCAAGTTCCTGCGGGAGCGGCTGATGACCTTCATGAGCCAGAAGACGCGCGAAGGCGAAGGCGGCGGCAGCGGCAACGGCGGCGAGGAGAAGAAGGGCAAGAAAGGGAAAAAGGGCCGGGAGAAGTGATGGCGCGGCAGCGCCGGGGAGATGGAGTCAATGAAGAAGAAGAAAAGTGGTGGCGGCGGCGCCAACTGGATGGACACCTACGGCGATATGGTGACGCTGTTGCTGTGTTTTTTTGTAATGCTCTACTCCATGTCCACCATGGACAAGGAAAAATGGGTCGCTCTGGTAGAGTCCTTTAACCCGGACGCGGTCACGGAGTCTCAGCCGGGCGGCCATGAGGTGAGCAACAACGAGGCGCAGATGACTCAGGAGCAAGTGGATCAGACCATGGAACAGCTCTATGAGTCCCTGGCCCAGTACATCACACAGTCCGGTCTGAGTGAAAAAATCAGCCTGAGCAAAGGAAGCGGATACGTTTTTATTTCCTTTGATGATACGGTGTTCTTTGATGGCGACAGCTATGTGCTCTTGGACGAGGGCAAAACGGTCCTGGACAACATTGCCCAGGTTCTGGCCTCTGGCTCAGACTCCGTCAATGAAATCCGGGTTCTGGGCCATACCGCCCAGGCCCAGGCCCAGGTGCCCAACCAGGTGGAAAAAGACCGCTTTCTGGCCTCCAACCGGGCCACAGTGGTTACCATTTATTTACAAGAGAAAAATATCATTGACCCAGCCCGGCTGGTCAGTGTAGGATATGGACAATGGCGCCCCATCTCCAGCAATGATACGTCCGATGAGCGGGCCCACAATCGCCGGGTGGAACTGGTCATCAGCGGTCTGGAGTTGGACAACAATGAGGGCGACAGCATTACACAGTACTATACGATGCGCGACGAGGCAGGCCAGCAGGATACGGCGGCGCAAAGTTAAGGGAGAGCAGGTGGAGACCTATGCAGATTTGCATCCGGACTCCGGGTAGGAGGTGCAACCATGGCAGAAGTTCTATCGCAAAGCCAAATTGACGCCCTGCTGAACGCCGCGCGCAATGGTGAGATGGATCTGGGTGCCTCAACGGAACAAAGCCCGGAAAAGAAGTATCGAAAATACGATTTTTATAGCCCCAGAAAGTTTACCAAAGACCGTCTGAAAATGCTCAGCGGCATCTTTGAAAACTACACCCGGATTATCAACTCCAGAATCAACGGCCTTCTGCACACTACCTGTGAGATTGAGGTGGAGTCAGTCGAAGAGCAGCGCTATTATGAGTTTTCCAACGCCCTGTCGGAGGGCGACGTGCTGACCCTGGCCGAGGTGGAGGTGGAGGGTAAGCCGCAGACGGAAGATACCCCCATTCTCTTCCATTTCAGCACCACGCTGATGCTGAGTATGATGGACCGGCTGATGGGCGGCGATGGCGATCTGGCGGGGAGTAAAATCTCCGGCGGATATACCTTTACCAATCTGGAACTGCGGCTCTATGAGAGCATGGTCAAGGATATGATTCAGGCTCTGGGCGGCAGCTGGGAAAACTACATTGATTTGGAGTTTCGATTCCGGCGGGTGGAGAGCAACCCCACCCTGGTGCAGCTCATCGGTTTGGATGAGACGGTGGTCATTGTAGGCATCGACATCAAATTCTCCAACTGCTCGGGCCGGATGAATATCTGCTTGCCCGGGATGATGCTGACGAATATTTTCGCCCTCATCACCGCGGCCAATCAGGCCGGACGAGGCAGTGGAGAGGACAATTCGGAGGAGATTATGGATATCCTCCGCAGCTCAGAGCTGGAGATCACCGCGGAGCTGGGCCGGACCACCCTTCAGCTTCAGGATATCTACTTTCTTCATGCCGGCGATGTGATCGATCTGGGGCAGCCGTCCAGCGACCCGGTACAGCTGTATGTGGGCGGCCGGCCGTGGTTCAGTGGAAAGATCGGGACACAGAACAACAATATGGCGGTCAAGATTGTGGAAACCTATGAGAATCAGGGAAGAAGGGAAAAGTAAGGGCTATGGATCAAAACGTGTTTAGCGCGATGGAATTGGATGCCATCGGCGAAGTGATGAATATCAGCCTGGGTTCCTCGGCCACTGCGGTCTCGAACCTGCTGGACCATAGAGTGGATATCACCACACCGTCGGTGTCTGTCGTGCCGGTGGAGGAGTTCAGCCTGGGCGATTTGGAGCCGGCCATCGCGGTCGAGATTAAGTACGTCTCCGGCCTGGAGGGCAGCAACATCATGCTGCTCAAGCGCCACGATGTGAAGGTCATTGTGGACATCCTTATGGGCACCGAGATGCCCGATGAGGAGTTTGAGCTCAACGATCTGTCCATCAGCGCCGTGTGCGAGGTCATGAACCAGATGATGGGCGCTGCCTCCACCGCGCTGTCGGACTTCCTGGGCCGGCCGGTCAATATCTCCACCCCCAAGTCCTACACACTGGACGATGTGGTGCAGTTTAAAAACGACCATTTTGCCCATTCAGATGGAATGCTTGTGGTCGTCCGGTTTACACTAGGCATTGAGAATGTCCTGAAAAGTGAATTTGTCAACGTCATGTCCGTGGATCTGGCCCGGGAACTGCTGGGCGGGTTCGGTATGGATATCGGCGCTCTGGATTCTTCCGCTCCGGCCCCCGAGCCGGAACCGGCTCCGGCGCCTGCCGCTGCCCCCTCCGGTGGAGACTCGGGCGGCAAGCTGAGCCAGGAGGAGATCGAGCGGCTTATGGGCGGTATGGGCGGCGGCGCGGCCGCACCCGAACCCGCTCCAGCGCCTGCTCCGGCCCCCTCCGGCGGAGACTCGGGCGGCAAGCTGAGCCAGGAGGAAATTGAGCGGCTCATGGGCGGTATGGGCGGCGGTGCAGCCGCACCCGCACCCACTCCGGCGCCTCAGCCCGCTCCAGCCCCGCAGGCCCCTCCCATGCAGCAGCCGCAGCAGCCCCAGTACGCTCCTCCGATGCAGCAGCCCATGCAGCAGCCGCAGTATGCTCCGCCCATGCAGGGGGCATACAACCCCATGATGCAGCAGCCTCAATACCCCGGGATGCCGCCCCAGTACGTCCAGCCCATGCAGCCGGTCCAGCCGCAGATGCAGATGGAGCCCAAGGTGATCAATACCAAGCCGCTCCAGCTGCCCACTCTGGATGTGGCGCAGGAAATCGGGGAAGAGCAGGCGCAGAATCTGGAACTCATCATGTCGGTGCCGCTGGAGGTCTCGGTGGAGATCGGGCGGACCCGGCGCAAAGTGGAGGATATCCTCACCTTCTCCAAGGGCTCTCTGGTGGTGCTGGACAAATTGGCCGGCGACCAGGTAGACTTGTTTGTCAACGGACTGTGCGTCGCCCGAGGAGATGTAGTGGTGATTGACGATAACTTTGGCGTGCGCATTACCGAGGTGCTCAGGCAGCCGCAGCTTTTGGATCTTGCAAAAAAAGGCTGATCGATAGAACCCAAAATCAAATCAGATTGAAAAGGATGAGACGAAATGGCTAAGATTTTGATTGTTGATGATGCCGCTTTTATGCGAAAGGTGATCCGGGACACCCTGACCAAGAACGGATACTCCGACATCTATGAGGCTGTGGACGGCAAGGATGCGGTGGAGAAGTATTTTGAGATTCAGCCCAACCTGGTCCTGATGGACATCACCATGCCCAATATGGATGGCCTGGAGGCCCTGAAGGCCATCCGCGCCAAGGACAGCAACGCCAACGTGGTCATGTGCTCCGCCATGGGCCAGGAGGCCATGGTGGTGGAGGCGGTCCAGGCCGGCATCAAGGACTTCATTGTCAAGCCCTTCAAGGAAGATCGTCTGATGAAGACGGTGACTTCGATTCTGGGGAACGCCTAACGCTCTATGCCAAAGGAGGTCTTGAGTCTGCTTTGGACCATCCTGGTGGTGGTGGCGGTGCTGGCGCTGGCCTACTGGTTTACGCGGGGCGTAATCGGCCGGTCTATGGGCGACAACGCGATACGCAGCCGGGGCCGGCGCGTCACCGTGCTGGAGCAGGTGGCGGTAGGAAAGGATCAAAAGCTCTTGCTGGTACAGGTGGGGGAGCGGATTTATTTCCTGGGGAGTACCCCGGGGGGAATCTCCTGTCTGGAAGAGGTCAGCCCGGAAGAGGCAGAGCGTTGGAAACAGGAGGACCAGGCCGGCAGAGCCACGCCCCCGGGACTCAGTTTTCAGGAGGCGCTGAAAAAAGTTCTGGAGCGCCGGAAAGACAGGGGAGGTTCCTGAGGTTGTGGATGCGCTAATCAATGTAAACGGGGAACAGGTACAGACACTGGAAATTTTGTTCCTGACCACTCTCATTACCCTTCTTCCCTCCATTCTGGTGATGATGACCTCCTTTACCCGGTACATCATCTCGTTTTCCTTCCTGCGCTCGGCAATGAGCTTGCAGCAGAATCCACCCAATATGGTGCTGGTGGGAATGGCGCTCTTTTTGACGCTGTTCACCATGTCGCCTGTGGTGGATACCATCCGAACCCAGGCCTATGAGCCCTATGTGGCCGACGAGATCTCCCAGGAGGAGTTTATCAGCCGGGCTGAGGCCCCGGTGAAGGACTTCATGGCCCGCCAGGTGGAGACCAGCGCGCTGAAGCTCTTCTGCGATCTGGCCCACACGGATGTGCCGGAGGGGGACCAGGCCTCGGATCTTCCGCTGCGCATTCTGGTCCCCGCTTTTATCACCAGCGAGCTCAAGCGTGCGTTTCTGATTGGCTTTTATCTGTATATTCCCTTTGTACTGATTGACGTGGTGGTAGCCTCCGCGCTGATGTCCATGGGTATGATTATGCTGCCGCCCTCCATGATCTCCATGCCCTTTAAGCTGCTGCTCTTCATCGCCCTCAACGGGTGGGAACTGCTGTTCTCCACACTGGTGCAGGGCTTCTACTAAGGGGGTAGCGCGGTATGGAAGTTGTGGATATCATGCGGGAGGGGATTGGGGTGGCCCTCAAAATCAGTGGCCCCCTCCTCCTGCTGAGTATGGCGGTGGGCATTCTGGTGGCCATCTTCCAGGCGGTGACCCAGATTCATGAGCAGTCGCTCTCCTTTATCCTCAAGCTGTTGGTGGTGGTGCTGGTTCTGCTTATCGGCGGAGGCTGGATGCTGGAGACCCTGCTGGATTACACCCGATACCTATTTACCCTGATGTAGAGGCGAAGACATGATCGATTGGGCACAGCTTTTCTTATTGGAATTGATCGTCATGCGAATGACGGGCTTTGTGCTCTTCAACCCCATCTGGGGCCGCAGCAATGTACCTGCTCTGGTGAAGGCCGGCCTGATTTTGATGATGGCGCTGTCCGCATACGGGGCGGAGGGTGGAACCCAGGTGGAACTGCCCACCACGGTGATTAGCTTCGCTGTTCCGCTGCTGCTGGAGCTGGGGGCGGGCTTTGCACTGAGCTTTGTGCTGCGCCTGTTTCTCTCCATTGTCCAGATGGGCGGCGAGTTTATCGACACACAGATGGGCCTGACTATGGCCCAGATCTATGATGCCAGCAGCCAGGCGAATATGACAGTGACCGGGTCTCTCCTCAATATTCTGGTCATCCTGAATTTCTTTGCGGAGAACGGACACTATACCCTGCTGCGGATGCTCATTACCTCGGGGGAGCTGCTTCCCTATGGCACGGTCGCGTTGGGGCAGACGGTGGCCTCCCTGGTGGCGGATATTTTTCTCTCCTGTCTCCTGTTGGCGGTGAAGCTGGCCCTTCCCATTCTGGCGGCGGAGTTGCTGGGCGAGATTGGAATGGGCATCTTGATGAAGGCAATCCCGCAGATCAACGCCTTTGTCATCAATATGGAGCTGAAGGTCATCATTGGACTGGGTTTGCTGTTCTTGTTCCTGACCCCTATCAATGAATTCCTGCTCGACATGGAGGTCCAGATGCTGGCGCAGGTGCGCCAGGTCCTCCAGGTGATTGCGGGCGCCTGAGGACATCGGTAGGCCAGATAGGGGGCGGGCGGTATGGCGGACAGTTCAAAAACCGAAAAGGCAACCCCAAAAAAGCGGCGAGACGAACGGAAAAAAGGTAATATCTTTTTCTCCAACGACGCGGTTTCTGTGGTGGTGCTGATTGTCAGCTTTGCCACTGTATGGCTGATGGGCGGCTGGATTGTGGCGCAGGTGGATGAATTTCTGCACTACTGTCTGAGCCTGATTTCCAGCAAGGCCTCCATTCATGAGCAGATGGGGGGAATCTTTCTTCAGTTCCTCCTCACATTCGTCAAAACCGCCGGCCCCATTCTGGCGGCAGCCACACTGGCCGGTGTGGCTGCCACGCTCTTCCAGACCAAGCTGCTGGTCACCGGAGAGTCTCTCAAGCCGAAATGGAGCCGGCTCAACCCCATTCAGGGCTTTCAGCGCCTCTTTTCTCTGCGCAGTATCATTGAGGCGCTGAAGGGGCTCTTGAAAATCGGCATCCTCCTCTATCTGATTTATCAGTTTCTGGCGGACATGGTGGGCCTCTTTCCCAAATATCTCTACACCGATCTGGCGGATGCGGGCGCGCACCTCTTTCGTTCCGCCTTTGAGCTGGTCTTTCAAATCATGCTGGCCTATGTTGTGCTGGCCGGTGCGGACATTTTCTACCAGTGGTGGGACTATGAACGGCAGATTAAGATGTCCAAACAGGAGATCAAAGAGGAATACAAACAGATGGAGGGCGATCCGCAGGTCAAAGGAAAAATCAAAGAAGTGCAGCGAAAAATGGCCCAATCCCGCATGATGCAGCAGGTGCCCCAGGCTGATGTGGTCATCCGTAACCCCACCCACTTTGCGGTGGCGCTGCGGTACCGGCCGGAGCAGGACGCCGCGCCGGTGGTGCTGGCCAAGGGGCAGGATGAACTGGCGCTGCGCATTGTACGCGTGGCGGAGGAGAATCAGGTGTCTGTGGTGGAGAATGTCCCCTTGGCCCGGGCCCTCTACTCCTCCACCGAACTGAACCAGCCCATTCCGCCCGAACTCTACAACGCGGTGGCGGAGGTGCTGGTGTACCTCTACCGCATGAACGACAAGCTGAAATAAGGCGAGAAAGTAGGAACCTGGAAGACTATGAGACGGATACTCAACAACGCAATATCGCTGATGGTCGTGGTGATCGTGCTGTTCCTGGTGATCCCACTGCCTGCACCTGTACTGGATGTCCTGATCGTGGTGAACATCTCTCTGTCCATCATGATTTTGATGATTACCATGAATATCTCCGAGGCGCTGGAGTTTTCCATCTTCCCCTCGCTGCTGCTCATTACCACCCTCTTCCGGTTGGGCCTGAACGTGTCCTCCACACGGCTGATTTTGAGCGAACAGGGCCAGGCCGGTGTGGTCATTCAGTCCTTTGGACAGCTGATTACACAGGGTAATATTGTTATCGGTGTTCTCATTTTCCTCATCATTGTATTGGTGCAGTTCATCGTCATCACCAAGGGCGCTGAGCGTGTATCCGAGGTGGCGGCCCGGTTCACCCTGGACGCCATGCCCGGCAAACAGATGGCCATTGACGCCGATCTGAGCTCCGGTATCATTGATGAAAAAGAGGCCCGGATGCGCCGCTATAAGATTCAGAAAGAAGCGGACTTCTACGGCGCCATGGACGGCGCCACCAAGATCGTCAAGGGCGACGCGGTGATGTCCCTCATTATCACCGTCATCAACTTTGTGGCAGGTCTGATCATCGGGATTGTCCAGGGCGGAGGCGACTTGGCCACCGTTCTGAATGTCTACTCCATCGCCACCATCGGCGACGGCCTGGTGTCTCAGCTCCCCGCCCTGATGATCTCCACCGCCACCGGTATGATTGTCACCCGGTCGGTGTCCGACGGCAGCCTGAACAAGGACGTCATCGGACAGTTCAAGGCCCAGCCCCGGGCCATCCTCTCCACAGGTGTGGTGCTGATTCTGCTGGGACTCGTCCCCGGCGCGCCCACGATTCCCCTGATTCTGGTGGGTGCGGGCCTGAGCGCGGGCGGCTATGTGGGAACCCAGCGCATGAGCCAGGCGGCCGCCCAGCCGGAACTGCCGCCGGAGGAGAGCGCAGCCGCCCCTCTGCCGGAGGCACAGGCCCCCAGCGAGGCGGACTTCTACAAAGATATCAACAATGTCTACTCTCTGCTGAGTGTGGAGCCCATTGAGATGGAGTTTGGATACAGCCTCATCCCATTGGTGGACGAGAGCAGCGGTGGTAAGCTCATCAGCCGCATCGTCATTTTCCGCCGGCAGTATGCCCAGGATATGGGCTTTGTCATCCCCTCCATCCGCCTCCACGATGGGGCGGCGCTGGGGACCAACCAGTATGTCATCCGCATCCGCGGCGAGGAAGTGGCCTCCGGTGAAATTCTGGTGGACTACTACCTGGCGCTGGAGCCGGCTAACCCCGCCGGTGAAATTGATGGTATTGAGACAGTGGAGCCGGCCTACGGCATCCCCTCCCGGTGGATTCTGCCGGAGAACAAGGAGATGGCGGAAATCTACGGCTATACGGTGATTTCGCCGCTGACCGTGATGCTCACCCATCTGTCAGAAACCATCAAGAAACACGCCTACGAGCTTCTGAACCGCACCGAGACGGTGCAGCTGGTGGAAAACCTGAAAAAGACCGAGCCGGATCTGGTGGCCGACGCCATCCCCAACGTGGTCACCTACGCCAATCTGGAGAAGATTCTGCGCAGCCTGTTGAAGGAAGGGGTGCCCATCAAGGACCTGAGCGCCATCCTGGAGGCCATCATCGATGCCGGGTCCACCACCCGGGATATCGACCTCATCACCGAACAGGTCCGCGCCAGCCTCAGCCGCACCATCACCCGGAAGTTCTGTGAAAACGGCCAGCTGCGTGTGGTGACGCTGGACGCCGAGCTGGAGGCCAAGATTCTCTCCTCGCTGACCAAGAATGAGCACGGGGTCTACCTGGCCCTGAGCCCGGAGATTATGCAGCAGGTCATTGCCCAGCTGGGCGACCTTCGGAAAAAGTTCAATGAGCTCTCCCAGACCCCCATCCTATTGACCAGTCAGGTGATCCGTATCTATGTGAGCCGGATGATTACACAGTTCTACCCCGATGTGTATGTCCTCTCCTTTAACGAGATTACCAGCGACGTACAGATTCAGGCCATTGGAAACATCAGGCTCCAGGCGCAGGAACAACAGCGCGCCTGACAGATGAAGGGCGGTTATGCATGAGTAAGAGGAATGAGAGCACAGCCGTGTTGGAGCCTGCGCCGGACACCGGGCAGACCAATCTGGACAGTCTGGACAATGAGGAGCTGATGCGGCGCTATAAGGAGACGGGGGACGAGGAGCTCAAGTGGGCGCTGGTTCTCCGGTTTCAGGACCAAATCCGGCGGGTGGCACTGCGCACCTGCGGGCTGTACAGCAGCTTCAGCCAGCTGGATGATGTGATACATGAGGGAATTTTGGCCCTCCTCAGCGCGGTGGACCGGTTTGACCCCACCAAAGGGGTCAAGCTGGAGACCTATGTGGCCAAGCGGCTCAAGGGAATGGTCATTGATTTGAGCCGCAAGCAGGACTGGCTGCCCCGGCAGCTGCGCCAGACCGCCAACCGCCTCAACCGGGCGGTGGATGAGCTCTCGGTGGAGCTGGGACATATGCCGGAGAGCCAGGAGGTGGCCGACTACCTGGGGGTCAGCAAAGCGGAGTATGAAAAGATGCTCTCCGAGACTGCGGGAGCCAGTCTGGTGTCCTTTGAGATGCTGCTGGACAGCTATGGCAGCGCCGCCGGCAAGCAGGCGTCGGTGAGTGAATTTGAAAATCCGCCCGAGGAGCTGTGTGAGGAGCGGGAGCTGCGGGAAAATCTGGCCGAGGGGATTGCATCCCTGCGCCCCAAGGAGCGCATGGTCCTCTCCCTCTACTATGAGAAGGAGCTGACCATGAAGGAGATTGCCCAGGTGCTGGAAGTCAGCCCCCCGCGGGTCTCCCAGATTCACAGCCACGCCATCCAGCGGCTGCGCGTGTTCTTAAAAGAGCGGATGGGTTCGTAACAGGCAGGAAAGGAGCCGTCAGATATGACAAGAGGATTTTACAATCTGACATCCGGTGTGCTCTCCCAGAGCCGCAGGCTGGATGTGGTGGCCAATAATATGACCAACATCAGCACGCCCGGATATAAAAAGGAGACCTACACCGATATCACGTTTGAAGATGTTCTCCTCAGCCGGGTGGGCAACAAGGACAAGAGCGGAAATACGCCCATCGGCCAGGGAAGTTACATACTGGCGCCCAGCCAGCTCTATGTGGACTATCAGCAGGGCTCGGTGGAAGAGACCGGCCTGAATCTGGATTTTGCCATCCAGGGGGACGGTTTTTTTGCCATTCAGACGGATAACGGTATCGAATATACCCGCAACGGCAGCTTCTCCCTGGACGAAGAGGGGTACCTCTACCTGCCCGGCCACGGGCGGGTGCTGGGGATGGATGAGCAGCCCATCCAGCTCTACACCGATGTGATTCAGGTCGACAACTACGGGCGGATTTCCAATGAGGACGGCGGATATTATGGCCAGATTGGGGTCTTTACCTTCCCGGATAACGGCCAGCTGGTCATCAACGACAGCAGCCTCTACGGGGCCAACGGCCAGGCGGCCACCGCAACCCAGACCCCGGTGATTTGGAAGAGCTTGGAGAGCTCCAATGTGGACATGGTCCAGGAGATGACCCAGATGATGACGGCCCAGCGGGCGCTCCAGAGCGCGTCCCAGGTGCTCAAGCTCTATGACGGAGTACTCACCAAGGCCACCAGCGAAGTCGGCCGGATGTAATGAGGGGAGGGAGAGTTAGATGATTCAGGGATTTTACAGTGCCGCCACAGGGGCACAGCAGCAGATGCTGCGGCTGGGGGTTCACGGCAACAACATTGCCAACGTGAACAACTACGGCTTTAAGGCGGAAAAGCCCGCCTTCGGCGATTTGATGTACAACACCGTCACCGGTGTGGATGACGCCCAGCTGCCCAAGGGCACCGGTACGCGGATGATTGCCACAGCCACGGATTTCAGTACCAGCGAGATCACCCCCACCGGACGGGATCAGGACTACGCAATT
Source organism: Candidatus Flavonifractor merdigallinarum (assembly GCA_019115265.1). Taxonomy (GTDB): domain Bacteria; phylum Bacillota; class Clostridia; order Oscillospirales; family Oscillospiraceae; genus Pseudoflavonifractor_A; species Pseudoflavonifractor_A merdigallinarum. The sequence goes on along the minus strand of DXDX01000157.1, from coordinate 893 downwards.
TTGGGGGAGGGCTTCTTCGCCCTCTATGACCCGTCTACCCAGGAGATCTCCTTCACCCGGGATGGCGCCTTTACCGTCAACTCCTTCCAGGAGACCAACGAGAACGGGGAGCCGGAGCTGGTGTGGTATCTGACCGACGGAGAGGGCCGGCAGGTGATGAACACCGAGGGCTATCCCATTGTGGTCACCGACCCCACGGCGGAGCAGCCGGTGGGCGTGTTTCTCATCCAGTATAAGGACGGCTTGCAGCATGTGAACAGCGGGCGCTTCCTCACCACCGACAAAAACGGCGCGGTGTGGGTGAGTACATCCGGGGTGCGTCAGGGATACCTGGAGACCTCCAACACGGATCTGGCCTATGAGATGAGCAAAGTCATTGAGAGCCAGCGGGCCTATACCTACGCGCTGCGGATGGTGACGACAGCGGATGAAGTGGAGACCACCATCAATAATCTGACCAACTAAATAGGGTGGGATATCATTGAAAAATTACGATGAACTCAACATGTTGGAGCTGGATACTCTGCGGGAGATCGGGAGTATCGGCACCGGAAATGCGGCCACTGCCCTGTCCAAAATGCTGGGGTGCCCGGTGCGTATTGAGATGCCGGAAGTGCGCATCATGGGATACAATGAGGCCATTGAGTGGATCGGCGGCCCTGAAGTGGTCACCGCCGGTGTGCTGGCCCGGGTAGAGGGTGAGATCAACGGCATTATGCTCTCTGTCCAGAAGATGGAATTTATCAACCTGGCCCTGGAGCGGGTGATTGGGCGAAAGGTGGAGCGGTACGAGGGGCTCAATGAGCTGGACATCTCCGCGCTGCTGGAAGTGGGAAATATTATGATTTCCGCCTTCATCAACGCCCTGGCCGGGCTCACCAATATGACCATCA
>DXDX01000019.1 GCA_019115265.1 Candidatus Flavonifractor merdigallinarum | reverse complement strand
TCCGGGAGCTCTCCTCCGCCCCCTTTGACCAGCGTCTGAGCATCCTGGGACTCCTCCTCTCCCGCCTCCGGGAGGAGTGCCGCCGGGTGTGGGAGCTGGACGCCCTGGCCGACGCCCTCCACGCCGACCTGACCGGGCTGAAGGGGGGCATGGACACAGTTCCCCCCGCTTCCTTCCTGGAAGAGGCCGCCGACCGGCTCCGCCAGGAGCTCTCCCGCCGCCGCGCCGCCGGCTCCGCCGACCGGCAGGGGGAGCGCCTTGCCCTGGCCCATCTGGGACGGCTGGAGGAGTTTGTCCGGCATCTGACCGCCGCCGCTCCCACCGACCCCGCCGCCGCCTTTGACCTCCTCAAATCCGACTTCCAGACCGATGTGGATCAGCGCGCCCAAGCCGCCGCCCAGGTGGGCGGCCACCTGGAGCACTCCTTCGCCTTCCTGGAGGCCGCCCTGGGGGAGGGCCAGGAGCTGGTCATCTTCGCCACCGAGCTCACCGCCGGCACCCACACCTCCTGGTTTATTCAGAACTTCGGCTGCGAGGCCTACTACCGCCACAACAAGTCCCTGCTCTTCAACGACACCCGGCAGGCCCTCCTCTCCGAGATCGCCCAGGTCCGTCGGGACCAGGCTCCCCCCGCGGAGACATAAGAATAGCGGTCCCACCTGCACCACAGGCGGGACCGCTGTTTGTTTTTCTTCTCTTATACCTGGGAGAGGAACCGCAGGAAGGCAGACTTGCCCTCCTGGGTGCGCTTGTAGACACCGGCGTGCTCCAGCACCCGGGCAAAGACCAGGCCCGTCTCCTTTTCCACAATGTCCAGGGCGTTGTCTGCCGTGATGGTGTATTTGCCCCGGAAGCCCTCAGCCCAGTCGGCGTGCTTGGCGGTGCGCTCATCGGCCCGGAGATCGGCGCCGCTGACCAGGGCGTTGGCCACGGCGGAGAGCTCCTCCTTCAGCCGGGCGGGGAGGACGGCCAAGCCCATGACCTCGATGAGGCCGATGTTCTCCTTCTTGATATGGTGGAGCTCAGCGTGGGGGTGGTAGACCCCCAGGGGGTGCTCAGCGGTGGTGATGTTGTTGCGGAGCACCAGGTCCAGCTCATAGTCCTCCCCCCGCCTCCGGGCGATGGGGGTGATGGTATTGTGGGGCTCCCCGTCGGTTTCAGCGAAGATAAACACCGTCTCGTCCGTATACCCCCTCCAGGAGAGGAGAATTTTATCGGCCAGGTCGATGAGACGCTCCGGATCGGCGGCAGTGAGCCGGACCACCGACATGGGCCACTTTACGATACCGGACTTCACATCCTCATAGCCGGGGAAGGTGAAGGGGGTCTCCACCGGCGCCTTGGCCATGGCGAAGGTGTAGTGTCCCCCCTGGAAGTGGTCGTGGGCCAGGATGGAGCCGCCCACAATGGGCAGATCGGCGTTGGAGCCCACAAAGTAGTGGGGGAACTGGCCCACAAAGTCCAGGAGCTTGGCAAAGCAGGCTCGGTCGATCTTCATGGGGACGTGCTCGCTGTTGAGGCAGATACAGTGCTCATTGTAGTAGACATAGGGGGAGTACTGCAAAAACCAGGGGGAGCCGTTGATGGTGATGGGAATAATCCGATGATTGCCCCGGGCGGGGTGGTTGACCCGGCCGGCATAGCCCTCGTTCTCGGCACAGAGGAGGCAGCGGGGATAGGCCGAGACGGGCAGGTTCCGGGCGGCGGCGATGGCCTTGGGGTCCTTCTCCGGCTTGGAGAGGTTGATGGTGATGTCCAGCTCCCCGTACTCCGTGGGGGAGAGCCACTTCACATCCTTGGCGATGCGGTCCCGGCGGATGTAGTTGGTGGCCTGGCTGAACTGATAGTACCAGTTGGTGGCCGTCTCCGGGCTCTGGGCATAAAGGGCACGGAATTTGTCAATGACCTGGGCGGGCCGGGGGGTGAGCCGCCCCATGAGCATGGTGTCAAAGAGGTCCCGATAGACCACCGAGTCCTCCTTGAGCACGCCCCGGGCGTGAGCATCATCCATGAGGGCGGTGAGCACGGCTGTCAGCTCCACCGGGCGCTCCGCCGGGGTCTCCGGCTCGGTATAGCTGTCCAGCCCCAGGGCCTCCAGCAGGGTATTCACCGCCCACATGCGCTCACAGGGCTCGATGAGGCCGGTGTCCAGGGCATAGGTCACCAGGGCCTGGATCTCTCTGTCCATCATGGTCATCAGCCCTCCCCGTAGCCATTGGGGTGGGACTGATGCCACTTCCAGGCGGTGGAGATGATGGTGCTCAGGTCGTCATACTTGGGCTTCCAGCCCAGGACCTTCACCGCCTTCTCGGAGGAGGCGATGAGCTGGGCGGGGTCGCCGGCGCGGCGGGGGGAGATCTCCGCCGGGATGGGGTGGCCGGTGACCGCTCGGGCAGTGTCAATGACCTCCTTCACAGTGAAGCCCACGCCGTTGCCCAGGTTAAAGACATTGTTGTCGCCCCCCTTGAGGAGGTAGTCCAGAGCCAGGATGTGGGCCTGGGCCAGATCGGTGACATGGATGTAGTCCCGGACGCAGGTGCTGTCCTTGGTGGGGTAGTCGTCACCGAAAATGGAGACATGATCCCGCTGTCCGTTGGGCACCTGGAGGATGATGGGCACCAGGTGTGTCTCCGGATTGTGGGCCTCGCCGATGGCGCCGGAGATGTGGGCGCCGCAGGCGTTGAAGTAGCGCAGGGCCACATATCTGAGGCCGTGGGCCTTGGACACCCAGCTCATCATATGCTCCATGGCCAGCTTGGTCTCTCCGTAGCAGTTGGTGGGCTGGGTCTTGTCGGTCTCCAGAATGGGCACAGACTCGGGCTCGCCGTAGGTGGCGGCAGTGGAAGAGAAGACGATCTTCTTTACCCCATGGGCCACCATGGACTGTAGGAGGACCGTGGTGCCGCAGAGGTTGTTGTCATAGTACTTCAGGGGATCGGACATGCTCTCCCCCACCTGGGAGGAGGCCGCGAAGTGGACCACGCCCTCGATGTCCTCGGACTCGAAGACCTTGTCCATGGCCGCCCGGTCCCGGATGTCGGCCTGGTAAAACCGGGCCTTGGGATGGACCGCCTGCCGGAAGCCGGTGAGGAGGTTATCCACTACCACCACATCCCGGCCCGCGTCGATAAGCTCGCACACCGTATGAGAGCCGATGTAGCCGGCTCCGCCCAACACTAAGATCGCCATTTCTGATGCGCCTGCCTTTCCTCATTTTCTTGGTGTCTTCAGTATATCCGCGCGGGGAAGAAATAGCAAGTCGAATTTTTAGTAAAAATTTAACTTTGTCACAGCGCACAGTTGCACCCGGTCCCTTATGGGCAATCTGACGGAGGGGCGGCGCTTTCCCGGACCACCAGAGAGGGGGGGACCACCACCTTCACTGGCAGGGTGCGGATGGGCGGCCGGCCCGGGAGGGCGGCCCGCTCCGCCAGGAGCCGGACGGCGGCCCTCCCCATCTCCTGGGCGTGGGTGGACACCGAGGTGAGGGCCGGGGTCACCAGGGCGGAGAGGGGCGTGTCGTTGAAGGAGACCAGGGAGAGGTCTTTAGGGATGGAGAGCCCTGCCTCGGTGATGGCCCGGACGGCCCCCAGGGCGCTCTCCTCGCTGGCGGCCAGGAAAGCGGTGGGGCGTGGGGCGCCGGAGGCCAGATAGGCGCTCAATGCCTGGGAGGTGGAATGGGCGTCCATAGGGGCCTCCACCAAAAGGCCGGTGTCCAGAAGACCGTGAGCCCCCATGTGGGCCATGAACCGCTCCCGGCGGATCTCCGGCGCCGGCTCCCCCCGGTCGTCAGGGCGCTGTGCGGGGCCGATGAAGCCCACTCTCCTGTGGCCCAGACCCAGCAGGTAGTCCACCGCCAACCGGATGCCCAGGTCATAGTTGAGGACCACCGAGTCGAACCGGGACTCGTCAGGGGATGCGTTGAGGAAGACCACGTTGGGACTCACCGCCGCCAGGTCCTCCGCCTCACGGCGTGTAAACCGCCCGATGGCCACCACCCCATCCACAGCCCCCTCCGGCGGGGCAAAGCCCTCCCTCCGCCGGGCCAGGGCCTGGAGGGCGATGCGCTGGTCCAGGCATGCCTGCTCCACATAGCCTCGGAGGTAGAGGTAAAAGGGGTCTTCCAGCTGCTGGGCAGGGGTCAGCCGCTCCGCCGCCGCCGCCCGCATGAGGGGCTTGGGCGCCCGGCCCCGGCGGGACTTGGTGGCGGCGTAGTTGAGGCGGCCAGCCTCCTCCAGCACCCTTTTCCGGGCCTCTGTGCTCACTGCCAGACCCGGGTCCCCAGTGAGGATACGGGAAATGGTGGCCGGGGCGTACCCCGTCCGCTCTGAGAGCTCCTTCAGGGTGGCCATAGGCTCCCCCTCCCTTCCAATCCTTCCACATATTTTACTAAAAATATTCTAGCTCTGCCGGCGCCGGTTTGCAAGAAAAAAAGCACCGGCGTCCGGACTTGAGATCCGGACGCCGGTACAGGATGTTGAAGAAGCTTATTCCATGGGGGTGGGGTCACTTTCGGCGGCGGGGTCCTCATCCACCTCCACCGGACCCTCCTCCACCTCCACAGGGGGCTCGGAGGGCTCGTCGTCGGGGCTCATGGTATCCCAGTCGAACTGGCGGTACCGGGCCAGGCCGGAGCCGGCGGGGATGAGCTTACCGATGATGACGTTCTCCTTCAGGCCCAGCAGGTGGTCCACCTTACCCTTGATGGCGGCCTCAGTGAGGACCTTGGTGGTCTCCTGGAAGGAGGCAGCAGACAGGAAGGACTCGGTGGCCAGAGAGGCCTTGGTGATGCCCATGATGAGCCGGGTGGCCACGGGGAGCTTGAGCTCCAGGCCGTCGTTGGTCTCGCCGGCGTCGATGCGGGCCTGGACGGCACGCTCGGCGTTCTTGAACTCGATGAGGTCGATGGTGGAGCCGCTGAGGAGGTCGGAGTCTCCGGCGTCCTCCACCCGGACCTTCCGCATCATCTGGCGGGCAATGACCTCAATGTGCTTGTCGTTGATGTCCACGCCCTGTTGACGGTAGGGCTTCTGGACCTCCTGGATGAGGTAGTCGTATACAGCGTGGATGCCGCGGATGCGCAGCACGTCGGCGGGGTACAGGGCGCCGTCGGTGAGCATATCGCCCTTGGTCACGCTGTCGCCCTCCTTTACCCGGATGCCCGCGTTGTGGGCCAGGGTATAGGTGACCACCTCTCCGTCGGTGGCGGTGATGGTGACGTTGACCATGCCGCCCTTCTTGGCGTCCTCCATGCTGACCTTGCCGCTGATCTCGGCCAGCTGGGCCATCTTCTTAGGACGGCGTGCCTCGAAGAGCTCCTCAACACGGGGAAGACCCTGGGTGATGTCGCCGCCGGCCACGCCGCCGGTGTGGAAGGTACGCATGGTGAGCTGGGTACCGGGCTCGCCGATGGACTGGGCGGCGATAATGCCGACCGCCTCACCCTCGCCCACGGCCTCTCCGATGGCCAGGTTGATACCGTAGCACTTGGAGCACACGCCGCTGCGGGATTCACAGGTGAGCACGGAGCGGATCATGACCTCATGGATGCCGTGGTCCTCCAGAAGCTTGGCGTCGTCGGGGGTCATCATGGTGTCCCGGCTGATGAGGACCTCACCGGTCTGGGGATCGCAGATGTCCTCCACGGGGTAGCGGCCCTTCAGGCGCTCGCCAAAGCCCTCGATGACCTGGCCGTTCTCCACGATCTCGCTGGCCAGAATGCCATCGTGGGTACCGCAGTCGTGCTCCCGGATGATAACCTCCTGGGACACGTCCACCAGACGTCGGGTCAGATAACCGGAGTCGGCGGTACGCAGAGCGGTATCGGCCATACCCTTACGGGCGCCTCTGGAGGAGATGAAGTACTCCAGTACGGACAGGCCCTCACGGAAGTTGGACTTGATGGGGATCTCGATGGTGCGGCCGGAGGTGTCGGCCATCAGGCCGCGCATGGCGGCCAGCTGACGGATCTGGGCGGTGGAACCACGGGCGCCGGAGTCGGCCATCATCCAGATAGGATTGTACCGGTCCAGCACGTTCATCAGGGCGTCGGTGACATCCTTGGTGGTCTTCTCCCAGGCCTGGACCACCAGCCGGTACCGCTCATCGTTGGTCAGGAAGCCACGCTTGTACTGCCGGTCGATCTTGACGATCTCCTTCTCGGTGGCGGCAATGAGCTCAGGCTTCTGGGGAGGCACCGTCATGTCGTGGATGGAGACGGTGAGGGCGCCCCGGGTGGAGAACTTATAGCCCTTGGCCTTGATCACGTCCAGCACACCGGCGGAGACGGTGAAGCCGTGCTTGGTGATGCACTTGTCAATGATCTTGCCCAGCTGCTTCTTGCCGGTGATAAAGTTGATCTCGGGGTCGAACATGGTCTCGGGGTTCTCCCGGTCCACGAAGCCCAGATCCTGGGGGATACCCTCGTTGAAGATCAGGCGGCCCACAGTGGTGCGCACCAGCTTGTGCCGTTTTTCCCCATCCACCTCCACACAGCGGCGGACCAGGATGGGCACATGGAGGTCCAGCTCGCCCTCGTCGTAGGCCAGGCGGGCCTCCCCGTCGTCGGAGTACACCCGGTAGATCTCCCGGGGCAGCTCCCCATCGGGGGTGTCGGCGCAGATACCGGCATAGGTGGGAATATCATCCAGGGAGCCGGGATGCTTCACCCACACCTTGTCGTCGGGGTGGATGCTGCCCTCGGCCAGGGCGGCCTTGACCGCGGCCACATCCTCATAGGCAAAGTCGTGGTCCTCGTACTTCTCATAGGTGAGGTAGTAGGAGCCCAGCACCATGTCCTGGGTGGGCACGGTGACGGGGCCACCGTCCTGGGGCCGCAGCAGGTTGTTGGCGGAGAGCATCAGGATGCGGGCCTCGGCCTGGGCCTCGGCGGACAGGGGCACGTGGACGGCCATCTGGTCTCCGTCGAAGTCGGCGTTGAAGGCGGTACACACCAGGGGGTGGAGCTTGATGGCGCGGCCCTCCACCAGGACGGGCTCAAAGGCCTGGATACCCAGACGGTGCAGGGTGGGGGCGCGGTTGAGCATCACGGGGTGTTCCTTGATGACGAAGTCCAGGGCGTCCCAGACCTCGGGACGGCCCTTGTCCACCATCTTTTTGGCGGACTTGATATTGTTGGCCAGGCCGTCCTCCACCAGCTTCTTCATCACGAAGGGGCGGAAGAGCTCAATGGCCATCTCCTTGGGCAGACCGCACTGGTAGATCTTCATCTCAGGACCGACCACGATAACGGAACGGCCGGAGTAGTCCACGCGCTTGCCCAGCAGGTTCTGACGGAAGCGGCCCTGCTTGCCCTTGAGCATGTCGGAGAGAGACTTGAGGGCCCGGTTGTTGGCACCGGTGACGGCCCGGCCCCTTCTTCCGTTGTCGATGAGGGCGTCCACCGCCTCCTGGAGCATCCGCTTCTCGTTGCGGACGATGATGTCGGGGGCGTTGAGCTGGATGAGGCGCTTGAGGCGGTTGTTGCGGTTGATGACCCGGCGGTACAGGTCGTTGAGGTCGGAGGTGGCGAAGCGACCGCCGTCCAGCTGCACCATGGGGCGCAGCTCAGGGGGAATGACGGGCAGCACGTCAATGATCATCCACTCAGGCTTGTTGCCGGAGATGCGGAAGGCATCCACCACCTCCAGGCGCTTGACGATGCGGGCCTTCTTCTGGCCGGAGGCGTCCTTGAGCTCGGCCCGGAGCTGCTCGGAGAGCTCTTCCAGGTTGATGTCCTGGAGAAGCTTCTTCACAGCCTCGGCGCCCATGGCGGCCTCAAAGTCGTCCTCGTACTTCTCCCGCATGTCCCGGTATTCCTTCTCCGTGAGGATCTGGTTCTTGGCCAGAGGGGAGAAGCCGGGGTCGGTGACGATATAGGCGGCAAAGTAGAGGACCTTTTCGAGAATACGGGGGGAGATGTCCAACAGCAGGCCCATTCGGGAGGGGATGCCCTTGAAATACCAGATGTGGGACACGGGGGCGGCCAGCTTGATGTGGCCCATGCGCTCACGGCGGACCTTGGCCCGGGTGACCTCCACGCCGCAGCGGTCGCAGATCTTGCCCTTGTAGCGGATCTTCTTATACTTGCCGCAGTGGCACTCCCAGTCCTTGGTGGGCCCGAAGATCTTCTCACAGAACAGGCCGTCCCGCTCGGGCTTCAGGGTGCGGTAGTTGATGGTCTCCGGCTTGAGGACCTCGCCGTAGGACCACTCCAGGATCTGCTCCGGGGAGGCGATGCCAATGCGGATGGCGTCAAACTCAGCGTAGCTCATATTCTATCGTCCTCCCTTTCTTATTCCATATCGTCCTGGTCGCCGTCGAGGACCATGTCGCCCTCTTCAAACTCCAGGCCGTCGTCGTCACCATCGCCGTCCGAGACCGCCAGGTCATCGTCGTCGCTGCCCTCCTTGAGGGTGAAGCCGGCGGCGGCGAAGTCGGACTCCCCGCCGGCGTTATAGCCGTAGAAGTCGTCGTCGTCCCGGATGCGGTCGGGCTGGTAGGTATCCTCGTCGTCGTCCTTGAGCTCGATCTCGTTGCCGTCGTGGTCCAGGACCTGGATGTCCAGGCACAGGGCCTGGAGCTCCTTGACCAGCACCTTGAAGGACTCGGGCACGCCGGGCTTGGGCACGTTATGGCCCTTGACGATGGACTCGTAGGTGCGCACACGCCCGGTGACGTCGTCGGACTTGACGGTGAGGATCTCCTGGAGGGTGTAGGCGGCGCCGTAGGCCTCCAGGGCCCACACCTCCATCTCGCCGAAGCGCTGGCCGCCGAACTGGGCCTTGCCGCCCAGAGGCTGCTGGGTGACCAGGGAGTAGGGGCCGGTGGAACGGGCGTGGATCTTATCATCCACCAGATGGTGGAGCTTGAGGAAGTAGACGTAGCCCACGGTGACGCGGTTGTCAAACCGCTCTCCGGTACGGCCGTCGTAGAGCCAGCTCTTGCCGTCCTCGGCCAGACCGGCGGCCTGAAGGGTGGCGGCGATCTCAGGCTCGTTGGCGCCATTGAAGATGGGGGTGGCCACCTTCCAGCCCAGGGCCTGGGCGGCATAGCCCAGGTGGACCTCCAGCACCTGACCGATGTTCATACGGGAGGGCACGCCCAGGGGGTTGAGCACGATGTCCAGGGGGGTGCCGTCGGGCAGGAAGGGCATGTCCTCCTGGGGCAGGATGCGGGAGACGACACCCTTGTTGCCGTGGCGGCCGGCCATCTTGTCGCCCACGGAGATCTTACGCTTCTGGGCGATATAGACCCGCACCACCTCGTTGACGCCGGGGGAGAGCTCGTCGCCGGCCTCCCGGGTGAAGACCTTCACATCCACGATGATGCCGCTCTCGCCGTGGGGCACCTTCAGAGAGGTGTCCCGGACCTCACGGGCCTTCTCACCAAAGATGGCCCGGAGCAGGCGCTCCTCGGCGGTGAGGTCGGTCTCGCCCTTGGGGGTAACCTTACCCACCAGAATGTCGCCGGAGCGCACCTCGGCGCCCACACGGATGATGCCCCGCTCGTCCAGGTCCTTCAGGGCATCCTCGCCCACGTTGGGGATGTCGCGGGTAATCTCCTCGGGCCCCAGCTTGGTGTCACGGCTCTCCGTCTCGTACTCCTCAATGTGGATGGAGGTAAAGACATCGTCCTTCACCATGCGCTCGTTGAGCAGAATAGCGTCCTCGTAGTTGTAACCTTCCCAGGTCATGAAGCCCATGAGGATGTTCTTGCCCAGGGCAATCTCGCCATTGGAGGTGGAGGGGCCGTCCACGATGACCTCCCCCTTCTCCACCCGCTGACCCACATTGACAATGGGGCGCTGGTTGATGCAGGTGCCGTGGTTGGAGCGGAGGAACTTGGTGAGCTTATACTCCTTGGTGCCCAGGTTGTCATACCGCACGGTGACATACTGAGCGGAAACCTTGGTGACCACGCCGTCCTCGGCGGCCAGAATGGCGATCTCCGAGTCCACGCAGTTCTTGTGCTCCTGGCCGGTGGCCACAATGGGGGCCTCGGTGGTGAGCAGGGGCACAGCCTGGCGCTGCATGTTGGCGCCCATCAGGGCGCGGTTGGCGTCGTCGTTCTGGAGGAAGGGGATCATGGCGGTAGCCACCGACACCATCATCTTGGGGGACACGTCGATATAGTCCACCTGGTCTTTGGCCACCGACACAATCTCGTTGCGGTGACGGCAGGTGATGCGGTCGTTGACAAAGCAGCCGTTCTCGTCCACCGGCTCAGTGGCCTGGGCGATGGTGAAGGCGTCCTCCACGTCGGCGGTCATATACTCGATAATATCGGTCACATGGCCAGTGGCCTTCTCTACCTTGCGGTAGGGGGCCTCGATGAAGCCGTAGCGGTTCACACGGGCATAGGAGGCCAGGTAGGAGATCAGGCCGATGTTGGGACCTTCGGGGGTCTCAATGGGGCACAGGCGGCCATAGTGGGAGTAGTGAATATCACGCACATCAAAGGAGGCGCGATCACGGGACAGACCGCCGGGGCCCAGGGCGGACAGACGGCGCTTGTGGGTCAGCTCAGCCAGGGGGTTGGTCTGGTCCATGAACTGGCTCAGGGGGCTGCTGCCGAAGAACTCCTTGATGGCGGCGGTGACGGGCCGGATGTTGATGAGGGATTGGGGGGTTACAATGTCCAGATCCTGGATGGTCATGCGCTCCCGGATCACCCGCTCCATGCGGCTGAAGCCGATACGGAACTGATTCTGGAGCAGCTCGCCCACGCAGCGCAGACGGCGGTTGCCCAGGTGGTCAATGTCGTCGGGGGTGCCCACTCCGAAGGCCAGGGCGTTGAGGTAGTTGATGGAGGCCATCATATCATCCACAATGATGTGCTTGGGGATGAGGTCGTCCAGGTGGTCCTTGATGGCGTCCTTCAGATCCTCGCCGGAGAACTGGCTCAGCAGGTCCTGGAGGACGGTGAAGCGCACCTTCTCGGTGACGCCGCACTCCTCGGGGTCGAAGTCCACAAAGTACTTCATGTCCACCATGTGGTTGCCAAAGACGCGCACCTGCACGCCGTCCACATCCACAATGGCCTCGTTGACACCCTTGGCCTCCAGCTCCATGGCCCGCTCACGGGTGAGGGTCTCGCCAGGCTCGGCCAGAATCTCGCCCGTGGTGGGGTCCACCACCGGCATGGCCAGTTTCTGGTTGGTGAGGCGGGGGCCCATAGCCAGCTTCTTGTTGAACTTGTAGCGGCCCACGGCGGACAGGTCATAGCGCCGGGGGTCGAAGAAGAGGGCGTTCAGCAGGCTCTCGGCGGAGTCCACCGTGGGGGGCTCGCCGGGGCGCAGCTTGCGGTAAATCTCCAGCAGCGCCTCCTCGTAGGTCTTGCAGGTGTCCTTCTCCAGCGTGGCCAGGATACGGGGGTCCTCGCCGAACATCTCCACAATTTCCCCGTCGGTCTTGGGGCCCACCGCGCGGATGAGACAGGTGATAGGGAGCTTGCGGTTTTTGTCAATGCGCACATAGAACACGTCGGAGAGGTCGGTCTCATACTCCAGCCAGGCGCCCCGGTAGGGGATCACGGTGGAGGCAAAGGTGACGTTGCCCGCCTTGTCCTCGGTGCGGGAGTAGTAGATGCCGGGGGAGCGGACAATCTGGGAGACGATGACACGCTCGGCGCCGTTGATGACGAAGGTGCCGGCCTCGGTCATGATGGGGAAATCCCCCATGAAGATCTCCTGCTCCTTCATCTCCTCGGTCTCTTTGTTGCGCAGGCGCACCCGGACCTTGATGGGAGCGGCATACGTGGCGTCCCGGGCCTTACACTCCTCCACGTTGTACTTGGGGGGCTCATCCATGGAGTAGTCGATAAAAGAGAGCTCCAGATTGCCGGCGTAGTCGGTGATGCAGGAGACGTCCTTGAACACCTCCCGCAGTCCCTTGTCCAGGAACCACTGGTAGGAGTGCTTCTGCACCTCCAGCAGGTTGGGCATCTCCAGAATCTCCTGGTGACGGGCGAAACTCTTCCGGGGCGTTCTGCCGTAGCAGACGTCTTTGATCCTGTCTGTGACCATTCGAATGACCATTCCTTTCCCTTAGCGTCTTGGCCGCGGCGCGGCTCTGTCCTGGCGGTCCTGTCTGGAGTCCCCTCCAAACTTTTCGGTCGCCCGCCCTCTGATGGGGCGGAAAATTCATCCGTTTCCCGGGGAATCCCCCTCTTTCTCCTCATATGTCCTGGCAGTTTGTCCAAATAGGCTGCCGTGTACCAGTTTTGATACGCCCGAGCGCGTTTGCACTTTGTCCCCCGCCGCTCTTGCGGCACGGGGCGGAAACTGCTATACTCAAAGTACCGTGGGAGGGTGCTGGAATCGGATTCTTTGGCTATAAGAGCATTTTATTGTACCATGACTTTCCGGTTCCGTCAAGTGCTTTTCCCTGTCCGGACTGGTTTCCGGGCTTTTTTTATATCCAGAAGGAGGTCGTTGCCTATGTCCTCTCCCCTGTCCGTATCCAGGCCGGTGGCTCTGGTGTGTGCCTGCGGCGGATGCGCACTGCTGCTGATGACGGTGCTGTGGAGCGGCAAATGGACCCAGGGCTCCCCCCAGGTCCGGCTGTCCGTGGGGATTCTGCTGCTGGCGCTGGCGCTGCTGTCCATCCTGCTCCTGGACCGGAGTGAGGTGGGGCGCGACGGCCTTTTGCTGGCGCTGCTGCCCGTGGGGGCGGCCTTTTTTCTGCGGGCGGCGTGTCTGGACTACGCCTCCTATGACTATCGGGACTTTCTCGCCCAGTGGGCGGCTTTTTTTCGGGACAACGGGGGCTTTGCCGCCATCCGGGAACAGGTGGGGGACTACAATGTGCCCTACCTCTATTTTATGGCCGCCATCTCCTACCTCCCCATGCCCGACCTCTACGCCATCAAGCTCTTCTCCATCCTCTTTGATGTGATTCTGGCCTGGGGCGGGCTGCGTCTGGCCCAGAAATTGGCCCCCGGACGGCCGGAGGCGGGGTATCTGGCGTTTCTCGCCCTTCTTCTCCTGCCCACCGTAGTACTCAACGGCTCCTACTGGGGACAGTGCGACTCCCTCTATGGCGCGCTGGTCCTCCACGCTCTGGCCTGCGCGCTGGAGAAACGCCCCATCCCCTCCATGATTCTGCTGGCGGTGGCCTTCTCCTTTAAATTGCAGACCGTCTTTCTCCTCCCCCTGTGGGGGGCCTTCTGGCTGTGCGGGGTGGTGAAATTCCGCCATCTGCTGGTCTTTCCCGTCACCTATTTTGTCACCGCGCTTCCCGCCCTTCTGCTGGGCAAGCCCCTGGGGGATATACTGGGGGTGTATGTAAAACAGGCCGGGCAGTACGACCAAAAGCTGGTGTACAACGCCCCCACTGTCTTTGCCCTCATCCCCGGCGGCATACAGCTCACCGACGCGGAAATGGCCCTGCTGTCCAAGGTGGGCATTGGGGCGGCATTTCTGCTGTGTCTGGTGGTGATGGGGGTGCTCTTCCACCGGCGGAAGGCCCTCTCCCCTGCCCTGTGGGCGGCGGGCGGGGCGGTGCTGGCGGTGGGAATCCCCTACCTTCTGCCCTACATGCACGAGCGGTATTTCTTTCTGGCCGACGTGCTCACTCTGGCCTGGGCCTGCGCCGACCGGCGGCGTCTACCCCTGGCGGCGGTGGTACAGCTGGGCTCTCTGGCCTCCTATGCGGTGTATCTGCGCCTGAAATACAACTTTGTCCTCCAGGCGTTTGGGCAGTACTGGGTGATGGGGGTGGAGTCTCTCATTATGCTGTGCGCACTGGTGGTGGCGCTGGTATCTTTCTTCCGCCTGCCGGAAGAAGAGCCTTTTTATGAAGAGTAAACCTGCCGGTTTTCCCCCGACGGGGAAAGGGGATGTGCTCGCCGCACGGGCCGCCTACTCGGCGGGAGCACCGCTTTCTTTGCCAAAGAAAGCGGTGGGAAAGAAAGCGCAGAGGGGGCGCTGCCCCCTCTGCACTCCCCCAATGCGCATCCCGGCTTAAGTTCTGCTGCGGAGGGATTGCGCCAGTCTGGTGCCATTTGAAATGAGCTTCCCGCCTATGAGGGCAGCGTTGTACTGCCATGCGAGACAGGCAACCGCAAAGACTGAAAGTTACCGCCACAAATGGGGCGGCCCCCTAAAAAGGCCGCCCTTTTGGAGGGGAGTAGAGAGGGGAACGAGAAGTTCTCCTCTCCGCCTTTTCTTTCCCCGGTTTCTTTTCCGCGAAAAGAAATCGGGCGCCACCCGCGTAGGGTGCCCGCGCGGCGAGCGCCAAAAATCCCCCCGGCTTGGCTGGGTTCAACAGCCCTCCGCCGTCATCAGGCGGACCAGCACATCCACCATTTTCTCTAGGGCAAAGGCGGGGATGTACTCATGCACCCCGTGGAAATTGGCCCCGCCGGTACACAGATTGGGGCAGGGCAGTCCCAAAAAGGACAGCCGCGCGCCGTCGGTGCCGCCCCGGACCGGCAGCTCCCGGGGCGTGATGCCGCAGGCCTCCATGGCGGCCCTGGCTTTGAGAATGAGGTACATATGGGGCTCAATCTGCTGGCGCATGTTGGCGTACTGCTCTTTAATCTGTACCTCCACAGTCCCCTCTCCCCACACCTGGTTCAGATAGGCGGCGCTCTCCCGCAGGCGGGCCTCCCGGGCCTCCAGCCCCGCCCGCTCGAAGTCCCGCAGGATGTAGTGCAGCCGGGCGGTGGTCTCATCCCCCTCCATCTGGTTCAGGTGGTAGAAGCCCTCCCGTCCTTCGGTGTGGGCGGGGGTCTCTGCGGGGGGCAGCATCCCCACAAAGTCGTGGGCAATGAGAAGGGCATTTTTCATCTTGTTTTTGGCGGAACCGGGGTGGATATTCACCCCGTGGACGGTAACTACCGCCTGTGCGGCGTTGAAGTTTTCATAGCTGATTTCCCCCAGCTCTCCGCCGTCCACTGTGTAGGCCACCGCCGCGCCAAAACCCTCCACATCAAAGTGAGTGGCACCCCGGCCCACCTCTTCATCGGGGGTAAAGCCCACAGCAATACGGCCATGGGGAATCTCCGGGTGGGTGGCCAGATACTCCACCGCCGAGACAATCTCCGCCACACCGGCCTTGTCGTCCGCCCCCAGGAGGGTGGTGCCGTCGGTGACAATCAACTCTTTGCCCACATAGCGGGACAGGCTCTCAAAGGCCTGCGGGTCCAGTGTGACCCCGGTCTCCGGGTTCAGCACAATCTCCTGCCCCTCATAGCGTACAATCTGTGCCTTCACACCTCCGCCCGGCGCGTCCGGCGCGGTGTCCATGTGGGCGATGAGGCCCATACAGGGCACCCCCTCGCACCCCGGCGTGGCGGGCAGCCAGGCGTATACATACCCCTTTTCGTCCATGTGGGCGTTTTGCAGCCCGATGGCTCCCAGCTCCTCTGCCAGAGCCGTCCCCAGCAGTTTCTGTTTTTCGGTGCTGGGCACCGTCTCAGAGGTCTCGTCCGACTGGCTATCATAGGCCACATAGCGCAGAAAACGTTCAATCACATTCACAGGAGATCGCTTCCTTTCCCATTCCTTCCGCCGCTTCCTCCCTTGACGGGCGGGCAGCAGCGGAATAAACTGAATACATCGTCTCCACCGGCGTATGGACCGGTGCGCTTTGGGATATTGTAGCACAAATGAGGTGATTTGACCATGCCCGACTTCTCCTTCCCCTCCAGTGACGGCATCCACACTGTTCAGGCGGTGCAGTGGCTGCCGGAGCACCCGCCCCGAGGTGTGGTGCAGCTGGTTCACGGCATCTCTGAGCATATGGGCCGGTATGCGCCCTTTGCCCGCTTTCTCACGGACCACGGCTTTGCGGTGTGCGGCCACGACCACCTGGGCCACGGACGCACCGCCCGCGGGCCGGAGGAATACGGCTTTCTGGGGGAGCAGGACGGCTGGAACTATCTGGTCCAGGATGTCCGCGCTCTGCGGGAGCGCATGGGGGAAATCTTCCCCGGAATCCCCTATGTGCTCTTCGGCCACTCCATGGGTTCTTTTGTGGCCCGTACCTACCTCATCCGCTGGCCGGGCACGCTGGATGGGTGCATCCTCTCCGGCACCGGGCAGGAAAAAGCGCCCCTGGTGGCCTTCGGGAAGGCCGCCTCCCGTCTGCTGTGCGCGCTGCGCGGCCCCAACACCCGCAGCAAGCTCATCACCGACCTCTCTCTGGGGGCCTACAACCGGCAGTTTCGTCCCAACCGCACTCAAAACGACTGGATCAGCCGGGATGAGGCGGTGGTGGACGCCTACAACGCCGACCCGCTGTGCCAGTTTGTCCCCACGGTGGGGATGTTCCGCGACATGATGGAGGGCCTCCAGTTCATCGGCAACCCCAACAACGTGAGCCGTATGGACCCCAATACCCCTATTCTGCTGTGCTCCGGGGACCAGGACCCGGTGGGGAGCTGCGGCAAGGGGGTGGAGCGGGTGGCCGCCCTCTTCCGGGCGGCGGGGGTGAAGGACCTCACCGTCCGGCTCTACCCCGGCGGGCGGCACGAAATCCTCAACGAGCAGAACCGGGAGGAGGTCTACGCCGACCTGCTCCACTGGCTGGAGGCACACCTCCCCCGCTGAGACGTTCGCATGAAAAATTTTTGATGAATATTTCAAATCAGATGTGGCTATGCTAGAGGCAGAATCGGTTTTCCAGAGGAGGTTTTTTGCATGTTTCTGGATAAGATCGCCCTGATTTTGGCCATTATCGGCGGCCTCAACTGGGGCAGTATCGGACTGTTCCGCTTTGATCTGGTGGCCTTCCTGTTTGGCGGGTCGGACAGCCTCATCAGCCGCATCATCTATATCCTGGTGGGTGTGGCCGCGCTGTGGTGTATCTCCCTGCTCTTCCGGGACACCAAGGCCGGCGAGCGCACCTGAGCCCCATTCCCCCGACCGGCGGACCGCGTTTTGTGGTCCGCCGGTCTTTTTTATCTCTTGACAAGAGAAACAGAGGGCGCTATACTGTGTCTAAATACCCCACCCCCGGGGGGTATCTGAAAGGAGGGGTCCTGTATGATGGCGGACCACGCCAAAGTCCTGCGCCTCATCAAAACCGCCCGCGGACAGCTGGACGGCATTCTCAAAATGGTGGAGGAGGACCGCTACTGCATTGACATCTCCACCCAGGTCATGGCCACCCAGGCCATTCTCAAGCGGGTCAACCGGGAGATTCTGGCCGCCCATTTGGAGCACTGTGTCAAAAATGCCGCCACTGACGAGGACCGGCGGCAGAAAGTGGACGAGCTGGTGGACACCCTGGACCGCCTGCTGAAATAGTCCCCGGAAAGGTCGTGATTCCCCATGAAACAAAAATGCACCGTCACCGGCATGACCTGTACCGCCTGTTCCGCCCATGTGGAAAAGGCGGTGGGACAGGTGCCGGGGGTCCGCTCGGTGAATGTCAATCTGATGGCCGGCTCCATGCTGGTGGATTTTGACGAGTCGCGCACCTCCACCGACGCCATTGTACACGCGGTGGAGGACGCGGGCTACAGCGCACAGCCCGCCGGGGCAACCCCTGCCGCCGCTGCCGTCCGTCAGGACCCCTTGGAGACGGAACTAAACAATATGAAGCGCCGTCTGGTGGTGTCCTTCTGCTTCCTGATTCCCCTCTTCTACCTCTCCATGGGACATATGATGGGCTGCCCTCTCCCCGCGCTTTTCCACGGCACGGAAAACGCCATGGTCTTTGCCCTGACCCAGTTTCTGCTGCTCCTACCCATTCTGTATATCAACGATAAGTATTATAAGGTCGGCTTTAAAACACTTTGGAAACGCGCTCCCAACATGGACTCCCTCATCGCCCTGGGTTCCACCGCCGCGGTGGTGTATGGGCTGTGTGCCCTCTACCAGATTGGCTGGGGGCTGGGACACGGCGATTTGCCCCGTGTGGAGAAGTGGTCCATGGACCTCTATCTGGAGTCGGCGGGGATGATTCTCACCCTCATTACGCTGGGCAAGTTTTTGGAGACCCGCTCCAAGGGTAAGACCGGGCAGGCCATCGCCCGCCTGATGGACTTGGCCCCCAAGACTGCCCTGGTCCTGCGGGACGGGGTGGAGATGGAGGTCCCGGTAGAGGAAGTGGCGGTGGGCGACCGGGTGGTGGTCAAACCCGGCGGACGCATTCCGGTGGACGGCGTGGTGGTGGAGGGCTGGTCCTCAGTGGACGAGAGCGCCCTCACCGGTGAGTCCATCCCGGTGGAGAAGAGCCCCGGCTCCAAGGTGGCCGCCGCCTCCATCAACCAGTCGGGCACCTTCACCTTTGAGGCCACGCGGGTGGGCGAGGACACCACCCTGGCCCAGATGATTCGCCTGGTGGAGGAGGCCTCCGCCTCCAAGGCCCCCATTGCCAAGCTGGCGGACCGGGTGGCCGGGGTGTTTGTGCCGGTGGTGATCTCCATCGCCCTGGTCACCGCACTGGTGTGGCTTCTGGTCACCGGCGGGGACATCACCCGGGCCCTTACCGCCGGGGTGGCGGTGCTGGTCATCTCCTGCCCCTGTGCGCTGGGTCTGGCCACCCCGGTGGCCATTATGGTGGGCACTGGCAAGGGGGCGGAAAACGGCATTTTAATCAAATCCGCCGAGGCGCTGGAGACCCTCCACACCATCGACACAGTGGTGCTGGACAAGACGGGCACCCTCACCGAGGGCAAGCCGGTGGTCACCGACCTCATCCCCCTGGGAGAGACCACCGAAGAGGAACTCTTGTGTGTCGCCGCCTCTCTGGAACAGCCCTCCGAGCACCCCCTCTCCACCGCCATTGTCTCCGCCGCTCAGGAGCGGAACATCCCCCTGGCCCCGGTCACCGGCTTTACCGCCCTCCACGGCAAGGGGGTCCAGGGCGCCATTCAGGGCGGGCAGTTTTTGGCGGGCAACGCCGCCCTTCTCACCGAGGCGGGGGTGGATATGGCCCCTGCCGCCGGACGAGCGGAGGAGCTGGCCGCCCAGGGCAAAACCCCCCTCTTTTTCGCCGGGGACGGCAAGCTCATGGGGGTTATCGCGGTGGCTGACACCCCCAAACCCACCAGCGCTGCCGCTGTGGCGGGATTCCATGCACTGGGTATTCGGGTGGTCATGCTCACCGGGGACAACACCCGCACCGCGCAGGCGGTGGGCGCAACCCTGGGTGTGGATGAAATTGTCTCCGAAGTGCTCCCCCAGGACAAGGAGCGGCAGGTGGCCGCCCTCCAGGCTCAGGGCAAAAAGGTAGCCATGGTGGGCGACGGCATCAACGACGCCCCCGCCCTGGCCCGGGCCGATGTGGGGCTGGCCATTGGGGCGGGCACCGATGTGGCCATCGAGTCGGCGGATATCGTGCTGATGAAGAGCGACCTTCTGGACGCGGTGAGCGCGGTGCAGCTCTCCAAGGCAGTCATCCGCAACATCAAGGAGAATCTCTTCTGGGCCTTCATTTACAACATCATCGGCATTCCCCTGGCGGCCGGTGTGTGGTATCCCCTGCTCCACATTATGCTCAATCCCATGTTTGCCGCCGCCGCCATGAGCATGAGCTCGGTGTGCGTGGTGACCAACGCCCTGCGCCTGCGGTTCTTCCGCCCCAAGCTCCCCGCCGCCCCGGCCACCGGGACGGCCCCCATTCTCACGCAGCCCCAATCCCATGAAAAACAAGGAGTGTGTACGGTTATGACGAAAAAGCTGACCATTGAAGGTATGATGTGCGCCCACTGCACCGGCCGGGTGGAGAAAGCCCTCTCCGCTCTGGAGGGTGTCTCCGCGGTGGAGATGAGCCTGGAGGGCAAGTCCGCCACGGTCACCCTCTCTGCCGACGTATCCGACGAGGCGCTCACCAAGGCAGTCACCGACGCCGGTTATGAGGTAACCGGCATCCAGTAAGCCGCAGCTCTGCCCGCCCTCCCATAGGAGGACGGGCAGAATTTTGTCTATTTTAGACCTTGCAAGCACGAGGGGCTGTGGTACAATAGAAAACTGAGTCTAAATAAGTCCAATGGTATTAAGTCAAGAGGGTGATTCACGGAAACAACAGAAGAAAACGCCATAGGAGAGCTATGTGAGCAGCCAAAAGGCAACACCAACCAAAGCCCTGCCCCTAAGAAAATTTGAAACAGGG
>DXDX01000156.1 GCA_019115265.1 Candidatus Flavonifractor merdigallinarum | reverse complement strand
TGCGCTTGCGCTCCTTCTCCTCTTCCTTCTCCAGGCGCTCCTGCTCCGCCCGGCGGGCGGCGGCCTCCTCATAGTCCTTCTTCAAGAGCTTTCCGCTGACAAACTCGGTGCCCATGGAGAGGATGTTCTGGATAATCCAGTAGAGACACAGGGCCGCGGGCATGGTAAAGCCGATCCACAGGGAGATCAGCGGGGTGATGATGAGCATGGTGCGCATGGTGGAGTTGTTGGCTTGGGAGGCCTGCTGATTGACCGCGTTGGTCTTTTGCGAAATGAGGGAAAAAATCACGCTGGACCCGGCGGAGATCACCGGCAGGAGGAACAGGGCAAAGCCGCCCTCCACCGTCCAGAACTGGAACACCGGGATACGGGAGAGATCAAAGATGTGGAGAAAATCAAAGTTGATGGCAAACACCCGGGCGCCCTCGCCGGCCACAGCCTGGACCGCGCTGAGGTTGTCGGGGGTGATAAACGAGGCCAGATAGAGCTGATTGTAGCCGCTGTCCACAAAGGCGGCGCCAGCTTCCTTAATAAATCCGGCGTTAAAGGCCGCCTGTCCCCAGTTCACCGCGTCAGCAATGGCGGGGAGGGCGTCCCGGCTCACATCCATGAGGTAGTAGAGCGGCTCACGGATGATGGAGTAGAGGGGAATGAGGATAAAGATGGGGAGGAACGACCAGAGACAGCCGCTCATGGGATTGACTTTTTCCCGCTCGTAGAGCTTCTGTACCTCCTGGTTATAGCGCTCCCGGTCTTTTCCATAGGCCTTCTGGAGCTGCTGCATCTTCCCTGAGAGCAGGTTCATCTGAATCATGCCCTTTTTGCCCTTGAGCTGGAAGGGGAAGAGAATGGCCTTGACCACAATGGCGAAGAGAATGAGGGCCAGGCCATAACTGCCCGTCACCGTATAAAAGGCGTTGAGGACCCAGATGAACGGGGTCAGGATCAGTTTGTAAAAATCCATGAACTTGCCTCCAATGTGTATGGTCCCGCAGGGATGGGGGAGAAAACCTCAGGGCACAGGGTCATACTGGATGCTCTTCTGGCGGTGGAAGGGGTGACATTTGAGGATGCGCCGCAGCGCCAGCCAGCCGCCCTTCCACGCCCCGTACTTCTCCACCGCCTCCAGCGCGTACTCTGAGCAGGTGGGGATGAAGCGGCAGCAGGGGGGACGGGCGGGGGAGATGGCGCGGCGGTAGAAGCGGATGAGCCACAAAAAAAGCGCCTTCATCCCCGCTCCTTCACCAGTCCCAGGCGGGACATGGTTTTCATCAAACTCCGCTCCACTTCCCGGTAGCGGACATGAGAAGCTCGGACCCGAGCCACAATCACCAGATCATAGCCCATCAGAAACTCCTCCTCATGGAGGCGGTAGGCCTCCCGGATGCGCCGCCGGGTGCGGTTGCGGATGACCGCCTTGCCCAGCTTGGTCCCCACCGTCAGCCCCAGGCGGTTATAACCCAGGGAATTTTTCCGGCAGTAGATGGCCAGACAGGGCGAAACCGCCGACTTACCCTTGTTGTAAAGCCGGCGGAACACATGGTTTTGCTTGATGGAGACGGTATGCTTCACGGTGCCACTCCTCGCTGTGCCCTTCCAATTTGCCGTATGCTTCGCAGGGGCGGTGGGATGAACTCCCCCGCCCCTTCTTATGGCGCTATGCCCTTGTCTCCCGGAATGGGGGGCGTCCGCTCTTAGTGAGAGAGGCGGGCGCGGCCCTTGGCACGGCGGCGAGCCAGCACCTTGCGGCCATTGGCGGTCGCCATACGCTTGCGGAAGCCATGCACTTTGGAGCGATGGCGCTTCTTGGGCTGATAGGTACGAACCATTTCCGGTACACCTCCTGTACAAATACTGACAGGTTTTCCACCTGCCCGCCACAACGGCCAGAAATCCGGCCGCGGTCGTCAAAAAAGGAAAATTGCTTTACACCCACTGAGCATGGTGCAATTTGTATTATATCCTATCCAGAAAAGCTCTGTCAACCACATTTTTGCTCTTTTTTTCCCCATCCCAGAGGACAGTTTTCCACATCCGGCCCCACATCTTGTGGATACTCCCGCCCCGTCCACAAGGCAATTCTTATTTATAATGTATGATGTGGAAAACTCGTTGCTTAGACGGCGTTTCTTTGGTATAATAATTTGTCAACATCTATTCTGGGAGCGTCTGCCCGCCGGGACCCTGGGCCAGCCCGCTCCCTGTGTCAAGGGGTGGTCTCACACATGAACCTACCAGCCGACGTCTGGGCCAAAGTACTCTCCCTCATGGAGGCGGACATGACCGCCACCACCATCAATACCTGGTTCGACGACGCCGAAGCCGTCTCGCTGGACGCCAACCGCTTCGTCCTCCACACCCCCTCCAATTTCAAACGGGATATTATTGTCTCCCGCTATGTGCCCGCCATTCAAAAGGCCCTCTACGAGCTCTTTTCCGCGGAATTTGATGTGCTGGTCCTGGGCGAAGGGGAGCTCAAGCAGTTCTCCGCCCCCCCCCGGCCCGCCATTGACGGCGCCTTCCTGCCGGGCACCGAGGAGTACACCTTTGAGCGGTTTGTGGTGGGCTCCTCCAATAAATTTGCCCACGCCGCCGCACTGGCAGTAGCGGAAAATCCCGCCCACAGCTACAACCCCCTCTTTATCTACGGGGAGTCCGGCCTGGGCAAGACCCATCTGCTCTACGCCATCGCCCACCGCATCCACTTCAACCACCCCGACTACCGGATTATCTATCTGAAGGGCGACACCTTCACCAACGAGCTGGTCCAGGCCATCCGCGAGGGTCGAAATGAGGAATTCCGGGAAAAATACCGGTATGCCGACGTGTTCCTCATGGACGACGTCCAATTTATCGCCGGTAAGGAGAGCAGCCAGGAGGAGATGTTCCACACCTTCAACGCCCTCTATGAGGCGGGACGGCAGATTGTCTTTACCGCCGACCGCCCCCCCAAGGAGATGCTCCGCCTGGACGATCGGCTGCGCACCCGCTTTGAATGGGGCCTCCCCGTGGACATCCAGCCCCCCGACTACGAGACCCGGGTGGCCATCATTAAAAACAAGGCCATCCGCCGGGGCATGAACCTGCCCGAACCGGTCCTCCAATACATCGCGGACAACATCACCTCCAACGTACGGCAAATTGAGGGCACCGTAAACAAAATTCTGGCCTTTCAGGAGCTGATGGGAGAAAGTGTGGACGTGGACACCGTCATCCGGGCGGTCCAGGACATGTGCAAAGACAAGGCCGATTTCCTCCCGTCCCCTGATGTCATCATCGAAGAAGTGGGCAAATTCTACAACATTGAGCCGGAGGCCCTCCGGGGCCAAAGCCGCACCAAGGAGACCGCCCTGGCCCGGCAGATCGCCATGTACCAAATCCGGCGCATGACCAACCTCTCCCTCAAGGAGATCGGCAAAGAGTTTGATCGAGACCACGCCACCGTCATGCACTCCATTGACCGGGTGGAAAAACTGATGAAAACCAACCCGGAAATCTCTGAGATCATCAAGGACCTCAACGCCAATATCAACGCCCGCTACGACAACTGACGCACTCCTCCCACCAAAGCCGCCCTAGCTGTGGAGAACGCAACAGGCGCATCGACGCGGTTTTCCACATTTCCACCGTTTTTTGTGGGAAAGTGGAAAACTCGATGTGGAAAAATGCGCTCTCTGCCGAACACTGGAAAAACCGCGTGGAAAACCGCGTCTGTTTTCCACATAGGCTGTGGACGCGCAAACCCTAGCGCGCCAACCACTTCCGGCAGTTTTCCACAAAAATTTCCCCTACGGCTACTCCTACGAACTTTTATCCTCTCCTTTTCTCCACATCGGAGGTCTGGAGCCATTTGACGGAGGCAATACCATGATTCAATTCTCCTGCGAAAAAGCATTTCTCCAATCCGCTATTGCAACCACCTCTCGCGCAGTGTCTGTAAAGAGCTCCATTCCAGCATTAGAAGGAATTCTATTGGAAGCTGGAGAACAACTGCGTCTCACCGGCTATAATTTAGAGACCGGAATCCGCACCACCATCCCCGCTGACATCCGCTCCACTGGAACATTAGTTCTAGGCGCGCGGCTGTTCGGAGAAATCGTCCGCAAACTGCCCGACGACATCGTCCACTTTACCGCCGAGCACTATATGGTCAACATCAAATGCGGCATGAGCGAGTTCAACATCCTGGGAACCGACCCGGAAGAGTTCCCGGAACTGCCCACCGTTGAGTACCAAAATTCCTTCCAAATTCAGCAAAATAAGCTGAAATCTATGATTTCTCAAACCATTTTCGCCGTCAGTGACAACGAAAGCCGCCCCATCCACACCGGTTCCCTCTTTGAAGTCACTGAGCAGGACCTCACCATGGTAGCAGTAGACGGCTACCGCCTGGCCCTGCGGCGGGAGAGCATCGAACAGCAGGAAGGCAGCGCCTCCTTCTCCTTTGTGGTCCCCGGCGCGGCCCTGTCCGAGGTGGAAAAAATCTGTGCGCCAGTGGAGGACACCGCCTCAGTGACGCAAGGTGCCCGTCATGTGATGTTCAAAGTGGGCGATACCATCCTGGTCTCCCGGCGGCTGGAGGGAGAATTTTTGGCCTATCGACAGGCCATCCCCCGCAACAATTCCATCCACATTCTGGGAGACACCCACACGCTGCTCTCCTCCATCGAGCGCGTCTCTCTCATCATCAGTGATAAACTGAAAAGCCCGCTTCACTGTGTTTTTGAGGACAATATTCTGAAAATCAGCACAAAAACGGCGATTGGAGACGCTTATGACCAGTGCCCAGTGGAGGGGAATGGCAATGGCCTGGAGATCGGCTTCAACAACCGCTATCTGATGGAGGCGCTGAAGGCTGCCCCCGCCGAGCGGGTGCGCCTGGAGCTGACCACCAGCGTGTCCCCCTGTGTGATTCTGCCCGCCGAGGGGGATGAAAACTTTCTGTATATGGTCCTGCCGGTGCGCCTGAAAGCCGGCGAGTGAGGATATGCAGGCGACTGCATAGACATGCAAATCAGCGCAGGAGAAGGAGAGCGAAGATGCAGCATCAGGAGATTGCGATTAGCACCGAGTTTATCAAGCTGGAGGCCTTCCTCAAATTCGCCGGGGCGGTGTCCACCGGCGGCGAGGCCAAAAACCTCATCCAGGACAGCCTGGTCAAGGTGAACGGGGAAATCTGCACCATGCGGGGCAAGAAGCTCCACCCCGGCGACACAGTGGAGCTGAATGGGCGGAGCCTGACGGTGAAATGAGGATCGACTGGCTGGAGCTGGAGGGGTTTCGCAACTATGAGGTCCTCCACGCCGCCTTTGACCCCGGGGTAAATGTCCTCTTTGGGGAGAACGCCCAGGGCAAGACCAATCTGCTGGAGGCGGTGGGCTACCTGGCGGGGGCCCGCTCCCACCGGGCCCGTATGGACCGGGAGCTCATTGCCTTTGACCGGGACCGGGCCATCGTCCGGGCGGGGTTGGAGAGCCGCAAGCGGGAGTTTACCGTGGAGGCGCAGCTCTTCCGGGGGCAGCGCCGGCGGCTGAGCGCCAACGGCGTGCGCCTCAAGACGGCGGGGGAGCTGTCCCAGCTCCTGCGGACAGTGCTCTTCTGCCCGGAGGACTTGATGCTCATTCGGGCGGGGAGCGGGGAGCGGCGGCGCTTTCTGGACGACTCCCTGTGCCAGCTCCGGCCCCGGTATGCCGCCGCCTTGCAGGAGTACCACCGGCTGTATGAGCACAAGCGGCGCATCCTGCGGGACTGGGAGGAGAAGCCCTCTCTGCTGGAGCTGCTGCCCGACTTCAATGACCGAATGGCCCGGTGCGGGGCCATTCTCATCCACTACCGGGCCTTCTATGTGGAGAAGCTGGCCCAGCGGGCCGCCGCCATCCACGCCGATTTCTCCGGCGGGCGGGAGACGATGACCGTCCATTACCAGACGCTGCGCAACATCCCCGACCCCCGAAAGCCCAGCCAGGAGCTTTACCCCCTGTTGCTGGAGCACCAGGAGGCCCACCGGCGGGCGGAGCTGGAGAGCCGCCAGTGTCTCTCTGGGCCCCACAAGGACGATCTGGTGGTGTTTATTGACGGCCGGGGGGCCAAGCAGTTTGCCTCCCAGGGGCAGACCCGCACCGCCGCCCTCTCCCTGAAGCTGGCCGAGCGGGAGCTCCACTACGATGATTTGGGGGAGTGGCCGGTGCTGCTGCTGGACGATGTGCTGTCTGAGCTGGACCGGCGGCGGCGGGACTTTGTGCTCCGGCATATCAATGGCGGACAGGTGTTTATCACCTGCTGCGAGGAAGAGGGGCTGGACGGCCTGGAGGAGGGGCGCACCTTCCACATCCGGGCCGGGGCCCTGGTGGAGTGAGGGTATGGTGGTTTTGCTGCTGGCCCTGCTGCCCCTGGCACTGGGGGTGGGGCTTCAATATCTGGTGTGTCGGTACACCATGCGGGAGACGGGGCCTCACTGGCGGGCGCTGCGCCTCTTGCGTCTGGTGCCGGTGCTGGCCGTGGTGGGGGGAAGCGCGGCGGTGGTGGTGAACCGCCTCCAGCTCTGGCAGAGTGAGACGGTTTCCCCCCTGACCCAGCTGCTGTTTGTCCCCGGCGTGCCGGGGGTGTGCGCCCTTCTGGGGCTGCTGCTGGGGTGGAAACTCTTCCGGCGCCGGTGGTCCCCACGCATCTTTCGGGAGACATGAGAGAGGAGGCGGCCTATGTATCTGCATCTGGGGCAGTCGGTGGTGGTACCCTACCGGGACATCATCGGCATTTTTGACCTGGATAACACCACCTCCTCCCACCGCACCCGGGCGTTTCTCAGCCGGGCGGAGCGGGAGGGGGAGCTGGTGGACGTGTCCATGGATGTGCCCAAATCCTTTGTCCTGTGCCAGTCGGAGCTGGGCACCATGGTCTATCTGTCCCAGCTCTCCCCGGCCACCCTGCTGCGCCGGGCGGAAAACAACCAGTTCGAGTGAACAAGGCCGTTTGAACCTACCCAGCGGGGAGGAGCTGCTCTTCCAGGCAGGGGAGAAGGAATTCCAGGATTCGAGAGAGAAAGGTCCCGCTCTGTCCCAGAAATGGGACTGGGCGGGATTCCACGCGGCTGCGTGTGGCGCGTGGGAACGGACCGGGCCGTCTCGTCCGCACCCAGGCGCCAGACGCAGCGCGAACAAACACATGCGGAGGTTACTATGTCTGAATTGAAGGAACCGAATGAACTGCGCTCCACACAAGTGGAGCATGAATACACCGGCTCAGAAATCCAGGTGTTAGAGGGCCTGGAGGCGGTGCGCAAGCGCCCGGGCATGTATATCGGCTCCACCAGTGAGTCGGGGCTGCACCACCTGGTGTATGAGATTGTGGACAACGCCATTGACGAGGCGCTGGCCGGGTACTGTACCGACATCACCGTCACCATTAACCCCGGCAATACCATCACCGTTACCGACAATGGCCGTGGTATCCCGGTGGACATCCAGCCCCAGACCGGCCGCCCCGCTCTGGAGGTGGTGTACACCATCCTCCACGCCGGCGGCAAGTTCGGCGGCGGGGGCTACAAGGTCTCCGGCGGCCTCCACGGCGTGGGCGCCAGTGTGGTGAACGCCCTCTCCGAGTGGCTGGAGGTCCAGGTCCACAAAAACAACAAAATCTACGAGATGAAGTTTGCACGGGGCCACATCACCCAGGAGATGACGGTGGTGGGGGAGACGGCGTACACCGGCACCACCGTCACCTTCAAGCCCGACCCCGAGATGTTTGATACCCTGGAATTCAACTATGAGACTCTCCACACCCGCATGCGGGAGGAGGCATTCCTCAACGCGGGCCTGCGCATCCGCACCGTGGATCTGCGCCCCGGCATGGAGCAGGAGCACGACATGTGCTATGAGGGGGGCATCCGGGAGTTTGTCCAGTTCATCAACAAGAACAAGACCCCCCTCCACGAGGATGTCATCTACATGGCGGGCAGCCGGGAGGACTGTATGGCGGAGGTGGCCATGCAGTACAACGACGGCTATCAGGAGGTCATGGTCTCCTTCGCCAACAACGTCCACACCCCCGAGGGCGGTATGCACGAGGAGGGCTTCCGCCGCGCCCTCACCAACACCCTCAACGCCTATGGCCGGAAAATCGGCCTTTTGAAGAACGACGACAAGGTTTCCGGCGAGGACTGCCGGGAGGGGCTCACCTGCGTCATCTCGGTGAAGCTCACCGAGGCCCAGTTTGAGGGCCAGACCAAGGCCAAGCTGGGCAACGCGGAAATCCGCACCATGGTCAACGCGGTGGTTAGCGACAAGCTGGAGGAATATCTGGAGGAGAATCCCGCCGTGGGCCGCACCATCGTGGAGAAAGCCATGACTGCCTCCCGCGCCCGGGAGGCTGCCCGCCGCGCCCGGGAGAACATCCGCCGGAAAAACGCCCTGGATGGGGCCACACTCCCCGGCAAGCTGGCCGACTGCTACGAGCGGGACGCCGCCCTTACTGAAATTTACATCGTCGAGGGCGACTCCGCCGGCGGCTCCGCCAAGCAGGGGCGGGACTCCCGCTTCCAGGCCATTCTCCCCCTGTGGGGTAAGATGCTCAACGTGGAGAAGGCCCGGGCGGACAAGGTATACGGAAACGACAAGCTTACCCCCGTCATCACCGCTCTGGGCGCGGGCATTGGGGACGACTTTGATTTGGAGAAGCTGCGCTATCACAAGGTCATTATCATGGCCGATGCCGACGTGGACGGCGCCCACATCCGCACACTGCTCCTCACCTTCTTCTTCCGCTTTATGCGCCCCCTCATTGACAAGGGCTATGTGTACGCCGCCGTGCCCCCGCTCTTCAAGCTGACACGGGGCAAGCAGGTGCGTCTGGCCTTTGACGAGAAGGAGCGGGACGCCATCTCCGCTGAGCTGCGGGGGGACAATCCCAACGCCAAGGTGGACATCTCCCGCTTCAAGGGCCTGGGCGAGATGGACCCCCACGAACTGTGGGAGACCACCATGGACCCCCGCACCCGCACGCTGAAGCGCATCACCATGGCCGACGCGGTGAAGGCCGACGAGATCTTTACCCTCCTCATGGGGGAGAAGGTGGAGCCCCGCCGGGAGTATATCGAGCAGAACGCCGGCCGGGCCATGAATCTGGACTACTAAGGAGGGAATGGAAATGGCAAAGAACGACAAGGAAGTGCAGGACATTTCCTTTCCCGATCAGAAGATCGTGGAGATCAATCTGGAGCATGAGATGCAGGATGCGTACATTGAGTACGCCATGAGCGTCATTGTGGGCCGGGCGCTGCCCGACGTGCGGGACGGTTTGAAGCCGGTCCACCGGCGCATTCTCTACTCCATGTATGAGAGCGGCCTCACCAGCGACAAGCCCTTTAAGAAGTCGGCCACCTGTGTGGGCGACGTGCTGGGTAAGTACCACCCCCACGGCGACCAGTCCGTCTATGACGCCCTGGTCCGCCTGGCGCAGGACTTCTCCATGCGCTATATGCTGGTGGATGGCCACGGTAACTTCGGCTCGGTGGACGGCGATCCCCCGGCTGCCTACCGTTATACCGAGGCCCGCATGGCCAAGATTGCCAATGAGATGCTGCGGGACATTGAGAAGGACACGGTGGACTGGGACCCCAACTTTGACGAGTCCCTGAAAGAGCCCCGTGTGCTGCCCTCCCGCTTCCCCAATCTGCTGGTGAACGGGTCCTCCGGTATCGCCGTGGGCATGACCACCAACATCCCGCCCCACAACCTGCGGGAGGTTATTGACGCGGTGATCTGCGTACTGGATAACCCCGAGGCGGGGCTGGACGATCTGATGGAGCACATCAAGGGTCCCGACTTCCCCACCAGAGGCATCATCATGGGCCGCAGCGGCATCCGGGCGGCCTACGCCACCGGCAAAGGCCACATCCGGGTGCGCGCTCGGACGGAGTTTGAGGAATTCGGCCAGAACCGTACCCGCATCATTGTGACCGAGCTGCCCTACCAGGTGAACAAATCCCGCCTGGTGGAGAATATTGCCGAGCAGGTCCACGACAAGCGCCTGGAGGGTATCTCCGGTCTGCGGGACGAGTCGGACGGCAAGAAGGGCATGCGTATTGTCATTGAGCTGAAAAAGGACGCCAACCCCCAGGTGGTGCTCAACCGGCTCTTTGCCCAGACCCAGATGCAGACCACCTTCGGCATTGTGATGCTGGCGCTGGTGAACAACCAGAAGCAGCCCAAGATTCTCTCCCTGCGTCAGATTCTGGACGAATATATCGCCTTCCAGGAGGAGGTCATCACCCGGCGGACCATCTACGACCGCAAGAAGGCGGAAGAGCGGGCCCATCTGCTGAAAGGGTTGCTCATCGCCCAGGACAACATTGACGAGGTCATCCGCATCATCCGCTCCCGGTACGACGACGCCAAGGAGAAGCTGATGGAGCGCTTTGGGCTGGACGAGGTCCA
Source organism: Candidatus Flavonifractor merdigallinarum (assembly GCA_019115265.1). Taxonomy (GTDB): domain Bacteria; phylum Bacillota; class Clostridia; order Oscillospirales; family Oscillospiraceae; genus Pseudoflavonifractor_A; species Pseudoflavonifractor_A merdigallinarum. The sequence continues at coordinate 2,064 of DXDX01000156.1, read as the reverse complement.
GTCCCAGGCCATCCTGGACATGCAGCTCAAGCGCCTCCAGGGCCTGGAGAAGGAGAAGCTGGAGAACGAGTACGCCGAGCTCATGAAGAAAATTGAGTATTACAACGAGCTCCTCTCCAATGAGGCCATGCTCCGGGGGGTGCTCAAGGACGAGCTCACCGAAATCCGGGACAAGTACGGCGACGACCGCAAGACGGAAATCGGCTTTGTGGAGGACGATCTGGACATCGAGGACCTCATCGAAGAGGAGGAGTGTGTCTTTACCCTCACCGCCGCCGGGTATATCAAGCGCCTGCCCGCCTCCACCTACCGGGCCCAGCGCCGGGGCGGAAAGGGTATCACCGCCATGGCCACCAAGGAGGAGGACTATGTGGACACGGTCTTTACCGCATCCACCCACGACTATATCCTCTTCTTCACCAACAAGGGCCGGGTCCACCGCAAGAAGGGCTACCAGATTCCCGAGGCGGGGCGCACCGCCAAGGGCACCAATCTGGTGAACGTTCTGCCGGTGGAGAGCGATGAGAAGGTCACCGCCATGATTCACCTGCGGGAGTTCCCCGAAAACCGCTATCTGGTCATGGTCACCAAAAACGGCACCGTCAAGCGTATCCAGCTCGCCTCCATCAATACTGCCCGAAAGGCGGGTATCCGCTGCATCACCCTGGAGGAGGGGGACGAGCTGATCGCCGTGCGGGAGACGGATGGCGACCAGGCCATTCTCATTGTCACCCATGAGGGCATGGCCATCTGCTTCAAGGAGACGGATGTGCGCTGCATGGGGCGGGACGCCTACGGCGTACGTGGCATCAAGCTGCGCCCCGGCGACTATGTGGTGGGCGCCGCTCGGGCCAAGCGGGGACACCAGGTGCTCATGATTACCGAGAACGGGTATGGCAAGCGCACCGACATGGACGAGTATATCCGTGCCGATGGCCCCCAGAACCGGGGCGGCTACGGTCTGAAGGGCTACCAGGTCACCGAAAAGACCGGGCCCATTGCCGGTGTGAAGGTGGTCAGCGACGAGGACGACATTCTCATTATCTCCGACGACGGCATTATCATCCGCACCCATGCCGCCGGCATCAACATCTATTCCCGCACTGCCCAGGGCGTCAAGGTGATGAACCTGAGCGACGGGGTGAAGGTCATCTCCATTGCCCGCACCGACCACGAAGAGGAAGAGACTGTGGAGGACACCGCCGAAACGCCCGCCGTGGAGGGTGAGACGGCGGCAGAAGCCCCGGAGCAGGAGTAATCCATGAAAACAGTCACCATTTACACCGACGGGGCCTGTTCCGGAAACCCCGGCCCCGGCGGCTGGGGGGCGATTTTGCAGTATGGAGCCCATGAAAAGGAGCTCTCCGGCGGAGAGGCCCATACCACCAACAACCGCATGGAGCTCACCGGGGTGATTACCGCCCTCCAGGCGTTGAAGGAGCCCTGTACCGTGGAGCTCTACTCTGACTCCAAGTATGTCATTGACGCCCTCCAAAAGGGCTGGGCCAAGGGCTGGCGGGCGCGGGGCTGGGTGAAGTCGGACAAAAAGCCCGCCCTCAACCCCGACCTCTGGGAGGTGCTGCTGGAGCTGTGCGAGTACCACACAGTGCACCTCCACTGGGTCAAGGGCCACGCCGACAACCCTTACAACAACCGCTGTGACCAGCTGGCGGTGGCGGAGAGTAAGAAGTTCCGTTAGGGGTATTCCGCCCGCCCAAGCCGGTGGGTTTTGCGCTCGCCGCGCGGGCCGCTTACTCAGCGGGAGCACCGCTTTCTTTGCCAAAGAAAGCGGTGGGAAAGAAAGCGCAGAGGGGGGGCTGCCCCCTCTGCACTCCCCCCAATGCGCAACCGGGTTAAATTTCTGCTGCGGAGGGATTGCGCCGGTGCGGTGCCATTTGAACCAGGCTTTCTGCCTATGCGGAAAGCGTTGTACTACCATGCAAGACAGGTAACTATAAAGATTGAAAGTCACCGCCAGAAATGGGGCGGCCCCCTAAAAAGGCCGCCCTTTTGGAGGGGAGTGGAGAGGGGAACGAGAAGTTCCCCTCTCCGCCTTTTCTTTCC
>DXDX01000155.1 GCA_019115265.1 Candidatus Flavonifractor merdigallinarum | reverse complement strand
TGCCTGGAGGAGATCCGGAACCTGCCGAACGTGAAGAAGTACGGCGACGACGTGAAGGTCAGCATGTACATGTACGACCGCCCGTCGTGGACCGGCGAGGTCTATGAGACCGAGTGCTACTTCCCCACCTGGATAAACAAGGAGAACGCCGCCCACGTCCAGGCCGTGGTGGACGCGCACCACGCGCTGTGGGGCGCCGAGAGCATCGGACCCGAGGGCGCCATGCACCTGCGTCACCGCCCGCTCATAGACAAGTGGACCTTCTCGACGAACGGCGTGGCCATCCAGGGCCGCTACGGCATCCCCTGCGTGGGCTTCGGCCCCGGCGCCGAGAGCCAGGCCCACGCCCCCAATGAGATCACCTGGAAGGGGGATCTGGTGACCTGCGCCGCCCTGTACGCCGCCGTGCCCGGCCTGTACAGGGAGGAGAACAAGACCGCCGACGTGTCCCAGTTCCGGGCGGGCAAGACGGACAACGACATCCAGTAATTGAAAATTGACAATGGATAATTGATAATTCTCCGCGCGTGACCGCGGCACAGGAGACGGAACCGGCTGCATAACCGCCCATTTTCAATTCTCAATTATCAATTATCCATTCAAAAAACAGAAAAGGAGATTGCCGCAATGGAAAATCTGCAGAAATATATCGACAAGCTGAACAGCCTGAACTTCAAGGACATGTACGAGGGTGACTTCTTCCTCACCTGGGAGAAGACCGACGACGAGCTGGCCGCCGTGTTTGCCGTGGCCGACGCCCTGCGCAATCTGCGGGAGCGCAACATCTCCACCAAGATCTTCGACTCCGGCCTGGGCATCTCCCTGTTCCGGGACAACTCCACCCGCACCCGGTTCTCCTTCGCCTCCGCCTGCAACCTGCTGGGCCTGGAGGTGCAGGATCTGGACGAGGGCAAGAGCCAGATCGCCCACGGCGAGACCGTTCGGGAGACCGCCAATATGATCTCCTTCATGGCCGACGTCATCGGCATCCGGGACGACATGTACATCGGCAAGGGCAACGCCTACATGCACGAGGTGGTGGACGCCGTCACCGCCGGCCACAAGGACGGCGTGCTGGAGCAGAAGCCCACCCTGGTCAACCTCCAGTGCGACATCGACCACCCCACCCAGTGCATGGCTGACATGCTCCACATCATCCACCACTTCGGCGGCGTGGAGAACCTGAAGGGCAAGAAGGTGGCCATGACCTGGGCCTACTCCCCCAGCTACGGCAAGCCCCTCTCCGTGCCCCAGGGCGTCATCGGCCTGATGAGCCGCTTCGGCATGGACGTGGTGCTGGCCCATCCTGAGGGCTACGAGGTCATGCCCGAGGTGGAGGCCGTGGCCGCCGCCAACGCCGCCAAGACCGGCGGCACCTTCACCAAGACCCACTCCATGGCCGAGGCCTTTGAGGACGCCGACATCGTGTACCCCAAGAGCTGGGCCCCCTTCGCCGCTATGGAGAAGCGCACCAACCTGTATGCTGAGGGCGACACCGACGGCATCAAGGCTCTGGAGAAGGAGCTGCTGGCTCAGAACGCCAACCACAAGGATTGGTGCTGCACCGAGGAGCTCATGAAGACCACCCGCAACGGCAAGGCCCTGTACATGCACTGCCTGCCCGCCGACATCAACGACGTCTCCTGCAAGGACGGCGAGGTGGAGGCCAGCGTGTTTGACCGCTATCGTGACCCCCTGTACAAGGAGGCCTCCTTCAAGCCCTACATCATCGCCGCCATGATCTTCCTGGCCAAGTGCAAGGACCCCCAGGCCACTCTGAAGGCCCTGGAGGAGCGCGGCATCGCCCGTTGGTTCCAGAAGTAAGCTGGAGCTCAACCCCTTTTCCCGCTAGGCCGGCGTGAACGGTTTCGCCTCCGTCCCTCACGTCTGCTGATAGTTCCTTTTGGAAAGTGGAACGGCCCGGGCGGCGGCAGCACCCCTGCCGCTGTCCGGGCTCAACCATTTCTATTTCGGAATTTTTCCATAAAAGTAATCGAGATAACAAATAAAGAGGTGCCAGATATATGGGTAAGAAGATCGTAATCGCCCTGGGCGGCAACGCGCTGGGCAACAACCTGCCGGAGCAGATGGTGGCCGTAAAGCAGACCTCCAAGGCCATTGCCGACCTGATTGAAGAGGGGCATGAGGTCATCATCGCCCATGGCAACGGCCCCCAGGTGGGCATGATTCAGGCGGCCATGACTGAGCTGACCCGCTCCAATCCCGAGAAGTACATCCCCTGCCCTCTGTCGGTGTGCGTAGCTATGAGCCAGGGCTACATCGGGTATGATTTGCAGAACGCCCTGCGGGAGGAGCTGCTGGACCGGGGCATCCACAAGGGGGTAGCCACCGTGCTGACCCAGGTGATTGTGGACCCCGAGGACCCCGCCTTCCAGAATCCCACCAAGCCCATCGGCTCCTTTATGACCAAGGAAGAGGCGGACAAGATGGTGGCCGAGCGCGGCTACCAGGTGGTGGAGGATGCGGGCCGCGGCTATCGCCGGGTTGTGGCCTCCCCCAAGCCCCAGGAGATTGCGGAGATTGAGACCGTCAAGGCCCTGGCTGACGCCGGCCATGTGGTCGTGGCCTGCGGCGGCGGCGGCATCCCCGTCTTTAAGACGGAAGGCCACCATCTGAAGGGCGCCGCGGCTGTGGTGGACAAGGACTTCGCCTCCTGCGTCATGGCCCAGCAGCTGGACGCCGACTGTCTCATCATTCTCACCGCCGTAGAGAAGGTGGCTATCCACTTCGGCAAGCCCGATGTAAAGTGGCTGGACGAGCTCACCCCCGCCGAGGCGGAGAAGTACATCTCCGACGGCGAGTTTGCCCCCGGCTCCATGCTGCCCAAGGTGCAGGCCGCGCTGCAATTCGCCCAGTCCAAGCCGGGCCGCACCGCGCTCATTACCCTGCTGGAGAAGGCCAAGGATGGCGTGGCCGGTAAGACTGGTACCATCATTCACCAGTAAACGCACCCCCCGGTCCGGGCTAAAGACCTGACGCAATGCTCAGACCCGGGCGGAAATTCGCCCGGGTCTGTCCCTCTTTGCAGGCATCCATCCCCGCACAACCACAACCATTCCGGACTCCCAGCAAAAACTTTTTGTAAATTCCTACAAAATTTGGCTTGTTTTTTGGGAGTGAACTAGTCAGTTTTCTCTTGAATCTCGTCCAAAGGAACGGTATAGTTTTAGTGACAACAAAATATTTTTTGTCAGAAAAAAGTTTGTGAGGTGGAATTGATGAAAAACGCGTCTCCAACCAAGAGTGGGTCGGTCTTTCAATATGAAGGCGTACCTCCTCTGGGCCAAACGGTACCGCTCGGAATGCAGCATGTGGTGGCGGCGGTAGTTGGCATCGTCACACCGGCCATTATGGTCTCTGGTACCTGCGGCATCACCGGGGCGGATCAGACCCTTCTGATCCAGGTCTCCCTGCTGGTCACCGCTCTGGCCACGCTGCTCCAGCTGTTCCCCATCGGTCCGGTGGGCTCCCGCCTGCCGGTCATCATGGGCATCAGCTTTGCCTATGTCCCCACCCTCCAGGCCATCGGCGGCGAGTTCGGCCTGCCCGCCATTCTGGGCGCTGAAATCGTCGGCGGCATCGTGGCCATTCTCTTCGGCGTCTTTGTCAAGCAGATTCGTGTGCTCTTCCCGCCTCTGGTCACCGGCACTGTCATCTTCACCATCGGCCTGTCCCTCTATCCCACCGCTGTCAAGTACATGGCCGGCGGCGTGGGCAAGCCGGACTACGCCTCCCCCAAGAGCTGGGCGGTGGCCCTCATCACCTTCCTGGTGGTGCTGATTCTGAACAATTTCACCAAGGGCGTGCTCAAGCTGGGCGCCATCCTGTGGGGTATGATTGTGGGCTACATCATCTCCATCCCCCTGGGTCTGGTGGACTTCAGCGCCGTGGGACAGGCTGGCGTCTTCCAGGTCCCCATGCCCATGTACTTCCCCATCGCCTTTGAGCCCAGCGCCATTGTCTCTCTGGCCATTGTGTACATGGTCAACGCCGTGCAGACCATCGGCGATTTGAGCTCCACCACCATCGGCGGCATGGACCGTATGCCCACCGACAGAGAGCTCCAGGGCGGCATCATCGGCCAGGGCGTCATGAGCGTGGTAGGCGCTCTGTTTGGCGGTCTCCCCACCGCCTCTTACAGCCAGAACGTGGGCATTGTCACCGTGAACCGGGTCATCAACCGGGCGGTGTTCGCATTCGCCGCCATTGTGCTGGCGGTGGCCGGCTTTGTGCCCAAGATTTCCTCCGTCCTCACCACCATTCCCCAGAGCGTCATCGGCGGCGCCACGGTGTCGGTGTTTGCCATGATCACCATGACCGGCGTCAGCATGATCACCTCGGATAAGTTTGACATGCGCGCCCGCACCGTGGTGGGTCTGTCCGTGGCGATGGGCGTGGGCATCAGCCAGGTCCAGGGCTGCCTGGCCGGCTTCCCCCAGTGGGTGACCATGGTGTTCGGCTCCTCCCCCGTGGTGGTCACCGCCATCATGGCGATTTTCCTCAACCTCATTCTCCCCAAGAGTGAGCCTGCCAAAAAGAACTAACCCATCCTTTCCAAACAGCACCGCGCCGCAGTCTTGTATAAGACTGCGGCGCGGTGCACGTTTTAATGCGGTTATCTGCCCAACCAAGCTGGGGAAATTTTGCCCTCGCCGGACAGGCCGCCTACTCGGCGGGAGCACCGCTTTCTTTGCCAAAGAAAGCGGTGGGAAAGAAAGCGCAGAGGAGGCGCTGCCCCCTCTGCACTCCCCCAATGCGCAACCGGGCTAAATTTCCTCTGCGGTGGGATTGCGCCGGTGCGGTGCCATTTGGGCGGGAACTTTCCGCCTATGAGGACAGTGTTGTACTGCCATGCAAGACAGGTAACTTTGATTTGGGCAAGCCCGTTGCCACAGAAAAAGTCATA
>DXDX01000154.1 GCA_019115265.1 Candidatus Flavonifractor merdigallinarum | reverse complement strand
GCGCGGTGGCGGCGGTGGCGGCGGGTGCGGCCCATCTGGCCGCGCAGAGCCTCCTCTCCCGCCTGAAACGCCTTCCCTGTCATGCGGGAGGCCTGGCTCACCAGGCTGGTGTCCCGCCGCAGCTCCCCTGTGGCCCGGCTCACTGCATTGCGGGCCGCCGCCTCCGCCTGCTGGCGGATGATGTCCAGTTGTGTTGTCGCCATCACGCGGTCCTCCTTTTTCTCGGGTGAGACGGGATGTCCTCACATGCCGGAGTCCAGACTGATGGTCTCATCCGGCTTTTTTTCCAGCTGATCGGCCAGGTACAGATAATACCGCGCCCCACCATCGCCGGTGTTGTGGTGGACCAAGCTGAGGAAAATCTGCTTGGCCTGGGAAAAATCCCGTCCATAGAGGGCATAGACCCCCTGCGAGAAGCGCTCGCCGGTGGCCTCCTTCACCTTGCGGATCTCATAGGGGTCTCCCTCGAAGATCTCATAGGTGCGGATGGCCTCCCCGCTCTCCAGGCACTTGCCCATATAACGGCAGCCGTAGCCCCTGGCGCCCTCCATGACCGCCTCGGTACACAGAATGTTGGCGCCCAGACGCCCGCACAGCTCCACCAGATGCTTGACAATGGCAAAGCTGGAGGAGATGGAGGTGGGCTCAATCTGGGTCTCGTCACCCACCACGCCCAGCATCACGTTGCCCTCGTCCAGGGCGATGCGCACGGTGACCGGCGGCTTTCCGGCGGCCTCCCGCTCCTGATTCATGTCCAGAATCTCCTGCTGCACCGCCACAGCGGTGCTCACCGCCGCAGCGCTCCCCCCCTCAAACACGGCGTCATAGCCGTCGTAGGCGAAGTTGAACACAGTGCCCCCATTCTGTGTGACAATGGAGGCGGTGCGCTCAATGACCTCGTTGAGGTTATCAAAGAGCTCCCGTCCGCTCTTCTCGTACACCTGGGGCGGGAAGCGGAACCACAGCATCATGGTGGCCAGATGGCGGGAGACAAAGGTCTGTTTGTCCACCTCGTGGATGGTGGTCTTGCCCAGGAGGGACAGCACCCGCTCGGGCACAAAGCGGCGGTAGGACTGGGCCAGCTCGCTCTGCTGCCGCTCCATCTCCTGGAGCGCCCCGGAGAGGGCGTTCACATCGTCGGCCAGACTGGCCAGCTCATCGCCGCCCCCCTGTGCCACCAGGACCTCCCGCTCCCCGGCCGCCAGGCGCTCCATTCCCAGGAGGGATCGGCGCAGGCCGATGGTGATGAGGCTCAAAATAGCCAGGGCCAGCGCACTCAGCAGCACCGACAGGGCAATGAGGCCCCGCTCCATCCACTGGCTGCTCAGCTGTCCCTCCGCCACCAGGGCGGAGCCGTTGACATCCACCGCCAGCAGAGTATTTCCGTCTGTGCGGTAGAGGAGATAGTGGGTCTCCCCACCCTCCCTCCGGCTCCAGAAGAGGGAGCCGGTCTCCATCGCCTTGGCCACCTGGGTGCCATCAAAGCTGGCGCTCATCTCCGCCCGCACTCCCGAACGCTGGCCCTGGTTGCTCCCGGTCAGGGTCCAGGTCTGATTCTCCCCCATCTGGTACACGGAAACCGCCGCATCGCGGTAAAAATCCCCTTCCGCCGCGGCCAGACTGTCGCCCAGACTGACGGGGAGTTCACTGTCGGTGAGATTGTACCGCTGGAGGGTCTGCGCGGCAACCGCCCCCATCAGACTGGCGGCCTCCCGCGCCATGGCCGCCTGGCTGGCGGGGCGCACCGTCCCCCGAATGAGAATAGCGGTCCCCAAACATGCCACCGCAATGGTCAGCGCGCCCCAGCGCACCAGGAGGGGAATGCGGAACTGCCGCTGTTCACACACCACATACCACAGCACTACCGTGAGCACCAGCACACCCAGCACCAGCCCCGCCAGAATCAGCACACACTGTCCAGCAGGACGGCAGAGCATCCCGCTCAAGTCGGACACGCCGCTCCCCCGGTCCAGCAGCAGGGTGTCGCCCCCCATCAGCAGCAGAGCATTCCCGTCCCGGGTCACCCACAAATCGGTGCAGTTATCCAAATCGTAGGCGTCTTTTTCCAGCTCCAGATAGGCGTAGGGCTTCCAATCGGCAAAGTCCGCATAAAACACCTTAAGACCGGCACCGTCTATGTAATAAACGCCTGTGCCAGCCTGAATCAATTTTATAACAATTTCGCCATTCGTCAAGGGAATGGTAGTCCGGTCGGTCCGAATGAGGCCGTCCTCTGTCGCCATCACCAAAGTACCGTCCGTCAGGGCCAGCGCCCCCTGCACCCCCGGCTGCGTCACCTGCTCCAGCGCCTCCAGACCGCTCTCCGCGCTCAAGCGCTGGTAGAATGTGACATTCTCCCCCTGAATCAGGGCAAAGGTGACCACATTGTCCACCTCCGCGAAGTCGGAGAGGCGGATGCTGGCCATCTGCTCCCGGAGATTCTCCCCGGTACAGGGCTCGTTGAGCAGCAGCTCCGCGGTCTTACCCCGCTCGGTAATGCGGTAGAGCTGGAGATAGGTCTGGGACTCTTCGGTATCATAGAGGCCCAGATATACCGCCCCGCCCGCCGCCGGGTAGAGCACCGTTGGAACACTGTCCTGGGGCAGTCCCTCCGCGGTCAGCTTCCAGTAATCGGTGCGTTTCCCCGTCTGGTCGCCCAGAACCAGCACATATTGTCCCTGTTCCCTTCCCAGGGCGTAAATGCCCCCCTCCGCGTTGGAGGCGGCCATCAGATAACCGGCCTGGGCCCTGCCGTCCCGCAGCACAGACAGGCACTCGCTCCCCAAATCCCAGAACAGCAGGGCGGCTCCTCCGCCCAGCAGCACCAGAACAAGAAGAAAGACCCCCCATTTTTTCACTCCAGCCATGTTCCTCACCTTCCCTTTCGCCGGGCGGCGCTCCACCGAATCCGCCCCCAGAGAAGGGCGCACCAGCGGCGGAAAAAGTTCTGTTTCTCCAGCGCCTCATAGGCGGCCCGGATTTCCTGGCTCCGAGCCCGCCACAGGGAGTAGAGCTGCACCACATTGGTACAGGTCCCCCGCTCCAGCTCATCCAAAAATTCCAGCTCCGCCCGTGGAGAGGCAAAGCGGGAGAGCAAAATCTTGTGGGCGTGGTCGCCAGTCAGATAGACCAGCTCCCGGGGGTTCATCCCCTCCAGCGGAATGACGTGATACCGGGGGCGCAGCTCCCCGCTCTTCTCATCCACCAGCAGATTTTCCGACAAAAACACCGCACAGCTCACCGCCGGGGGGAGGTCGGCCATGTTGAGGGCCTGGTGAAAGAGCTGCTCGGCGTAGTCCAGCCGGGACTGCCAGGTGTGGCGGTCCCCCCGGTAAAAGACCCGGTCAATGGGGAACCCGCCGCAGTCCTGAAAGACGGTGACCAGGCTCTCCCCCTCCAGGAACATCCCCTGAAACGCGGGGCAGGCGGACATTTTGTCAAAGCAGTCCAGATAGGTGCGCAGGAGAGGACCCTCGTAGAAATTCAGGATACAGCCCCGCTTCTCCCGGTCCAGAATGTCCACCGCCTCGGCAAAGGCGTAATTCTCCCGGACATCGGGCACCCGGACCACCTTATAGCGCTCCCGTACCAGCATGGTATCCACAAAGCCCTCTCCTCTCCGCCAAATTGGATTCCTCCGCCCCGCTGGAATCCCCGGTTATTCCACAATCACAAAGGCGCTGGCGCTCACCGACTCATCCACCCCCGCCGTGGCGGTAATCTCATAGGTGCCGGGCAGCTCGGGGGCCTGATAGAGACCGTTGCGGTCGATGGCGCCGCCGTTCTCCTCCTTCACGCTCCACACCACGCTCTTATCCTCGGAGCCCACCACCTCCGCCTGGAGCTGGAGCTTGCCCCGACGGCTCAGACGGGAGAACTCCGGCGTCACCGTCAAACTCACCCGCCGCTGGGACAGGATGCGGCTGGTGTCCCGCTCCGGCTTCTGCACAAAGTAGTGTACCCGCACCAAATTGCCATCCACCGTATCGTGGAGCCACAGGCCGATGCGCATGGTGCCCCGCTCGGGGTACACCACCGCCGCCGCCTCCACCCAGGGGGGCGAGACCTTGATATTCTTGGACTTAAAGACCTCGCTGTTGCCGCACAGCAGAGCGGTCTCCCCGCTCTCCCGGTCGGGGAACTCCACGCTCAGGCGGACATCCACCGCTCCGACGCCCAGCCCGTGGGCAATTTCCTGGGAATAGACCCGGCTGTTGACCCGGATGCCGCCGGGCATGGTCAAATCCACCGTGCCATGGGCCACGGCGTAGTCGTACTGCTCGGGGGAGGGGATGCCGAAGTCCAGGTGGAGGGTCCCGGCGGAGGGCTGATACACCGCCTTTACGTCGGGCTTCTGCCAGTACTCCAGGCTGCGCACCGAGGTGGTCACCGCCAGGTCACCGGCGCCGCCCGCCTTGCTCTCCCCCTCGCTGGAGACGGCCTGCTGGAAGGGCAGGTTGGTCACCGCCCCCACAAACACCCCGCCGGCGGAGTGGATGAGCTCCAGCTTGGCCAGATACAGGGGGATATCCCGGCCCCGCAGGTGGCGGCTCAAATCGTCCATCTGGCGGCAGCGCAGGCGGCTCTCCTCCTGGCTGCGGCACAGGTGGACCAGCGCCTCCACCGTCAGATAATTTTTATAGTGGTGGCTGCCCAGCTCCACATTGAGCTCACACCCGGCGGGGAAGAGCTGGCTGTCCACATCGCTGAGAGCCTTGGAGCGCAGGGGGAAGTCCACCGTGTAGACGCACCGCTTCTCTTCCCGGCTCTCCCGGTAGGCCAGGCGCACCCGGCCGTTGTCGCTCTCCACAAAGGTGTTCTCCCCCTCCAGCGAGAACTGGACCGGCGGGGTCTTTTCGTGCTTGACCACCAGCACCTGGGCCTGGAACTCCTCCCCGGCGGACAGGATGGAGGGGACGGACAGCACCAGAATCAAATCCTCGCTCTGGTAGAGCACCGACACGTTCTCCCGCCCGGCGGCCTCCAGCAGACTCTGGTAGGCGGGGGGCTCGGCGGTGAGGAAGAGGCGGTAGCCCTCCTGGGTCAAATCAAACTGCCGCTGGTCCCCAGTCTCAGCCCCGGTGGCATTCACCGGCTCCACGTCCTCCTCGTGGTAGGCCAGACAGAGATAGGCGTCCTGACGGCCGTTGAGGGTCTCCTGCCCCTCCAGCATCTGGAGCTTGCGGAACAGGGTCTCGGGCACCAGAATTTCCCGCCCCTGGTAGTCCAGGGCCATGCCGCTCTCAATCATCAGGGTGGACTCGTCGCTGGCGGTGACCCCCAGGCCGCATACCACGCCGGCCCCATGGATCAGCCGGTTGAGCAGAGAGCGCTTGGTGCAGTGGTACCGCTGTTCCACCTCAAAGTCCCGGACGGTGAGCAGCTTGCCGTAAAAATAGCGGTTGCGCTCAAAGGGGAAAAAATTGGTGTTATTCATGGTTGGCTCCTCCGATCGTGGTATCGTAATGAATGGTCACCTGCTCGTCAATGGCCGCCGGCACATAGCCGCCCACCCGGGAGTTGACCCCCAGATAGGTGTGCCAGTCCAGCTGGACACAGGGCTTGAGCTGGACCATCTGCATGCTCAGCCCGGCGGGGATGACCTCCTCCATCGCCCGCTGGAACTGCTCCCGCTCCCGCTGGCTGGAGAAGGTGTCCTCCGGCAGCAGCACAAAGAAGCGGTAGGGGTCCTCCCCGTACAGCCGCCGGTAGAGCTCGGGGTTGCGGCAGTCCGGCCGGTTGGGGGACACCTGGAAATGCTCAATGAGGATGGGGTCCCGCCCGGTGAGGCGGCGCACGCTCTGCTTCACGCCCGCCACCGTGTAGCGCTTCTCATAGTCCTCCAGCGCGGTGCGGATGCGGGCGCGGATTTCCTCCGGCGTCCCCCCCTCCTCCACACACACCCAGGAGGCCAGGTAGCGCAGCAGCTCTCCCTCCGTGTGCTCGTAGTCCATCCGGCCGGGCAGGGCTTCAATGGCCCGCTCCATGTCCCCAAACATGCTGTCAAAGATAGAGAGGAAGCGGCGGGTGAAGTCCTCCTCCCGGTAGATGGCGGGGAGGTAGTCCACCATGTGGTCCCCGCCCATCCAAATCCGCAGGGTGTGAATGACGGGGGAAGCGTTCCCGGTGGCGGCCAGCTCCAGCATCAGCCACAGGTAGCGGCCGCTCCCCTTCAGGCGGCAGTCGCCGCCCTCCACCACAGCCGGACCGAAGAGGGTCCTCAAAACCGGCATCGGTTCTCCCTCCAGCGCCCGAAGTCCCTCGTCCAAATCCGCCCAGTTCTCCCAGCGGCGGGAGTCGGAGGCATAGGCATACACCCGCAGGGCGGTGTCGGGGGGCAGGTCGGCCTCCACCTTCACCCGGCCCCAGCAAAAGCCGTTCTCTCCGCTGTCCACCGCCGGCAGGCAGTAGACTCCGGCAGAGGCCCGGGCCGCGTCCAGGCGCAGTCCGTCGCCCCAGGGCTCCAGGTGGTGAAAATACCCGCCCATCCACTGTTCCGCGCAGCAAAAAACCATCTGTGTCTGGCTCGGCTCCATGTCCTCTTCCCCTCCTCTGCTTGTTTCCTACAATCTCAGCGCCCCAGCCGCTCCACCGGCAGCTTCTCCACCCGGAGCGCTTTCAGCCGCGGGATGGCCCGGCGGGGCAGACGGACATCTCCCTCCGCGTTCTGGTAGCACCCCGGACTGGGCACGCGCAAATCCACCTCCCGGACCTGGAGCACGCCAGGGGCGCTCTGAACGAGCGCGGCGATGTCCCCCGCCCGCAGCGGGGCGCCGATGCCGTTTTGCTCCAGATAGGTCCGCACCCGTTTCTCCAGCTCCGCCTCCAGATTTTCCTCCCCGCCCCGCAGGACCACCGAGAGGTTTACATCCACATATACTGGCGGCGCGGCCTTGACCTGAATGCCGATGGGCCGCACGCGGTCCAGCTGGCGCTGCACCGCGTCCAGAAAGCGCTCATCGGGCAGGGGGTGCTCCCCCGCGCCATCGGGGGCCACCACCACCGTCACGGTGGGCATCCGGCTCACCCCGGTGGGCTCGTCGGGGTCGTAGGCGGGCAGGGCCTTGGCCGCCGCCACGCGCAGACCGGGCGTAGCTCTGGCCAGACGCTCATAGTCGGCGGCGGAGACGCACTTGGAGGTGGTGCTCAGCAACTCCAGAAGCCGCTCCTGGGCCTGGGCCGCCGTCTCCCGGTCCGCGCCGCCCACGGCGGCCTGACTGCACACCATCTGACCGTCCTCCACAAAGGACAGAATTCTTCCGCCGGGGATGTTGCCCCCGCTGCCGTAGGTGAGGGCCAGCTGGGCCACCAGCACCGCGCCCTTTCCCCGGCGCAGGAGCGCGCCGTGCTCCCCGTCGCCAAAGGTGATGGTCTCCCGCACGGGGTCGTAAGTAAAGACCCGGTCCCGGGGCCCGCATGCGTAGAAATCCTCCACACATCGCCACAGGGCGGGCCGGACCTGTCCATCCCGATCCAAGGTGTCGCACAGGAGGGTAAAGGACTCGCTCAGGGCGGTGCGCCCCTCCAAATCCAGGAAAAAGGTCTCCCCCGGCAGCCCCTTGGCGTCAAAGAGCAACCGGTCGCTGTGCACCGGGTCCAGGCTGATGATGAGCACATTGTACGCCCCATCCATCACCGCGCCGGAGGTGTCCAGCTGAACCACCCGCCCCTCGGTGGTGGCGGCGGCCTGCCACTGGCCGGTCTGCTCCCAGCGCTCCTTTGTGCGCACAAACACCGCCAGATTCCCCTCCAGGGCCTGGGCGTCGGCCAGACACACCGTCCAGTCCGCCTGGGGGGAGGCACAGAAGAAGTGGCTTCTGGCCCAGGTCTCCTGCTGGAGGGCGGGCCAGCGCCGGGCCCACACGTCAGAGAGGCGCACCAGCTCCTCACAGCCCGGGTCAACAAGGGAGAGGTTCAGCCAGTACAGGCCCTTCTCCCCCTTGGGCCACATCCCCCGATGTGCAATGGTCACATAGCCGCTGACGCTCAGGGCGTGGGTCTCGTCGGAGAGCACCTGGGTATCCTCCGCCCCCTCGCACTGCCAGGCAATGACACGGGGGGCCTGCTCCGGGGAGGCAAAGGGGTTGCGGGGCACTCCGTCAGGGGGGACCACGTCTAACCACAGCCGCAACGGCCCCTCTCCCAGCTGGGAGAAGCCAATGCGCAGGGTGGCCCGCT
This sequence comes from Candidatus Flavonifractor merdigallinarum, assembly GCA_019115265.1. Lineage (GTDB taxonomy): Bacteria > Bacillota > Clostridia > Oscillospirales > Oscillospiraceae > Pseudoflavonifractor_A > Pseudoflavonifractor_A merdigallinarum. The sequence continues at coordinate 5,525 of DXDX01000154.1, read as the reverse complement.
CCTCCCCCTCCCCGCCGAAGGGCTGGAAGGTGATGCGCCGGTCCCGCAGCAGCTCCCCCACCTCCACGGTGCGCTCCCCCTGCACCATCTGGACACAGGCGAGGTAGGGGCGCACCGCCGGGATGGCCTCCACCAGCTCAAAGGGCACCCCCTCCCGGGTGGTCAGCTGGGCGCCCGCCAGGCGGCTGGCGTCCTGCGCGTCCAGCTCCACCGCACACCGGGCGGGGGCCGCCGGACGGCGGGTCACCCCCACCAGCTTGAGGAGCTTGCACCGCAGCGCGTCGGTGAACTGGTTCATGTGGTACTGCTGCATTTCCTTGTACCAGGCCATCAGCTCCAGGATGGTGATACCTGGGTCATGGGCGTTGTGGTCCGTCCAAGACGGACACAGCCACGGAAGCCGGCCCTCCGCCGCCGTTACGATCTGCTCATAGGTCTGGTCGTCCAGATTGCGCGCCTTCAGCACAGGCCGTCCCTCCCGTTTCTCAATCGACTTATTCCACCTGGATAAGGTGGGTTCCGCTCTTTACCGTGGCGTAGGGGAAGGTGTTGTCCTCCTCCAGAGGCACCACCCGCTGGATACCGGCCTGGTCGTACCGGCCTTCCAGCAAAATGCTGCGCACCAGGCGCACATTGGGGGTGTCCCGCACCGTCTGCCACACCTGGGCGATGCGCAGCTGGCTGCCGATGTCCCGCTCCCGCCAGCGCTCATTGATGAGCTCCTCCAGGCGCTGGGCAATGGCCTGCTGGGTGGCCGCCCCCAAGTCAGGGTTTTCCATCTCCACCGACACGCTGCTGCTGACGGTAATCACGGTGGAGCCCACCACATGGAGCCGCCCCTCCGCTGCCAGCACACAGTCACACTGCCGGGAGAGGGCGTCATAGATGCGCTCGCACAGGTCGTCGGTGACCCGGCGGTCGTCCAGATCACAGCCCTCCACCACCACACTCACATGGCCGGGGGCGTAGTGCCCCTCCCCGTCCCGCCCGGAAAAGCACTTGACGTGCCGGGCCTGGGGGAAGTCCTGCATGACAATCTCCTCAAAATCCCGCACCCCGGCGGCTCTCTCCCGGTGGCGCAGGCGCTTGTTGGCGATGCTGTCCGCCTTTTCCGGGGAAAAGCGGTCGGTTCCCCCGCTCATGGGGGTGATATTCTCCACATGGCGGATGCGGGGCAGCGCTCCAATGAGCTGCTTCACCGCCCCGGCGGGCCGGTTACCCCGGCTTCCGCCGCCGTAGGAGTAGCACACCCGCAGGTTTTCCATCCCCTCTGGAGGTACCCGGCCATGGACGCCGCTGCCGAAGGTGACCGTCCCGGCATAGGGGTCCAGGCTGAAACACCGCTCGCCCGGCCCCGCCAAAGCCAGCTCATCCCGGCGGCTCCAGCGCACCCAGCAGTGGGTGAGCACCCGGTCGTCCCACTCCAGCTCCACACCGTCCGGCATAGCCTCGGCCAGCTCCTCCGCCTCGGATACAGAGAGGCCCCGCACCTCGTCCACCCACACCTGGATGTCCAGCACCGGCCGGTGGAGCAGGGTGAGAATCTTGTGGGCCTCGTAGGGGCCGGTGGAGAAGCGCTCCTCCTCTGCCCGCTCCCGCTGCACCGCCTCCACCATGTTGAGCCGGATATCCCGGACGCGGGGCCAGCCCCCGCTGTTTTCCAGGTAGGAGGTACGGCACAGACGCAGCCAACACCCCTGTGTCCCAAAAAGTGTATGGGTGGGCAGAGGTTTGGAGAGATAGAGCAGCATTACGCCGGGGTGGAGCAGATTGTGGGTAAAATCCACCGTCCGCACCGGCTCAAACCGGCTGCCCGTCCACGCCTCAAAGCGCAGCTTGTCCTCCAGCTGCACCCGCCCCGCCACATCAAAGAGGATGGACAGAGGCATGGCGTGGGGAGAGGAATCAAAGCAGAAGTACATGGCTCTGGGGTGCTCCTCCAGCCCCCGCAGGGCGGGAAAGGAGAGGTGCTCCACCTGAGATACCTCCTCCAGGCACACCGTCTCCCCGTTGTTCTCCGCCTGGCACCAGTCAATGGGCACCCACTTGGGATATGCCCAGTCGCAGTCCGCGCCTTTCAGGAAGGGGACCACCCAGCGGGGACTCATGGAGAACTGGTTTTCCACATGGACCACCCGGGCGCGGATAAAATAGCCCCGCTGGGCGTTCACTTCCGTCTCCACCAAGTCGTCCGGCACGTCAAAGGACAGCTCCAGCGGCCCCTCCTGCTTACAGGAGAAGGGATTGCGGCTGCCCGACACCGTGAGGGAGCGCCAGCCCAGGCCGTTAAAGTACTCCCAGGCCACCTCCGCCACATACACGTCGTCCGGCACCACCGCCACCGCGTCCCGCTTGTCAATGATCCGCTGAGTGAACTGGTAGTGGGGGGTCTGGTCCACCAAATCGGTGACAATGGCCGCCACCTCCAGGCGCAGGTTCACCCGGGCGCCCCGCTTGCAGAAGGCCTGATTGGACTGGAAGTAGCACATGGCGTAGGGCGCGGGCCGCCGCCCGAAGCAGTAGCCGCCCTCCCCCAGCTCCAGCGGCACATCGCCGCTGTACACACTGTCCACGGGGCGCCGCTCCAGGGGACGGCTGCGCAGGCACACCCCATCCAGAAGCAGCGTTCCCCGGCCAAAGTCGCCAGAACAGGTGATGGTGCGGTGTCCCCTCTCATCGGGGGTAAATTTCTCCGCCCCCTCATAGGTGAGGATCACACAGCCATTCTGGGCCTGGACCTGGGTGAAGGGGACCTCTTTTCCACCGGCGGGGAAGGTCCACTGGCCCAGAGACGGGTCGGTCAGGCGCTGGGCGGTCTCCACCTCTGTGAAGTTGCTCTCCTGGTTCAGCTCCACCTCCACGGTGCAGGGCCCCTCCAGAGCCAGCACATCATTCTGGCTCACCGAAAAGCGATGGTACTGGAGGTTTTCCCCCTCGCCGGGGGTAAAGAAGGGCTGGGGGCGGTCCAGCGCCAGGCGCTGAATCATCTCCGCCCTGGGGTCCACATAGAAGAGCGCCTGGAGCTGGGCGGGGGTGGACTCAATGCGCCGCTCAGTCTCGTAGATGACATTCTCCCCCGCCTCGTCCTCCACAAAGATCTGCGTTCCCTCAGGAACCGGCACGGGGGCCTCCACCGTGTCGTGGGCGTCAAACTGCATCAGTCCCGCCGCCGGCACCGGGTCAGGCATCCGAAAGCCGGTGAGGTTGAGAAATTCCGTGTGGAGCTTGCCGGGCACCGAGTTCATCCGGTCCACCGTCTGATAGAACATGTCGCCATAGAGCTCCGCCAGGGCGGAACCGGGGTCGTCCTCCGCCCCCTCATACCGCCACTCGGGCGTATAGGATTGGGCCAGGGCGGCCAGCTGTTCCATGATGTCCTTCCGCCCTCTGGGGTCCAGAATGGGCTGTCTCATACCGCGCCGCCCCCTTCCGACCCCTCTGTCACATAGAAGGGATAGACGTGATTATACCGGTTATTGGTGCTGCGCACGGTGTAGCTCACATAGATGACCACCGAGCCATCCCGCTGGTTCAACTCCTCACAGCGAATTTCCACATCCCGGATGCGGGGCTCCTGCTCCAGCAGGAGGAGGCGCAATTCGTGGGCAATGGAGTTGGTCAGGGAGCTGGAGGCCGGAGCAAAGGCGTAGTCCATGGTGTTGGAGCCAAACTCCGGGCGCATCACCCGCTCGCCCCGCCCGGTACGCAGGATGATGCCAATGGCCTCCCGGATGTCCTCCTCGTGCTCCACCATGGCAATTTTCCCCGTTTTGGGGTCCACCTGGAGCGGGAACTTCAGCCCCCGGCCCAGAAATTCCTTTCCGTTCACCGTCTCTCCCTCCTTTCCAATGGGATGGAATCAGTTGATGTTGACCATCTTTCCCTTGACCGTGGCGGTGCCGGTGGCCTGCAGATCCATCGTCGTGTCCGCCTTCACTTCCACTGCGGCCCCCTGGACCTCCACCTTGGCGCTCCCCTTCTCCTCCAGCGTGGCGGTCTCCAGGGAAATCTTGGAATCCGACTTCTGGGTCAGGTTCCCTGAGGACTCCAGCACCACCGAGGTGCTGCCCGCCGAGAGGGTGAGCTTGTCCTTGGCCTTGAGCTCAATGCTGCCCCCCTGCAAATCCATGGTGAGGGCGTTTTCCCCGCCCTTGTCCTGGAGGGCCACCGCCTTTTTCTCATCGTCAATGGAGAGTACGGTGCCGCTGGGCAGGGTGAGGGTCACTTTCTGCTTGTCTGGCTCGTCATAGAACAGGAGCTCGGTGCCGCTGGGGGTTTTGATGGAGTAATTGTACACCTTTCCCTCCTGGATGGTGTAAGGGGGCGTCACTTCGGTATTCCAATAGCCCCCCAGCACCATGGGGCGGCAGGGATCGCCCCCCAGGTAGGCCAGCACCACCAGGTCGTTGACGCTGGGGAAGAAGAACTGACCGCAGCTTTTGCCCCCCAGAGGAGCCATCACATAACACCAGTCTGTCTCCTCCGCGTCGTCGTTTTCAATGGGGACACACTTGACCCGGTTGAGTTTTTCCTCGTCGTTGATGTTGGTCACTACCCCCAGATAGAGACCCACACGGCGCATATCATCCTCCCGGGAACTGCCGCCCGAGCTCCTATTCAGCTCTTCCCAAACGCTCACGCTCTGGCCCCCTTCACGGTAAACTCGGTATAGTACCCCTCCCGGCTGAAGCGGTGGGTCACAGAATCCATATAGTAGTCGCCCACAGTGGTGCTGTCAATGCCCTTGATGGTAACATAGCGCCCCGGAATCAGCTCCGGCAGCCCCACACAGCGCCCCTCTCCGTGGACCAGGAGCATCGCCTGGGCATTGAGCCGGGCCTGGGCCAGGCGGGTACACTCCTCTTCGGTGCGGACGCACTCGCTGTACTCCCGGGCGACGGCCTTCCGAAGGGCGGGGGCCAGCTGGGCGGACCACTTTTTGGAGCGGTCGCCCACGGTCACATTGTCCGCCGAGCCCATGATGCGCTTCTGGTTGATGTCCTTGCCCCGCACCTCCACCTTGCCCAGTTGGTGCTCCAGGCTGATGCGCTTGCGGAAGTCCAAAAGGCCCGCCCCCAGCGTCAGGGCGATGATGGGGGAGGAACTGCTGACCAAATCGCCGAAAATCAGCTCCCCCTGAATGGCCAGCAGGCTCAGATTGTACATCTCGGCCAGCTTGCGCAGGTAGTCATAATCGCTGACCAGCTCCTTCACCAGAGGGGTGAGGAGATTATCCATGCTGTCCACCTGCACCTTTTTCGCATAACCGGCACTGACCGCCTTGCGGAGAATCTCCTCCACCACCGCCTTGGGCTTCTTCTTTCCATGGTAAACAGGCTCGCGGCAGCTGGTCAGAAAGGCCAGACCGTCCATCCCCTTGACCACCAGACGGGGTGGTCTCTCCCGGCTGTACTCCAGATAGTACTCAAAGACATAGCCGTAGAAGAGCTCCTCCTGCTTTCCATAGCCCCCGGAGACCTCCAGCTTGGCTCCCACCTGGATGCTCTTCTCCAGATTGTTGATCC
>DXDX01000153.1 GCA_019115265.1 Candidatus Flavonifractor merdigallinarum | reverse complement strand
ACTTGAACCAGCGGCCTCCTGAACCCCATTCAGGCGCGATACCAAACTTCGCCACACCCGGATTTTTGCCGCTCACTTGAAGCAGCTTAGATAATATACCACACTCTTCCTCTCTTTGCAAGAGGTTTCGCCAAAAAATTTTCACAACTTCTTTCGTATATAGAAAGAAACTATTCAGTTCAAGAATAGCTGTTAAAAAGTTGACAAAAACTCCCCCATCCGATACAATAGAATAAAATACTGTGTTCCCGCCACGGGTACACCAATGACAGACTAAGTGAGTGTGATACTCCATGAGAAAACAAAAGGTATCAGAAGCGGTTATCCGCCGTCTGCCGCGGTATTACCGGCATCTGACAGACCTGAATCAGGCCGGTGTCGTGCGCATCTCTTCCAGCGCCCTGGGTACTTCCATGGGATTGACAGCCTCTCAAATCCGGCAGGACCTGTCCTGTTTCGGCGAATTCGGACAGCAGGGCTATGGATACAACGTGGATAAGCTCCTCAACGAAATCGCCGACATTCTCGGGATGAATCAGGGACATACCGCCGTGATTCTGGGCGCGGGCAACCTGGGCCGCGCTCTGATTGAAAACTTCCGCTTTGAGGCCAGCGGCTTCCAGCTTTGCGCCGCCTTTGATGTTCTGCCGGAGCTGGTGGGTAGCGTCATCGCCGGTACCAGTGTATTGCATATCGACCAGCTGGAGGCCTATCTGGCCGAGCATCCCGCCAGCGTGGGCATCCTCACCGTGCCCCACCATGCCGCCAGCTCTATGGCGGAGCGCCTGGTGGCCTGCGGTGTGCGCGGCATCTGGAATTTCACCAATACGGAGCTGGATATCTCCAGGTCCGATGTCCGGGTGGAGAGCGTCCATTTCTCCGACAGCCTCCTGACCCTGAGCTATCTCATCACGGAGGAAGTATGAAAAAAATCCCCCTTCTTTTGTCCGCCGCTGTACTACTGGGCGGCCTTTCTATTGCCGCGGCAGCGGACGACCCCCTCGTTCCCCTCAGCTATCTGAACGGGACCTATACACAGAGCCTTCTCACCCAGGCTCAAGCGCGCATAGACAGCCGCACCCAGACGGTCTATGATAAGGTAGTCAGTCAGACCTCGGGGACAACTTCTCCCAGCGAGAATCCCGCCGGGCTGACCGACGCGCGGTACAAGCGGGGCGACACCCTCACCCTCACCACCGGCTCCGGCGCTATGCTGCTGGCCGGGCAGGTCTCGGTCCGCTTCGCCACCGGCGCGGTGATTGATGTCACTGACGGCAAGAGCATCTCCTCCGGCTCCTCCCTCCTCCCCCGGCACCGCTATCTGGTGGCGGAGAACACCACCGCCGTATTCTCGGTAAGCAGCGATACCGCCGTACTCAGCACCGAGGGAAAGGTCTCCCTCTCCGCCAGCACCACCACCGACTTTAACGCCCTGGCGGACGCTCTGGCCGAGCTGGGACTCTTTGCCGGCACCGGCACTGCCTACGGCTCCGGCTATGATTTGGAAGTGGCCCCCACCCGTGTGGAGGGCGTGGTGATGTTCCTCCGCCTCATTGGGGAGGAAAAAGCCGCCCAGGCCTACACCGGCCCCTGTCTCTTTGTGGATGTGCCCGACTGGGCCAAGCAGTATGTGGCTTACGCCTATTCCAAGGGCTATACCGCCGGAGTGGGACCGGATGCCGCCGGAAATCCGGTCTTTGGCACCTCCCGCCTCATCGGCGCACCGGAGTACCTCACTTTTGTACTGCGGGCGCTGGGCTACCGGGACACCGGCGCAAACCCGGACTTCACCTGGCAGACCGCCCTCACCCGGGGCGCGGAGCTGGGGGTACTCACAAAAGGGGAAGCACAGTGGCTCAGCTCGGCCACCTTCCTCCGGGCCCATGTGGCCTACCTCTCCTATTTCAGTCTGGAGGCCCCCATGGCGGACGGCTCCGGCACGCTGCTGGACTTCCTCAGCGCCTCCGGCGCGCTGGACCGCACTCTGGTGCAGCAGGTCCAGGCCAAGGTGACCGTACAGCGGGTTTCCTGACCCGGCCCAAGCCGGGAGGTTTTTGTGCTCGCCGCACGGGCCGCCTACTCGGCGGGAGCACCGCTTTCTTTGCCAAAGAAAGCGGTGGGAAAGAAAGCGCAGAGGGGGGATACCCCCCTCTGCACTCCCCCAAGACGCTCCCCGGCTTGTGGTCTGCTGCGGAGGAATTGCGCAAGTCTGGCGCAGCAAAAAGCCAACCCTGGTGCCTATAAGGAAAGTGTTGTACTGCCTTGCAAGACAGGTGACCCCAATTTCGGCAAGTCTGTTGCCACAGAACAAACTCAAAGTTTGCACCCACAAATGGGGTGGCCCCCTTTAAAAGGCCGCCCTTTTGGAGGGGAGTGGAGAGGGGAACGAGAAGTTCCCCTCTCCGCCTTTTCTTTCCCCGGTTTCTTTTCTGCGAAAAGAAATCGGGCGCTACCCGCGCAGGGTGCCCGTCCGGCGAGGACAAAAACTCCCGCCGTTGCGGCGGCTCACACAAACAGCCCCGGCTGGGCCGGCTCCATTTTCTTTTCCTGTCACCTGCCCCTCCTCCGCGCATAGTATGGACTGTGACCGGACGGAGGGGCTTCCCTCTCCCACGGCACGGAATTCATCGACGGAGGTACTTGCTATGGGTTGCAACAACGGTTTTGGCGGTAACTGCCTTTGGATCCTGGTGCTCATTCTGATCCTGTGCTGCTGCTGCGGCAATGGCGGCGGCTGCATCTGCGGCGGTAACAGCGGTGGCAGCGGCAACAGCGGCTGCGGTTGTGGCTGCTGAGTTTCGTCCATAGCCCCAGACCAGCAGGCGCCCCCTCTGCCCTTCGGGCAGAGGGGGCGCCTTTCTCTTGTCAATAAACTACCACCGTAGTTCCAATAGGCATATTATTCCACATCCAGTCCACATCCTCGTCGTACATCCGAATGCAACCGTGAGAGATTGGGCGGCCAATGGTGGCATCCAACAGCGTCCCGTTGTTTCGATAAGTCCGGGTGTGGAAGGCGTGGCCGCCGTTGAAAATCATGGGTCGGCGGACATAGTAGGTGTCAAAATCCCAGAGATTCACCCGGTACTGGTAGCGGAACACACCGGGGATGGTGGGCGTGGTGTTGGCGCCCGTGGCACAGGAAAAGGCGTGAATGAGCGTCCAGTCCCGGTAGCTGCCCTCAAAGACATTCACCTTCTGGGTGAGGCGGCTGACCCACACCAGATATTTCGTGGTACTCTGATAGCCGGAGATGTTGACATAGTTCTCTTTTTCTGTCTGGGTATAGTCCGTATACCTGGTGTAATTTTTGGTGGAGATGTTCAGGTCATTCCAACCCACCCAGCCCGTCCGGCCATCCGGCAGGCGGATTTTCCGGGAGGTGTTCTGGGAGTAACTGGTGTAGATGACTTTGGTGCCCGCCGGGACGGTCCCCAGCTTCCCGGTGAGCTTCATGCCGCTGTACAGGGTGGTGGTGCGCCGGACGGTGGCCTCAATGTCCATGGTGCGGACAGGGGACGACAGCTTTTCTATGTGCTTGTCCACTTTACGGGTAAAGTCCTTGGTCTCGTCCCCGTAGGTAAGGCGGGCCATAACAGTGGTGGTGGCGCTGACCCGTCCGGTATAGCTGGCTGTGGTCTGGAGGGTGGCCTGTCCGCCGCTCACCAGGGGGAAATTCCGCTGTTTTTTCACCAGTACCCCGTCCACATACCAGGAGAGGGTGCAGTATCTTGCGCCGTTGCTCACCCCCAGGCCGGTGGTCACGTCCACCTGGTCAAATTGAATGGTGGTGGAGAAGGTGGGCGAGGTGGGGGTGGGCTCGGTGGACGATTGGGCCGCGGTGATGTTTACCTGTTGAATCCCTGGGTCATAGGTAGTCTGGACCTGTCCCACCGCCGCGGTCACGTTGCAGTCCGGGTGGAGGAGCACCGCGTTGGTCACCGTACCAGCCCCAGTCACGATGCTCCCCTTGGTCAGCAGGCGGGCCAGCTCCACCTGTGCCCCCACCTCCAGGGTGACGGTGCTCCCCAGCACCTCTACCTGAGGATAGGAACCGCTCTGGAGGGTAACGGGCGCCTCGGCGGTGATGGGTCCGCCGCCGGACAGGGTGGCGGTGCCGCTGCTGACCTGCACCGGCGAGCTCCCCGTCTGGGAGAGGGTGACGCCCGGCCCCCGGCAGACAATCGTTTTGGCGGAGCTGGTGCCGGTGAGTTGGACGCTGCCGCCGTAAATAACCAGACGGCCCGTAACCTGGACATTATGTAGCTCCACCTGCTGGAAGCTGCCGCACAGATAGAGATTGCCGTTGACTGTTAAATCGGAAATAAGCCCGCCCCACGTTTGCAGTGTAACGGAGCCCTGGGCGGGCACAACCCCGTCGGTCACGATGGTCCCCGCCATCTGGCGAATCAGGTGGGCCAGCTCCTGCTGGGTGATGGTGCTCTGGGGGGAGAGCTGGGCGTCGCTGCCCTTCACATAGCCCTCCGCAATCATCCCCGCCACCGGCCCGGCCGCCCAGTCGCTGACCTTCATATGGTCGGAGTAGCGCTCCAAACTGCTGGTGTCGCCGTCCGGTACCCCAAAGCACCGGGCGAGAATGGTGATGGCCTGCTCCCGGGTGAGGTTGGCCCGGGGGGAGAGCTGGCTGCCGTTGCCCTCCAGCAGTCCGATGGCCACCGCCTTGGAGAGGGACTCATAGTAGAGGGTGGAGGGGGTCACATCGGAGTAGCCGCTCAAATCCGCTCTCTGCTGTAATTGCAGCAGCCGCACCGTGATGGCCGCCAGCTGGCCGCGTGCGGCGGGCTGCTTGGGGGCTACCTCCTCGGGGGCCAGCAGATGGTGCTCCAGCGCGAAGGCCATGGCATCCGCCGCCCAGGGGTCCGGCTGCTCCGCCGCCGCACTGGTTGAAATTAGGCTCGAAAGGGTCAAAAGAACTGCTAAAAGGAGAACATATACTCGTTTCACGCGCCTCATCCTTCCCTTTTCTTGGTAATCAATATTGTACCAAATGGTTTATAAAAATGCAAGACAGGGGAATGTTTCACAAACGCCGAACCGAAAAAGGGGCCTGCCGCAGCAGACCCCTTTTGGCCATTTGTTCATTTGGATGTCTCACAGCGCCCGGCCGTATTCGCTGCGCAGAAGCGCCTCGTCCCCCAGGGCCTGGTCGATGGCCGCCAGCATCTTCTCCCGCTCCTCCGGCAGGGAGCCCTTGAGGGGCAGATAGTTGGAGGCGTGGTCACAGGTGAAGTGGAGCGGGTCCACCGTCAGCCCGGCCACCAGGCCCCGCGTCTCCAGCAGGGCCTCCCGCCCGGTAATCAGCTGGAACTCCCCCCGCTCCACCTGCTCGCCCAGCTCGGTATTGGGTTCAGGCAGGTAGGTCAGCGCCGACAGGTGCCGGGGCTTCATGGCGTTCATCATCTCCACCGTGGCGGCGATGTGGCGGCGGGAGGGCTCCCCCGGCCCGGCAATTCCCAGCAGCACCATCACCCACAAATCCAGCCCCGCCTCCCGCAGGCGGACCCCGGCCTCCAGCATCTCCTTGGCGTCTACACCCTTCTTGATGGCGTGGAGCAGCTGGTCGTCTCCCGTCTCCACGCCCAGGTAGACCCGGTACAGCCCCGCCTCCCGCAGCTGGCGCAGCTCCTCCGGCGTTTTGACCAGGGTGGACCGGGGCCCGGCGTAGGCGGTGACCCGCTCCAGCTCCGGGAACGTCTCATAGAGCTTGGCCAGGATGGAGAGGAGTTGCTCTGTGGGCATGATGATGGCGTCCCCATCGCAGAGGAACACCCGCTTCACGCTCCGGCCCATGCGGCCATAGTACTCCTTTGCCAGGGCGATGTCCTCAAAAATATCGCTGAGCGGGCGGATGTGGAAGCGCTTGTCCTTATACATCCCGCAGAACGTACACTGGTTGTGGGAGCAGCCCACCGTCACCTGGAGCAGGTAGCTCTTCCACTCGCCGGGCGGGCGGTAAATGGTCCCCTCATAGCGCATGGTATCCCCTCCCCTACTGCGCGGTCAGCTGGCGGAGGGTCTCCACCAGCGTGTCCATCTCTTCCTCGGTGCCGATGCTGATGCGCAGATAATCACACACGCGCTCCTGTCCCCACCAGCGCACCAGAATCCCCGCCTCCCGCAGGCCGTCCAGCAGTTCCTTCCCGCTCTTGCCGGGGAAGCGCACAAAGAGGAAGTTGGCCAGAGAGGGGCACAGCTCGAACCCCAGCTCCTTCAGACGCTGGGTGGTTTTTTCCCGCGTGGCGGCAATCCGGGCGCAGGTCTGGGCAAAATAATCCCGGTCCTCCACCGACGCCTTGGCCGCCGCCAGCGCCACCCGGTCCAGCGTGTAGGAGTTGAAGGAGTCCTTCACACAGCGCAGGGCGGCGATGAGGTTGGGGCTGCCCACCGCGTAGCCCAGGCGCATACCCGCCAGCGCCCGGGACTTGGACATGGTGCGCACCACCAGCAGATTGGGGCAGCGCTCCAGCAGCGGCAGGGCGGTCTGGGTGCCAAAGTCCACATAGGCCTCGTCAATGACCACCGCCCGCTCCGGGTTGCCGGTGCACAGACGCTCCACCTCGTCCAGAGACAGGGCAATGCCGGTGGGGGCGTTGGGGTTGGGGAGAATCACCCCGCCGTTGTTCCCCAGAAATTCCTCCACCGGCACGGTGAAGTCGGGGCGCAGGGGAATTTCCCGGTAAGGAGTTTGAAACAGTCCGGCGTACACCGGATAAAAGCTGTATGTCACATCGGGGAACACCACCGGCTGCTCCGGGCCGAAGAAGGCCGCAAAGCAGAAGGCGAGAATCTCGTCTGAGCCGTTGCCCACAAACACCTGCTCCGGCGACACGCCGTGAAAGTCCGCCAGCGCGCGGCGCAGCTCGGTGGCCTCCGGGTCGGGGTAGAGCCGCAAATCCCCGTTGGCGGCGGCGCGGATGGCCTCCAGCGCCCCCGGCGCGGGGGGATAGGGGTTTTCATTGGTGTTGAGCTTGATAAAGGTACGCCCCCGGGGCTGCTCTCCCGGCGTATAGGGGACCATGTCCCGGATACGGCTGCTCCAAAATTCTTTCATGCCTCACTTTCCCTCAATCCGTTTGATTTTTTTGATGCTCTTCTCTGCCTTGCTGCGGGGAATCATCAGCTCATGGCCGCAGCCCTGGCATTTCAGGCGAAAATCCATCCCCACCCGCAGCACCAGCCACTCCCGGCTGCCGCAGGGATGCTCCTTTTTCAGCTCCAGCAAGTCGCCCACCCGGACGTCCATGGTCCTCTCCCCTTTCCCGCTTCTGCGCACGGAAGCGGCGCAAATTCGATATCCCCATTATAAATTCCCCGCGCCCCCCTGTCAATTCCCCGCTGAGCGGCGCATATAGTGTACAAATTCTCTCATTGGAAGCGGAAAGGATCTGGTGGATGTGACATGCTGTTATCCCCCTGAGGGGCACCTTCTCAACACCGCGGAGAACCGCGCCGCCTGCTCCTCTCTGGACGGTCTGCGCCGGGCGATGGAACATCAGACCGTGCTGGAGGGGCTGGCCCTGCTGTGCAGCGCCGAACACGACTTGACGGTGGAGCTGGGCGGCGGCCTGCGGGGTGTCATCCCCCGGACTGAGGCCGCGCTGGGGATTGCGGAGGGCAGCACCCGGGACATCGCCATCCTCTCCCGGGTAGGCCGGCCGGTGTCCTTCGTGGTGGAGGGGCTGGAGGGGCAGAACGGGACGGTCTGCCCCCGCCTCTCCCGGCGCAAGGCCCAGCGGATGGCGCTGGACGCCCTGCTGGAGCGGTGCTGTCCCGGCCTCATCCTCCCCGCCACCGTTACCCATCTGGAGCCCTTTGGGGCCTTTGTGGATTTGGGGTGCGGCGTCCCCTCCATGATTGGCATTGAGCACATCTCCGTCTCCCGCATCGCCCACCCCTGCCAGCGCTTTTCCGTGGGGCAGGACATCTATGTGGTGGTGCAGGATTTGGACCGGGAGCGGGAGCGCATCTACCTCACCCACCGGGAGCTGCTGGGTACCTGGGCGGAAAACGCCGCCCCTTTTCAGCCGGGCATGACGGTGTCGGGGACGGTGCGGGGCATCAAGGACTATGGAGCGTTTATTGAGCTGACCCCCAACCTGTCCGGTCTGGCGGAGTTACAGCCCGATCTCCACGAGGGGGAGCGGGTGTCCGTCTATATCAAGTCCATCCTCCCCCACCGCATGAAAATCAAGCTCCAGGTCATCGGGCACCTCCCCCCCGCGCCGCCCGCGCCGCTGGTGTACGCCCAGACGGAGGGCCGCCTGACCTACTGGCGGTACGCCCCGGAGGGGTGTACCCGGGTGGGCGGCGAGACGGTTTTCCTCGACGAATCCCCCAAAAGTCTGGCGGATTGACCGCCTGTGTAGTATACTAACACTGTGGCGGTTCTTTGCGCTCCAACTTACCGCCGCAGGAAGGAATGTATCAAAATGCCAAAGAAACCGAACAAGGGGTTCCGACATGTGGAGCACCGGCGGGCGATGGCGCTCCTCTACACCGTCCTGCGCCTGTCCGTGATTGGCATGTTGGTGGCCCAGTTTTTCAATCGAAACTATGAAAATGTCTTTCTATGCGTCCTGACCCTCATTCTCTTCATCCTCCCCTCCCTCATCGAGCGGCGTTTTCAGGTGGATTTGCCAGACACGCTGGAAATCATCATCCTCCTCTTTATCTACGCCGCGGAAATTTTAGGGGAAATTCAGGCCTACTACATTCTCTTTCCCTATTGGGACAC
>DXDX01000152.1 GCA_019115265.1 Candidatus Flavonifractor merdigallinarum | reverse complement strand
GGGGCCGCCCCATTTTTTGGGCGATGACTGACAATTTTTGCGGTTACCTGTCTTGTATGGCAGTACAACACTGTCCTCATAGGCGGGAAGCCCAGTTCAAATGGCACCGGGCTGGCGCAATCCCACCGCAGCAGAAATTAAGCCCGGTTGCGCATTGGGGGGAGTGCAGAGGGGGCAGCGCTCCCTCTGCGCTTTCTTTCCCACCGCTTTCTTTGGCAAAGAAAGCGGTGCTCCCGCCGAGTAGGCGGCCTGTGCGGCGAGCACAAAAACTTCCCGCCGCTGCGGCGGCCCTGTTCCATACACACAAACTCAATGTAAGGAGGGAAAACTTATGCGCTCCTACCATATAACCGTTCAGCGGGGATATCACGGCAGCCTCAACCGCTGCGGCGGTGTACCCACCCACCTGCCGGAAGTCTGGCCCCAAATCGATGGGACAGATTTGACCTTTCTCTTCCAGATTTACTGCGATGGAAAGATGCTGGACATCCCCAGTACCCTGTGTATCCAGGGCTATCAGTGGATCGAACATGGGAACTATATCGGGGAGCCGGAGGTGCTCCAGATTCCTCTGGGTGCCAAAGAAAACACCGCCCAGATGGGACGTTCGCTCCCGGTGGAGTTGGGCCTTCCCAGCGGGGATTTCGTCTTTGAGGAAGTGGAGGAGAAGGAGGCATATGATGTCCTCCAGGAGTTTGACCAGTGGTATAAGTCCGGGGTGCCGTTCAGCAAACTGGGCGGCTGGTGTGAGGCGGAGATTATCCCGCCGGGATGCCGCTTTTTGGGCTGGCTGGCGGATGAGGACCCCTTTGTCATGGGGGCGGGCTACAATCTCTGCCTCTTTCTCTCCACGGAGGGGAAGGTGCTGACCCGCTTTCACCGGCCCTGAGCAGTATCGGAAAAGAAAGCGCAGTTGTAGCGGTAGGCGGGGTGGTCTGGGTGATACTTGCCGGCCCGCTCGTTCCACTCTGCCGCCTCCTCCCGTTTCCCCAGGTGGTAGAGGCATACGCACAGCTGGATGCAGGGGAGAAAGCCGTGGCAGTCGGGCAGACAGAAGGCCCCCCGCCGGGGGTCGCAGGGGTCCTCCAGCGCGGCCCGGTACCAGTCCGCCGCCCGGCCATAGTCCCCCTGTTCCATCAGCAGGCGGCCTAAATCACAGCACACCTCCGCCCTTGGCCGGTCAAAGGCCAGGCTCTCCAAGAGGGCTCGTCTGGCCTCCCGGGGGCGGTTCAGGGCGGTATAGCAGAGGGACAGGGTGCGGCAGGCCTCAATGTTGTTCTCCTTCCACCCCCAGCCCACGGTGAGAAACTCCTCCAGCACCTGGGCGGCCTCCTCATAGCGCTGGTGGGCGGCCAGCTCCCGGCCATAGTAGAACTGCTCCCGGGGGGAGAGGTTCCGCCCCGCCGCCACAATGCCCTCTAAAATCCGCAGATTCCGCTCTGGGTCCCCGGGGCGGAGTTTTTGATGGGTCACCGCCGCGTCGGTGTAAAGGATGTTGCCCGCCGGGGTGATGACCTCATGGACCGCCCCCTCCCAGCGCAGATGGGGGACGTTGCGCACAATGCGCTCCCGGCAGTAGGTGAGGGTGGGTGTGCCGTGTTCGTCCAGGGCGGCATGATAGGGGGCCATCACCACATCCGGGCCGGGGAGAAGGTCCTGCTTGAGGGCGAGGAAAGCCGCCCGGTCCGCCGGGAGAAGCACATCGTCGGCGTCCAGCCACATGCAGTAGGAGCTGGTGGCCTTCTGAAAGGAGAAGTTGCGGGCGGCGGCGAAATCGTCCTGCCAGGGGAAGGAGTACACCTGCTGGGTAAAGCGCCGGGCGATTTCCACGGTGTGGTCGGTGGAGCCGGTGTCCACCACAATGAGCTCGTCATACAGCCCCTGGGTGCTTTTCAGACAGCGCGCCAGCACGTCCTCCTCATCCCGCACGATGAGGCACAGGGAAAGGGTATCCATACGTTGACCTCCCAACGGTTTTTTTCCATCCTATGCGCCAAGCCGCCCCAGATTTCCGGCATGAAGGGGGCGGGGGGTGCATACCAGTGTGGGAGGGAGGTGGGAGTGTGTCTGCCTTGGAACGTCTGGCGGATGGATTGTGGAATCCCTGGCTGTTAGGGCTGTTTCTCCTGACGGGGCTGTGGTATTCGGTGCGCACCGGCTTTTTTCAGCTCTTTGGCCTTCCCGTCTGGCTGCGGGCCACGGTGGGACGGCTCTTTACCCGGCGGGAGCGGGGGAAGGGCGGCTTGAGCCAGACTCAGGCGCTGGCCACCGCCCTGGCCTCCACCATCGGCACCGGGAGCATCGCCGGTGTGGCCACCGCCATTGTGCTGGGCGGACCGGGGGCGGTGTTCTGGATGTGGGTGTCCGCCCTGCTGGGGATGATGACCGGATGCGCGGAAAAAACCCTGGCAGTGCGCTACCGGGAGCGGGGGGCGGACGGCGGCTGGCAGGGCGGCCCCATGTGCTACATGGCCCAGGGGCTGGGGCGGCGCGGTCTGGCGGCGGTGTTCTGTGTGTGCTGTCTGGGCTCTTCACTGGCGGGGGGCAATCTGGTCCAGGCCAATTCCATCTCCACCGCTCTGGAGGCCGCCTGGGGCTGTCCCCGGCTGGCGGTGGGGCTGGTGACGGCACTGGCCTGCGGGGCGGTCATCTGGGGCGGCGTGGGGCGCATCGGACAGGTGAGCGAGCGCCTGGTGCCCCTGATGGCCCTCTTGTTTTTGGCGGGCGGGTGCATCGTGCTGTGGGTTCGGGCTGAGGCCATTCCAGGGGCGCTTGTTGCCATTGTACAGGGGGCCTTTCACCCCGCCGCGCCGCTGGGCTACTCCGCCGGGGCGGCGGTGCGCTATGGGGTGGCCCGTGGGGTGTTCACCAATGAGGCGGGGATGGGCTCCTCCGCCATGGCCCACGCCGCCGCCCGGGTGAAGGACCCGGCGGAAGAGGGGATGTGGGGCATTCTGGAGGTGGCGGTGGCCACGCTGCTGGTGTGTACGGTGACGGCGCTGGTGATTCTCACCACTGGCGTCTACCATCCGGCGGAAACCGGGGCAATGCTGGCGAATGGAGCGGTGCCGGAGATGGGCGCCCCGCTGGCCGCCCGGGCCTTTTCCACAGTCCTGGGAGAGGCGGGAACCGCCCTGGTGGCGGTGAGCCTTCTGCTCTTCGCCTTTACCTCCCTGGTGGGGTGGAGCTATTACGGAGAGCGGTGCCTCTCCTGGCTCACCGGGGGAGGGGAGCGGGGTCGGAGGTGGTACCGTCTGTTTTTTCTGGGGGCCATTGTGGCGGGGAGCACCGGGGAACTGGGGGCGGTGTGGCAGCTGGCGGATCTGTGGAACGGCCTGATGGCTCTGCCCAACCTCACCGCCCTGCTCCTCCTCACCCCCCAGGCGCTCAAGCTGCTCCGCCCCTGGATTTATAAAAAGCGGTGAGCACGCCAAGGCGCGCCCACCGCTCCGGGGAAGGTTACTTCATCGCGTTTTCCAGGCCGTTGCCCACATCGCGGGCGGCATTTTTGACCCCCTGTGCGGCGTCGCGGACCAGATTGCCGGCGCTGTCGGCGGCATAGCGGGCCGCGTTGCCCACGTCATTGGCGGCGTTTTCCAGAGCGCCGCTGGGCTTGGGGGTGGTATCAGGTGTGGTGTCCGGCGTCACATCCGGACTGGTGTCAGGGGTGACCATCGGGGTCTGGGTGGGGGTGACCATCGGCGTGTGGGTTGGGGTGCTGTCCTTGCTGGAACAGCCCCCCAACATCAGAATCAGGCCGCAGGCCAGGGCGCACAGAATTAGCATACGTTTCATAACAAAGTCTCCTCTTGCGTGGATGGTTCCATGGGAAGTCGCTGAGACTAGCGTACCACGCCGCCGGGCGCTTTATGTATGAATTTTTTGAAACCCGAAAAAAAGACTTGCAAAAGGCGCAAGAACATGGTATATTCTCAGTAACAGTAATGGTTACTAATAATAGAGAAAGGAGGCAGTTATGAACGGCAAACGCTATTCCCGCCAGCGGGAGCTCATCTATCAGACCCTGATGGAGACCAGCGAGCATCCCACCGCCGAGATGGTCTACCAGTGGCTTAAGCCCACCAATCCCAACCTGAGCCTGGGGACGGTGTACCGCAATTTGAACCTTCTGGCCAGTGAGGGGCGCATTACCCGTATGGCCTTTCCGGTGGAGCGGTACGACGGCAACACAGACCCCCACTGTCACTTCCGCTGTGATGTGTGCGGCGCAGTCTATGATTTGGATTTGCCCTACTGCCGGGATTTGGATGAGAAAGTGGACGGCGCCAGCCGCCACAAGGTGGAGGGCCATGAGCTGATTTTTCACGGCCAGTGCGCCCGCTGCCAGGAGGAAGAGAAGTCCCTGAAAAAGAGTTCGTAATCGGCTTTGTACCAAAGAAGGAGGAAGTACCCTATGGAATTCAAGCTCTATCGCTGTGCCCATTGCGGCAATGTCATTTATAAGGTAGTGGATAAGGGCGTGCCGGTCATCTGCTGCGGCGAGCCCATGGCGGAGTGGACCCCCAATTCCACCGACGGCGCCCAGGAAAAGCACGTCCCGGTGGTGGAGCGCACTGCCCACGGCAGCGGCAGCTCGGTGACGGTGAAGGTGGGGGAGGTCGCCCACCCCATGCTGCCGGAGCACTCCATTACCCTCATCGCGGCGGTGGATGACGACACCGTCACCCTCTACTTCCCCAAGCCCGGCGACGCGCCGGAGCTTAAGACCTTTACCCGTTCCGACCGGGTGACCGCCTACGAGATCTGCAATCTCCACGGTTTTTGGAAAGGCGAGGGCTGAGAGGTCCTGTTTTGAATCAAATTAGAAAGGAGCGAATCAAGATGGAATTGAAGGGCAGCAAGACGGAGGCCAATCTCTGGAAGGCATTTGCCGGAGAGAGCATGGCCCGTAACAAGTACACCTACTTTGCCAGCAAGGCCAAGAAAGAGGGCTTTGAGCAGATCGCGGCCATCTTTGAAGAGACCGCCGGCAACGAGAAGGAGCACGCCAAGCTGTGGTTCAAGGAGCTCAGCGGTATCGGCGATACCGCGGCCAATCTGAAGTCCGCCGCCGCCGGCGAGAACGAAGAGTGGACCCAGATGTACAAGGAGATGGCCGAGACCGCCAAGGAGGAGGGTTTCACCCGTCTGGCGTTCCTTTTCGAGGGCGTGGGCAAGATTGAGAAGGAGCACGAGGAGCGCTATCTGGCCCTGCTGAAGAATCTGGAAGAGGGCATGGTGTTCCAGAAGGGCGATGTCTATGTGTGGAAGTGCCGCAACTGCGGCCACCTGCATGTGGGCAAGGAGGCCCCGCAGGTCTGCCCCGTGTGCGCCCATCCCCAGGCCTATTTTGAGCTGCAAGCCAAGAATTATTAAGAAAAAATCCCCGGTTGGACAGAAAAGTGTCCAGCCGGGGATTTCCTTATTTGTTGAGGGCTTCCGCGATGTTGAGGGTGTGGTCCAGGAGACGCTCAATGTCGGTGAGAATTTCGCTGTACAGAATGCTGACCTCGGGGTCGGTGTGTCCGTGCTTCATGCGCTCAATCTGGGCGGCGCGGTACTGGCGGTTTTTCTCGTCGCTATCCGTCTCCAGAACGGAGACAGTGTCCAGGGTGCGCTGGCGGTGGGCGGCGTCCTCGTCCTCAAAGTCAATGGCCATCAGCGCGTGCGTGGCCAGGGTACGCAGGTTGAGCAGCTCCTCCGTGGTGGCCTTGTCCAGCTTCAGATTGCGCTTCTGGAAGGGGAGGAGATACTCCGCCATATTCATGGCGTGGTCGCCGATGCGCTCAATATTGCCGCAGATAATGAGCATCCGGCTGAACCGGGCGGAGTCGCTGGGGGACATCTCATGGGTGGAGAGACGGCCAATGCAGCGGGTAATCTCCGCGTTGTAGAGGTCGATTTGCTCCTCCTGGTCGGTGACGCGCTTGAATTTCTCCTCATTCCGGTTCAGCAGAGCGTCAAACGCCAGCTCCACATTCTCCCGAGCCAGAGAGTACATGACGGTCAGCTGCTTGTGCAGCTCCCGCAGGGCGATGGCGGTGGAGCCCATGCCGTGCTCGTCCACCAGAGCGAGGGAGAAGAGGCCCTCTCCCTGGGGCTGGGTGCGGTCGGGGAGAATCCGGCAGGCGATATCCGCCAGCACACCGCCCAGAGGCAATAGAATCAGGGTGGTCACCACATTGAAGATAATATGGGTGGCGGCAATCTGGGCGTCCACCGCGCCGGGCAGCGCGTTCTGAATGACAGAGACGAAGGGGGTGAACAGGCAGATGAGGGTAAAGAGCACCGTGCCAATCACATTGAACATCAGGTGGATGAGGGTAGCCCGCTTGGCGTTGCGGTTGGCCCCCAGAGCAGCCAGGAAGGCGGTGATACAGGTGCCGATGTTCTGGCCAAAGAGGACATACACGGCGTTGTCCAGGCCGATGACGCCGCTGATGGCCAGCGCCTGGAGGATGCCGATGCTGGCCGAGGAGCTCTGCACCAGAGCGGTGAAGAGAGCGCCAGCCAGAATGCCTAGGATGGGATTGGAGAACCGGGTGAGCAGGTCCACAAAGGGCTGGTAGTCCCGCAGGGGGGCCATAGAGGAGCTCATGAGGCCCATGCCGATGAAGAGAATGCCCAGGCCGGCCACAATCTGCCCGATGCAGTTGACCTTCTGGCTTTTGACCATGGTGGCCATGACCACGCCCACAAAGGCGATGAGGGGGGCAATGAGCCCGATGTCCAGGGCGATGAGCAGCCCGGTGACGGTGGTGCCGATGTTGGCGCCCATGATGACGCCCACCGCCTGCTGTAAGGTCATGAGGCCGGCGTTGACAAAGCCCACCACCATAACAGTGGTGGCGGAGGAGCTCTGAATCACCGCTGTGATTCCCGCGCCCACCAGCATGCCCAGAAAGCGGTTGGAGGTCAAGCGCTCCAGGATGGATTTCAGCCGGTCGCCGGCTGCCACCTCCAGGCCGGTGCTCATCAGGGTCATCCCGTAGAGGAAGAGGGCGAGGCCGCCGAAGAGCATGAATATGTCGTCCAGTTGCATGTCCGAAGTTCTCCTTCTCTCTGCGGCAAAGATTTACCGCAATTTTATGAAGTTTTTACATCACGCCTGCTATTATGCCAAAATCCGACCTGTCCTGCAAGAGAAAAATCAAATACCTTACGCACTTTTTACATAAACTTTACACATCATCTTCTGCGCTCTCCCGGGGCTTGTCCAGGGGGTCAACCCAGTCAAGCTGTTCCGCCGGAAGCGCTCCCACCGTGGCCACACAGCGGTTGATGGGGGTGCCCAGGTTGTGAAACTTCTCCTCGTAGTCGGTCATCACGCCCTGAATCCCATTCTCGTGCAAGTTTCGCGTCACCTCGGAGAGGGTGTAGCCCGCCTTGGGGAACTGGAAGAGGGACCACTCGAAGAGGTCGTGGTTGTCCGTCTTGAAGTGGATTTCCCCGCCCTCCCGCAGTACCAGGCGGTAGCGCATGAGAAAGTCCGTGTGGGTGAGGCGGCGCTTGGCGTGGCGGTTGGAGGGCCATGGGTCGCTGAAATTGAGGTAGATGCGGTCTACCTCGCCGGGAGCGAAGTAGTCCCGCAGCCGGGCGGCATCGGCGTCCAGGAAAAATACATTGGTGAGGCCCAGCGCCTGCGCCCGCTCCATGGCGATAATCATGGCGTCGGGCACCCGCTCCACCGCCACAAAGAGGGTGGAGGGGTGGAGGCGGGCCGTCTCCACCGTAAAGCGGCCCTTGCCGCAGCCAATCTCCAGGTGGAGGGCGTCCGCATCCGGTTTGAGCTCCCGCCAACGGCCCTTCTGCGCCTCGGGGGATTGGATGAGCAGTGCCTCACAGCGCTCCATGCGCACGTCCAGGTTGGGCTTTTTTCTCATTCGCATCGTCAGGTCATTCCTCTCTTAGAATTGCCAGGTGATGGGATAAAAATAACCACACCCAACTTGGGTGTGGTTATTTTTTGGTGGTGCGCGAGGCGGGACTTGAACCCGCACGTGCGTAATGCACACTAGAACCTGAATCTAGCGAGTCTGCCAATTCCACCACTCGCGCATATTGGTCCGGGTGACAGGACTTGAACCTGCGGTCTCGTGGTCCCAAACCACGCGCGATACCAAACTTCGCTACACCCGGATGGTCCTGTCAACCGCGGCAGCTGTCCGCTGCAACGTTGATTATTATAGCGCATGTCGCAGAGAAATGCAAGAGGAAATTTTAAAAAAAGACAAATTTTTTTGACCGCCCAAGACGGGGGTTTTTGTCCTCGCCGGACGGGCCACCTACTCGGCGGGAGCACCGCTTTCTTTGCCAAAGAAAGCGGTGGGAAAGAAAGCGCA
>DXDX01000151.1 GCA_019115265.1 Candidatus Flavonifractor merdigallinarum | reverse complement strand
TTGCACCTCCTTTTGGACTGATGGCCCCCGTCCTCTGACGGGAGCAAGGATATACCTGCAAATCGCAAGCTATATTATTATATCGAAATTTTCCAGAATGTCAAGACTTTTCTGCCAAATTCGCAAAAATTTCGCACCAGAATTTAATGTAGCTCCGTCACCTGCTGGGTCGCCCGGTCCAGGCGGTAGAGCTTCTTTCCGTCCAGGGTCAGCAGACAGGTCTCCTGAATGGCGTGCTTCTGGTCATAGATGTCCATCACAAAGCAGGCCTGGTCGTCCACCATCACATAGCCGTCTCTGGCGTAGACCAGATACTCGCTCATGGAAGTCCCCGGCAGCCCCAGCACCTGGGTGGAGGAGTTCTCAATGGCCTGCACTGCCTCCTCGGTGGTGAGCCCCTCCTCCTCCGGCTCGGCCACTTTCAGGCCCTCCAAAATGGCGGTAGACACGGTACAGCTGTCCTGATTCCATTGCAGCTGCACCTGGAAAATACCGCTCTCACTCTCGGTATCTTTTCCCACCAGCACAGTCCCCTCCTCGGCGGAAAAATCCGGCTCCGCCTGGACGGTCCCCGTGTCGTCAATGACCGAGCAGCCATAATTCTGCACCAGCTGGTCCACATAGGATTTGGCCTCCGCACCGCCGGCGGAGAGGCCGGTATAGACATATTTGGTCTCACCGCTCTCCTCGTCCGTCTCGCTGGTGACGGTGAGCGACTGCTGCTGCTCTTCTTCCTCGTCCCCGGCCATTCCCAGGGCGGGCAGACTGTCCTCCCCCTCTGTGTAGGTCTCGGGCAGAGGCTCTTTTTTATCTCCGCAGCTGCCCAGCATGACTGCCAACGCGAGGCTCAGCCCCAGTATCAACAGCTTCTTCATCTGTGTCCATCCTTCCTGTTGCACTTGTCATCCATCGTAGCGGATTTCCACCTGGTCATTCTGCTCCAGCTTTTGCTGGAAGGTACATCCCTGCCCGTTGACCCGCAGGCGGACAGGGCGATCCAGGTGTTTGAAATCAATGCCGGAGTATTGCAGCAAATCCATGAGATAATAGGGTGCACCGTCCGGCTTGGGCGGCAGAATCAAAGGCTGTCCATTGAGCTGAAACTGGTGCTGTATGGTTGGGATTTGCTGCGGCGGCTCACTGGCCGGTTCCGCTCCCGGCCCGGAAGCCGCTGCCGGGGCGGCAGACGGAGCTGGGGCGGCGGGCGGCGGCGTGGTGGCCGCCCGGGGCGCGGACATAGCCGCCGCCTGTGCCACTTCAGGGACAGCAGTACGGGCACGGGGTGTGGGCGCCGGGGTATCCGGCACAGGGGTGGGCGCGGCTGCCGCCCGGCGAACCGCCGGTTGAGTGGGAATGCCGCCGCTCCGGCTCTCCAGCTGGCTCCGGGTGGGGAGCTCTTCCTCCGGGCTCACCAGCTCGCCATCCATCCACAGCTCGGACACCCCCAGCTGCTCCATTACCTCGCGGGCCAGCACCGTCCGGTCCACACCGTCCTGAGCGGGCACAAATTCAATCCGGTCCCCCGCGTGGACCACATCGGAGGGCCGCCCCTCCTCGCCGTTGATGCGCAGCTGCGCGGGAATAGACGGCTCCCCGTGGAAGGCCAGACGCTTTCCATCCACATCCAGCACCACGCTCTTTCCGTTGCGGCCCAGCAGGTCCCGGTAGCTGTATCCATTCATCATCAGCAGTTCCAGCGCGGTCAGGCGGCCATTTCGGAAGAGCTTGGCGGGTCTCCCGTTGAGGAGAATGCGGTAGCTGTCGCTGATAAGCCCCAGACCCGCCGAGATGGCGATGCCCAGCGGGGTGGTGTACTCCGGGTCGTTGAGCTCCACCACATCCGAGTAGGCGCTGGTCTTGAAATGGGCCCCCGCCATCGCCACCCGGCGGTCGTCCATCTTCAGCGCCTCCGCCATTTTCTCCCGCAGAGAGGTGAATTTACTTCCCCCTCCAGCCAGGAACAGCGCGGATGGAGGCCCGCCGTTGAGCTCCAGCACCCGGTCCGCCACTTCGCCCACCAGGCTCGCCGTGGCGGTGCTGACGGTATCCAGAATTTCCTCCGCCTCGCAGGTCTGCTCCATCCCCAGAATGTCAGTAAAGGTGATGTGCTGGCTCTTTCCCAGCGCGGTTTTCATCTCTTCCGCGGTGCGGTAGTCCACCAGATACCCCCGCATCAGAGCCTCGGTCAGCTCATCCCCCGCCACGGTGGCCATGGTATAGCCCACCACGCTCCCGTCCCGGCAGATGGCAATATCGGACGTGCCCGCCCCGATGTCCACCAGGGCCAGATTCAAAAGCCGCAGCTCGGCGGGAATGGCCGCGTTGAGGGCGGCGATGGGCTCCAGGGTGAGGCTGGCCACCTCCAGCCCCGCCTGCTGCATCACGGCATAGAGGCTGTCAATGACCTCTCCAGGCAGAAAGGTGGCCACCACATCCGCCTCCAGCACCCGCCCGGTGTGCCCCAGCAGACTGACCATGGGGTAGTTGTCCAGCTGGAGCTGGGTCACGGTATAGCCCACCAAAAAGAGGCGCTGAGTGTCCGCCTCTCCCTGCCGCAGGGCCTGTTCCGCCTCCGCCACCGCGGCGGCCTCCAGCTTTCCCATCAGCTCTTCCCCGATTTTACCGGTCTCGGCCAGCTCCAGTACGCCGTGGCCCCGCTCCATCCGCAGGGCGCGCCCCGCCGCCGCCACGCAGGCCCGGGTCAACGTGCGCCCCATACTCTTTTCCAGACGCTGGGTCACCTTGGACACCACCGTGGCCACCTGGGCAATGTCCTCAATCTGGCCGTCCATCATGGCCCGCTTGGGGTGGGGCTGCTTCTCCACCGCCAGAATACGCACACGGCCCTCTTCCACACGGCCCAGCATCCCAATGACACTGCGCGTGCCAATATCCAGTGCATAAATCAGGTCCTCCTCCTGGACGGGACGCTGCTCCAGGTTCTCGGTCTCCGGCATACAATTCGCTTCCTTTCTGCACTTATTTCGCGTATGGATTACAGGTCATGGTTGCCCACTACATCGCCGTAGCGTCCTTTGGCCACGTCCCCGAAAATGCGCCCATCTACCAATGTGATGACCCGTTTACGCATCATATTGACAAAAATCTTGGCATGGGTGGCCATAATAATGGTGGTCCCCCGGTGGTTGAGCTCCTCCAGCAGATGAAAGATGTCCCAGATGGTATCCTCATCCAGATTGGCGGTCAGCTCGTCCAGCACCAGCACAGCCGGGCTGTTGATCATCGCCCGGGCCAGCTCCACCCGGCGGCACTCCCCCTGGGAGAGCTCCACCGGATAGCGCCCCTCCACACCGGGAAGGCCCACCATGGCCAGCACCTTCTGCACCCGCTCCTGAACGGTTCCATGCTTTCTCCCGCCCCGGATCATTCCGATGACGGAGAGGTTCTCCCCAATGGTGCGCTGGCGCATCAGCTGGGAGATCTGGGGGACATAGCCAAACACACACCGCTCCCGTCCCCGCACCGACCGCCGGGTTCTCCGGGCGTTGTCCAGATAGATCATACCCCGGTCTGGCTGGAGCTCACCCGAAATCAGCCGCAGCAGGGTGCTCTTTCCCGCTCCGCTGCTCCCTGTCACAAAAAGGAATTCGCCCTGCCGGACCGTCAGGTCAATATCCTCGACCGCGGAGATCGCCTTTCGTTCTTGTTTGTAGTATTTTGTGACTTTTTCCAACCGTATTTCTGGCATATGGCGCTCCCTTTCCTGTATACAATAGCCCCAAACTCTGCTATACTTAGTAATGCGCAGTTGAAATCTCTGCGGCAAATGCACCGGGACGCAGCCATTTCAGCCATCCACAGTCCCTAGTATAACATAAATGTACAGCATAAAATAGGTATGAGGTGTTTCTCTTGCCCTCGAACTCAAAAAAGAAGAAACATGGAAAACAAATCCTGCTCCTGCTCATTCTGGCGCTGCTGTGTATCGGCGGCACCGAGCTTTTGGTTTGCCGCTATGTGGCGCCGGACCTCTTTGCGCAGATCACCGCCCCGGTCAAAGAGGTGGCGGGGCAGGCCGTCCATCTGGGAAAAAACCTTCTGGCGCGGGCGGAAGCACTGGCCCCTGCACCGGCGGAAGAGGAAGAGGAGCCGCCGGAAAACCAACTGGCCGGGGAACCCGCCCTGGAAAATTCTCAGCCCCGGGAGGACCCCACCATCACTGAATTTACCCAGCGCTCCGGGGCGGAAGTGCTCACCGGCGGCAATATTGAAGTGGTCTACTTCAACCAGAGCGAAGAGCCCTGGGCCACCGCCCCCTATGGGCCGGACACCATCGGCGGCTACGGCTGCGGCCCCACTGTGATGTCCATGCTGGTCTCCAGCCTGACGGACCAGACGGTGGACCCCGCCGCCATGGCACGATGGGCCTACCAGCAGGGCTACTGTGCCGCCGGAAGCGGCTCTTACAACAGTCTTATCCCCGGCGCGGCCGAGGCCTATGGACTGAATCTTCAGACCTGGACCGATCTCTCCGCCCAGGGACTCTCTCAGGCGCTGGCCTCCGGCCATGTCTTTGTGGCCCTGATGACCCGGGGACATTTTACCGCCCGGGGGCACTTTATCCTCCTGCGGGGACTGACCTTAGAGGGAAAAGTGCTGGTGGCCGACCCCAACAGCCGGGAGCGCAGCCTGACCGCCTGGGACCCACAGCTTATTATAGACGAACTCTCCGCCGCCCGCAACTCAGGCGCGCCTCTCTGGTGCTTTTCCACCCTGTCCGCGTATTAGTGCAAATGCACAGAGTAAAATTCCCCTGCCGTTTTTCTTCGGCAGGGGAATTTTTGTACCGTCCTCTCAGCCCGCCCGCCTTACGGCGTGCGCTTCTGCTGGGTATAGAAGGATTTCTTGCCCCCCAGCTTCACACTGATCTGCCGGTCCGCCCGGATCACCCGCTCCAGCAGGGCCCGGTTCTGCCCGGCCAGTCGGGCCAGGCTCTGGGCCTGGGGCGTCTGCCCCATGCCTTTGCCGGAGAGAAGTTCTCTGAGACTCTGGGCATCTGCCTCTGACAATTCGGCCTGCTGCTTCCGCTCCAGCGCCTGGTACTCCCGCAGTTGGTTCACCGGCTCCTGCCGCATCCGCAGGAACATCTGAACCGAGACCTGGTCCTGCCGCTGGAAGGCCTGGGACAGCTCCTCCGTCAGTTCCATCACTTCTGTCAGCGCCGTGTAGCGTTTCCGCTCCAGCGCCAAGGCTGTCATCACGCTCTGCTCGTTCATTACTCGCCTCTTTTGTCACTTCTGCGTTGCACTGTTTTTGTCCGCCTGGCGGAAACTGTCCCGCAGCTCATCCACCATTTTGGTCACGCGCTCCAGCTCGATCTGGTTGCGCCCGGCCTTGACCCGGCTGAGTTCATAGCAAAAATACTCATACAGCCGGTCCAGATTGGCGCTGATGGGGTATTGCCGGTCCAAGGTATCGGCCAGGTAGTGGATAATCTCCACCGCCCGGTCCACCGCGCTCTCAAAGGTCGGATAGTGTTCCCGCTGCAGTTCCAGGCCCGCCAGCTTCAGACGCTTAAACAGTTCATCGTAGAGAAGAAGCAAGAGCTCCCCCTGCGTCATGGTATTCAACGAATCTTCCCGGTAGCGCTGATAGCCCCGCATATCCATAGCTCTGCTGTCCTTTCTTGTACGTTCCAGATCACTAGCCGTTGCCCATCAAGCCGGCCAGAGCAGAACTCTGGGAATTCATCTGGTTGATGAGCATCTCCAACTGCGTAAATTTATTGGTGTAGTAGTCCACCTTGTCGGACATCTTATCCTGCCACTTTTCAATCTGCTCGTCAATATCCTCCATCTTGTCCAGCATGGTGTTGTCCAGTGCCGCGGTGGGGGAGTACTGAGAACCGGCCTTTTTAATGAGAATACCCTTGGTAGCGCCGGTGGTGGCCGCGTACTTGTCCGTCACCTTCTGAATGGTGGTCATCAGGCCGTCGGTGGCCGATCCGCTCTCCTTACTCTTGGTAAAGGCGTTGCGCACGCCGTCCAGATCGGTCTCCAGCGCCTGACGCAATGCGCTCTCATCCAGGCTGATGGTGGTCAGACCGTCGGAATAGCTGGTATTGATGCCGATGGAGCGGAGATACGAGCCGTCGGTTCCGCTTGGAGTCACCGCGCTGCGCAGTTCACTGTACAGGGATGAGAGATCACGGTCCATAAAGAGAATGCCCGTCTTGGCCTTCTCTTCATAGGCTTTAATTTCACTCTCGGTCATTCCCTCCTCATCATCGGAAGTCAGCGGCTCATAGCGGGAGCCGTTGGACTTCTGAAGCGGCATGTCGGAGTAGGCCTTCTTGACCTCCGTCACCATGGTGTTATAGTCATTCACCATCTGCTTGATGGCTTCCACCAGAGTGTCGGTATCCGTCTTGGTGCTGAAGGTGACCTTCTCATTTTCATCAATGAGTTTACCCGTCGTCTCGTCCACATTGAAGGTGTCATCCAATGTGACCTTCAAACCATCCAAATCCACGGAGTTGCTGCTACGCGTAAAGGTCTGCGGCTCGCCGCCATTGACTGTAGCGATAAAAATAGCGTCCTGTCCCTTTTCATATTTACTGGAATCACCAAACAGAGCCTTAGC
>DXDX01000150.1 GCA_019115265.1 Candidatus Flavonifractor merdigallinarum | reverse complement strand
GACCCCGTTTGCACCGCAGAGCTATGGAACGGATTTGGTCTGGCTGCTGCTCGGCTGCGCGGTGCTGGCCTTTGGCATCTATCTGGAGGTCTCCCCCAAGGTGCTGATGGTCCCCGGTGAGGGGCTGGTACAGGCTCTCTCCCAGGTCACTGGTGTGGAGTTTGGCTCGGTCAAGGTGGGCTTTGATGTGAGCCTTATGACCTTCTCCGCTGTGTGCTCCTTCTTCTTCTTCCAGGGGCTCCAGGGTGTGGGTCTGGGTACTCTCCTCTCCGCGGTCCTGGTGGGGCTGATTGTCAAGCTCTATCACCGTATGCTCCCCGGCATCGCCAAGTCTCTGGCGCTGGAGGCCGCGTAAAAGGCACATCTCTCAATCTCAAAAAACGGACACGGACGGGAATAACACCCATCCGTGTCCGTTTTTTTGATTGGAAAAGAGATATTTATGGGACTTATGTTTCGGTATACTGAGGATACTCCAAACAGAAGTAGTATGAGACGTACTGTGGACCATCGAATAGGAGGAAATGCAATGAATGAGGTCACGGAAAAAAGATATGCGGAGAAACCCTATCAGCTGGGAGGTTCCTTTCTGATTCAGATGCTCTTCCAAGCGCCGGTTTCCCTTCCGGAACAGGCGGAGATGACCGCTGTCCTCTCCCGCCACATCGGCGCGGTGGAGTGCGTCTCCCATGAGGAGAACATGGCGGGCTTTGCCGCGCTGGACCACATGGCCCAATTTCAGGACGGAAGCGCCCCGGTTCAGCTCCTGGTGACCGGCTTCAATGACTTCCGGGGGGAAAATTTTGACACTTTTCTGAAAAGCCAGATGTGGGACTGTCTGGAGGACCGGGAGCGCATTCTGCGGGAGTGCCGCTATCAGGTGACAGCCATTGACATGCTGGCGGGGGCGCTGCCGGCGCGGGAGCGGGCCAATCTGGACATGGATTTTCTGGAAGCGCTGGCGGAGCTCTACCCCACCTGTACAGCCTTCTACTTCCAGAACTGCGGCAAGCTCTTTTCCGCCCAGCAAGTACACAGCAACCCCCTCTCCGGCCCTGACTGCTTTATCCGCTTCGGGGTCAATGCCCGCTACTTCACCATCCAGGACACCGGAGAACAGGTGGTGGACACGCTGGGCATGGGGACGCTGTACCTCCCCGACCTCCAATACCACTTTCAGGGGATGGACCCCAACTGGGTGGTAAATCACGCATACAACCTGGCCTCCTACCTGTTGCAGCAGGACAACCCCATCCGCTCCGGCGAGACGGTGGACGGGGTGGTCAATGGCCGAATCAGCACCCGCCTCCAGTGGAAGTGCCAGTATGAGGAGGCCCTCATCCAGCCTGCCCGGGAGGTGCTGGATGTCCACATGGGAGAGTACGCCGCCGGGGCCCGTATCTAACAGGCGTCCCTCCCCTGTTTGCAAAAGACTTGCACTTTGCCCCATTCTCTGATACGCTGTTTTCAACAGCCCTTTTCCCGGGGCTTGAAACCAGTTACAGGGAGGCACAAATATGAACAAACAAGTTTGGAACTGGGTACTGGGTTCGGCTTTGTCGCTGGCCCTTCTGTCCGGTATACCCGCTGCATCTGCACAGGGCCAGTCGGATTTGGACGCGGCGGAGGCGCTCTATTGTCTGGGCCTTCTGGACGGCTCCGGCACACAGACAGACGGCACCCCCAATTTTAACCTGAGCGGCCAAATGACACGCGGGGAGGCCATCACCATGGTGGTGCGTCTCACCGGCGGAAAGACTGAGGCGGAGGCGCGGCAGTACCGCCACCCCTTTTCCGATGTGGCCGACTGGGGGGCCCCCTATGTGGGCTACGCCTACGCTTACGGCATCACCAGCGGGATTGGCGACGGTGTCTTTGGCTTTCAGCGGGAGATTACCCAGGCGGAATATCTGACTATGCTGCTGCGGGCTATCGGCTATGTGGAGGTGGACTGGCGGGACCCCTACTCCACCGCCGCCCAAGTGGGTCTGGTGGAGGGGGTGGACTATACCCGCGCCGTCCCCTTCCTGCGGGGGGATATGGCCCTTCTGTCCCGGAACATCCTGGATGTGCCAGTGGCGGGGGAGTCCTATACCCTGTATGAGGCGCTGGACGCGGTGGGAGCGCTGGAACAGCGGGAGCTGCCCACCCCTACCGTTTCCATCACACCCGGCCCCTCCACAACCGTCTCCAACCAGATAAGGGTCACCAGCGGTGACGACCTGTTTACACAGTTTGCCGCGCAGATTGACGCCCGCAACAGCACGGTGACGGTCTATACTCCCATAGGGGAAGAGCGGAATTACAGCAGCGTCCTGCTCAGCAGCGACGGCATCAGCCGCTTTCCCGATGTGGACACGCTGCGCGCCACCTCTTACCCCAATCAGGGTTATTTTGTGGTGGAAATCCAATACCGGGACGCGGCCCGTGTGATGGCCTATCTGGAGGGCAAGTCCTCCACCCTGTCGGCGCACGACCAAACCCTCTATCAGGAGGCCAAGCGGGTCCACGACTCTCTGGTAACCGCCGGTATGAGTGAATATCAGCGGGTAAAGGCGTTCCACGACTATCTGTGCAGCACCGTTACTTATCAGGACTACGGCTCGGAGAGCCACACCGCCTATGGAGCACTGGTGAACCACGCCGCCGTCTGTCAGGGCTACACCCAAGCCATGGACCTTTTGTGCTACCTCAGCGGCATTGACTGTGAGCATATCTTTGGCTCTTCCCGGGGGCAAACGCACTCCTGGGTGCGGGTGAAGATAGAGGGTCAGTGGTACAATGTGGACACCACCTGGGACGACCAGACTTCCGGCATCCACTATGACTACTTCCTGGTCTCCGACCGCACCCTCTCTGCCGACCACACCTGGAAGGCTTACCCCAACTGGCCCACCTGCCCGGTGGATTACGCCGCCTGAGGACAAGGGCTCGCCCAGCCCCAGAGGGGGTGCGCTCGCCGCGCGGGCCGCTTCCCCAGCGGGGGCACCGCTTTCTTTGCCAAAGAAAGCGGTAGGAAAGAAAGCGCAGAGGGGGCAGCGCCCCCTCTGCACTCCCCCAAGGCGCATCCCGGCTTGAGTTCTGCTGCGGAGGGATTTCCCTAGCACGGCGCAGCAAAAAGCCAACCCTGGTGCCTATGAGGACAGTGTTGCACTGCCATGCAAGACAGGTAACCCCGAAAACGGCAGACTGGGTGCCACGAAATAAGCCGAAATGTAGCACCCCTAA
>DXDX01000018.1 GCA_019115265.1 Candidatus Flavonifractor merdigallinarum | reverse complement strand
ATTTGCAGAGTAATATGGCGATACAAGATTGTAGCTACAGTCAAACGAAACCATCTGATTAATCATCCGAAGCAAATGATCTCTTGGAATTAATTCTGCTATATCCAGAATCACCATACTAATTTGACCGCTTTGCCGTCCCATCATGCTCAATCCCCCCTTCACTCAATTATACCATAGAAATAGGGTGTTGGGGACTTTTGTCAGCAGATCCAACCATTTACACTACCTTCCCTCTTTGCTCCACGTCCGATGCACTATCCCTTTTCCCCATTTTATGCCCCATTTTCTGTTGTTTTACTACAAAAAAGTATACACCCACACTTTTGTGAGTATCTTCTTTAATTTTACAGGTACAATGTAAATCACAGCACCGGTATGGCTTTATGCCCGATGAAGTATTTTTACACAAACCCAAATTGCCCCAGCCAGCCCATCGCGGTATCGGACAAACTCAGCGTGCCCATATTCTCCTCATTCCAATTCTGCATCTTCTGATATAGCGCCTTTACGCCCTCCAGGTACACCGGCTCATCCTGATAGTACTGCATAATGACATCAAAGGACTGCTGCCAGGTATTCGGGTCGGCGGCCACATAGTCGGTATACTTGTTCAGCATGGCAAAGGCCTGCTCGCTATCACCCTGAGTAAAGTAGTACTGGGCCAGATAGAGCGGAATGGTATTGGAATCCACCTCCTGCAATTTGGCGGCATAGTTTGCCGCATTGTGCAGGATCTCTTCCGTCGGCGCCTCCATCTGCATACTACTGAGCACATAGGACAGCATATAGTCCGCCCACTCAAAGCGGTCCAGGACAATGGCCCGCTCCAGAGAATCATAGCTTTGCTGCCGGTTGAACAGGGACCGGGCATAGAGATTACAGCCCAGCAGCACCGTGTAAACCAGCACCAGTGCCGCCAGCACCCAGCTCACGCCCTTTCGCACACCCTCCTTCACAAAGGAAAGAGGCATGGTCTGGCCGCAGCACAGGGCGATCAGTCCGAACACGCCGAAGGCAAAGGGCAGGTAGGCATAGGAGGAGAATACCACCTCCACCGCCGCATGGCCCGCCATAAAGACCAGCGCGCCGCCCAGAGCCGCCGTCAGAGGATTGGATTCCTCCTCCGGCTTACGGCGGGATTTGATGACGGCAATCAACGCGGTAACCAGCACCCCCACAAAGAGGATCAGGCCCACCACACCGTTTTCTACCAAGGCCTCGATATAGTGGTTGTGGGCATACTTGGTCTCATAGTAGAAGGACTGGACGCTGACGATGCCGTTTTCAAAAGCGCCCATGCCCAGACCAACAACAGGGCTGCGCTGGAACAGCTTCATGCCGTCCTCAAAGAACACCACACGCTGGATGGCGTTCTGGTTGGCCCACAGGCCCTGCATACGGTTGGCAATGAAGTCGGGCAGCAACTTATAGCCCAGGGGGAACTCGACAGCACCGCCGTTTCCTTCCATGGCCACACGCTCCAGCGTCACGGAAGTATCCGCGGAGAAATTGGCGTACACCACAATGCTGTCCTCCGGCACCTCCACAACCGCGCCGTCCGCCGGTCCGGAGTAAATCGTGGTGCTGGTATGCATCATGGTATCCTCTTTGTTCTGGCTCTCAAGAGTTACATTGACCGGCCCATCCGCCGTAACGGACAGGGTGTAAGTGCCGGGCTCTGGATAGGCCGACCGGCGCAGAGTCTCCCCCGCATCCAGAGATGCCGGACCGGTCAGCTGCATGGCCACAACCACAAAGACCGCCAGCAGCGCCACCACCGCGCCGATCAGGATGGGCACCACACGGGTACGCCCCTCCAGCGCCTTGCCAAGCCGCTGTCCCACAAACTGGTCGGCCAGGCACAGCAGAGCCGCGCCAACCACAACACAGACCAGGGGCACCGGCTGGAAGCCGGTCCATTCCACCAGGGAGGTGGCGGATACCAGAACGCCCCCAGCGCCCACCAGGATCAGGGTCTCCACCATCAGCACCAGGGCACTTCCCCTGGACTGTTTCCGCTCCAGCAGCAGATAGATCAAAAAGCCCACCGCAATGGTGCCGCTGCCGCCCATACTAAACGCCAGCAGGAAAGACAGGGCGTTGATGTAGAGGCACACCAGATGGAACCGGCGGTGGCCTTTCTGCTGAGAGGTACCCGCCAGCCCCAGAGAGAGGAACACCCCAATGCCCATACACCCGGCAAACACATTGGGGTTGCCAAAAATGGAAGTCATTCGGACCCCCGCTTCCACTCCCCCAAGGTTGTTATAGTCCTGGGTAAACAGCTGCAGCAGGCCCAGCACCGGCGTGCTGATCAGATGGGTGGAGAGCAGGTCGATGCTCACCAGACCTGCAATGGCCGCAGCACCCTCCAACACCGTGGCAAATCCACGTCCCAGCTCGCCATCCTTGCCCCTGGCAAAGGCCAGCAGCAAAATGACGCAGCAAAAGGAGGTCAGAAGCACCACGAAAGCCCGCAGAGCAAACTTACCCGAGACGGCATACAGGGTGGAGATGCCGTTCATGATCACCCACAGGCTCAGCGCCAAAAATGGTACGGACAGCCGAGCCGTAAACTGCTTTTGCCGAAGCAACAGGACAGCTATGGTGCAAATAGCTGCCACCATGGTGATTCCTTTCGCAATGGAGACACTGCTGAGGCATATCATCAGAAAATAAGCAACGATCAAGACGGCCATCAGGCCAATCCCTTTGGGATCCCAGCCGGCTTGCGCCAAAGCCGGAGCAGGTTTTTGTGTTTTACGGGTTGACATGCTGTTCCTCCCAATTATATGGCACATCTGCCACAGTTTATCGTTTTATTGTACCACGTTTTACCAATCTCGTCTATCTCAGACCGGCTTTCCCTTCTACAATTTTTCCTGATTGACCACGCCTTTGACCAACGTCATAAACAAAATCTTCAGATCAAAAAAGAAATTCCAGTTCTCAATATAGTAGATATCGTGCCGGATACGTTCTTCAATGGAGGTATCTCCCCGCAGGCCGTTGACCTGGGCCCAACCGGTGATACCGGGGCGCACCTGATGCTTCACCATATAGAGCGGGATCTCCTCCTTGAACTGCTGGACATAGTGGGGCACCTCCGGCCGGGGCCCCACCAGGCTCATATCCCCTTTGAGGACGTTGAACAGCTGGGGCAGCTCGTCAATGGAAAACTTGCGCAGGATCGCGCCGAACTTGGTTTTGCGCGGATCACTGTTCCGGCTCCAACCGGTGTCCTGAGCGGCGTTCACCCGCATGGAGCGGAACTTGTACATCATGAAGGTCTTTTTATTGCGGCCCACCCGCTCCTGCTTGAAAATGATGGGGCCGGGAGAGGACAGCCGGACACCGATGGCAGCGATCAGCATGATGGGCGAGGTACAGATAATGAGCGCAAGGGATCCCACAATATCCATCGTCCGTTTGGCGGCGGCGTTGATCCAGTTATCCAGGGGGATATGCCGGATATTCATGAGTGGAATCCCCTCGATGTTGTCAAACTGGGGATTGGAGGGGATATACTCGGCATAAAAGGGAATCACGGAGAGTTTGATGCCGTCTTTCTCGCAGGCCTCGATCACTTCCCTGGTAAAGCGAAACTCCTCCGCCGGAAGGGCTACCACCACCTCGTCGGGGTGCCGGCGCTCCAGCACCTTTTCCAGTGCCTTGACGCTGCCCAGATAGGTGATGCCTGGAATGGAGTCATGCTCAGCCAGATAGCCGTCGATCAGATAGCCATACTCCTTCTGCCGGTTGACCACCTGGACATACCGCACCGCCATATGGCTGTCCCCCACCAGCAGCACATGCTTCTGGTTAAAGCCCTGCTGCCGGAAATGGTGGAGGATGGAGCGCAGGCAGATGCGTTTGGCGCACATCGCCAAAAAGGACAGGCATACAAAAAGCGCCAGCACGCCGCGGGAGAAGTGTATCCCTTTATAGAGGAACAGTCCCGTCAGCGCCAAAATATAGTTGATCAGGCAGCCCCAGAATACCCGGGTCAGCTCCCAGCTGAGCGTTCGCTTTCGGAGAGACTCATACAGTCCCATGGTGGCAAACGTCACCAGATGGGAGGGAATGAGAAAGAGCAGCAGCAGCATATAAGCCGACAGCGGTACCGTGATGATGCCGTTATGCAGGATATAGAACCGGATGTAGAAGGACACCGGCATGGCGATAAAAAGGATCAGTGCGTCCAACAACACATTGATGGAATTCAGCGTGCGCTGGTTTTCTTTAATCATGTCAGCGACTTCCCCTCCACACTACACAACTCCCGCAGAGGCAGGCTGCTCCAGGGGTACCAGACTCCCGTATTGCGCCATTATAACCGGCTGCACCCGGTCCAGGGTATAGGCCTGCACGGCCTGACGACCCTGCTCCCCCATCCGGCCCGCCAGCCCCCGGTCCTGAAGTAGCTCCTGGATACACCCGGCGCAGGCCGCCCAGTCCCCGTAGGGGTAGAGCAGTCCGGCCCCCGATTCCTCCAGCAAATCAGTGTGACCCTTCACCCGGCTGGCCACCACCGGCAGGCCGCAGTACATGGCCTCCATAATATTGAACGGCAGGCCCTCGCTGCGGCTGGCCGACACCGCCAGATCCGCCGCCCCGTACCACCGGGCCATCTGAACCTGGCCGGGGAAAAGCACCCGCCCAGCCACGCCCAGCTCCTCTGCCAGAGCCATACACGCCTCCCGCAGGGCGCCCTGTCCCGGGAGAGCCAGCTTGACCTGCTCCGGCAGGTGGGTCATGGCACGGATGAGTACCTGTTGGCTCTTCCGGCCGGAGAACTCGGCGGCGTACAGCAGAAGGATATCCCCCTCCGCAACGCCCCACTCCGCCCGCAGAGCCGCCCGCTCCTGGCCGCTCACCGGCCGCAGGCGGTCGGTGTCCAGCCCGATACCCGGGACCTCCACAATTTTCTTACCCAGCTTATGGGCCATTGCATACCCGGTGTCCCAGCTGTTCATGGTCATCAGCAGATCGGTGACCGGGGCCGCCAGGCCCTCGGCCGTGCTGAGGAGCAGATTCTTGGCGGCGGAATTTTCCTCCCCAAACAAATAGCCGTGGGCGACACAGGCCACCTTGGGCCGGTTTTTCAGTCC
Source organism: Candidatus Flavonifractor merdigallinarum (assembly GCA_019115265.1). GTDB lineage: Bacteria > Bacillota > Clostridia > Oscillospirales > Oscillospiraceae > Pseudoflavonifractor_A > Pseudoflavonifractor_A merdigallinarum. The sequence goes on along the minus strand of DXDX01000018.1, from coordinate 612 downwards.
CCGCATCGCCATCCGGGTGAAAAAGGAGGCCAGCGACGTGTGGCAGCTCACCAGGTCGTACCCCTCTTCCTTCATGAGCCGCCGCAGCTGCCGCCACGCGGTTATGTTACGGGGGGAGAGCATCTCTTTTTCAAAGGGTATGTACACCACCCGATGGGCCTCTGGGATCTCCATGGGCGTACCGCCGCAGACCACCTCCACCGTCCAGCCCAGCTGCCGGAAGGCCGCCAGATAGGGCCGGTGGAAATTCACAATATGGGAGTAGGTGGACGCAGTGAAAAGGACCTTGGACATGTTCTACCCCTTTATGTCTTCCTTGCAGAATTTGTCAGGAATTCTGTCATTTTTCGATTATACCACACACTTTCTAAAAAGGAAAGCAAACAATCCGCATTCTCTTTGTGTCACAGTTTTTCCCAGCCGCCCCGGCCGGCCAGGCGCAGCATCCCGGTGCAGTACCGCTCCCACCGTTCCAATGTGTTCTGTGACGGGTCGCCCTCCCGGATACGCATGGTCCGGCGAATTTCCTTTGGGATGACCACCCGGCCCAGATCGTCGATACGGCGCACAATACCAGTCGCTTTCATATCCAAACTCCTCCTGCGGTTATGG
>DXDX01000149.1 GCA_019115265.1 Candidatus Flavonifractor merdigallinarum | reverse complement strand
TGGGTGTCCACGGCGAAGGCCGTCAGGGCCTCCCGCAGGGGGGTGAACCACTTGCCGTTGTACACCAAATCCGCGAAGTCCACCGCCAGCTTGCTCTTCATGTGGGCGGTATCCTTGTCAATGGTGATCATCTCCAGCACCTCATGGGCCCGGTAGAGGATGGCGCCGCCCGGAGTCTCGTACACGCCCCGGTCCTTCATGCCGGTCATGCGGTTCTCCACAATGTCCAAAAGGCCGATGCCGTTGTCGCCGCCCAGCTTGTTGAGCTTGCGGATGATGTCGCTGGCCTTCATCTTCTCGCCGTTCAGCGCCACCGGCCAGCCCTTCTCAAAGTCGAGGGTCACATAGGTGGGGGCGTCGGGCGCCTTCATGGGGGAGATGCTCATCTCCAGGAAGCCGGGCTTGTCGTACTGGGGCTCGCTGGCGGGGTCTTCCAGATCCAGGCCCTCGTGGGACAGATGCCACAGGTTCTTATCCTTGGAGTAGCTGGTCTCGCGGTTGATCTTCAGGGGCACATTGTGGGCCTCGGCATAGTCGATCTCCTCATCCCGGCTCTTGATGTCCCACTCCCGCCAGGGGGCGATAATCTTCATATCGGGGGCAAAGCGCTTGATGGCCAGCTCAAAGCGGATCTGGTCGTTGCCCTTGCCGGTGCAGCCGTGGCAGATGGCGTCGGCGCCCTCCGCCTTGGCGATCTCCACCAGGCGCTTGGCGATGATGGGCCGGGCAAAGGCGGTGCCCAGCAGATAGTCCTCATACTTGGCGCCCATCTGCATGGAGGGGATGATGACATCGTCCATCATCTCGTCCACCAAATCCTCCACATAGAGCTTGGAAGCGCCGGTCTTGATGGCCTTCTCCTCCAGGCCCTCCAGCTCGTCATTCTGGCCCACATCGCCGGAGACGGCGATGATCTCGGGGTTTCCATAGTTCTCCTTCAGCCAGGGAATGATGATAGACGTATCCAGACCGCCGGAATAGGCGAGTACCACTTTTTTCACTTCAGACATGACCTTAACCTCCTGTATTCCCGTCCCCCAGAGGGCCGGTGTTGGTTTGTTGGGGACAGTATACTCCTCTTCGACGGAAATTGCAATAGTGAATTTGCATAATCATGCGATTTTATCCGTTCTATTTTCATTATTATTCATTGTATACAGGATTATAATGAATATTCAGGTTACATATGAAAGCGGCGGCGCACTTCCTCCCGCAGGGAGGGCACCCGGCGCACCACCACCAGGGGGATAATGAGGGCCACGCACACCGTGAGCACCACCAGCGACCACCCCGGCTCCCACCGGCCTAAGACCACCCGGTCAATGAAAATCTCCAGCCCCACCAGAAATACCCCGATAGTGCCGATGACCAGGGTCACACTGGTGAGGATAGACCGCCGCCCGCCCCCCAGCAGCGCCCCCAGGAAAAAGGCACACGCACCGCCCCACAAAATGATGGGGAGGGCCAGAGGCACATACCAGTCCATCCCGTTCAAATCCACCGCGATCAGCAGCACATACACCGCCACCGCCAGCACATCCACCAGAAGGCGCACCAGCATGGGCATCCCCCGCAGCAGCAGCGGGGGCACAAACCACAGCCACAGCATCAGGCACGCGCCGCTGATATAGAGGGACCAGGTGCGCTGGGGGACAAAGAAGAAGTTCAGAATGCCGCAGCACACCGCCACAGAGGCCAGCATGGCGGAGAGGAGCAGGGCCAGCTCCCACTTGGACACCGGGGGCACCTCCCCCCGCCGGGTGGGAAAGGGGGGTGGGGAGACGGTATCCACCGGCTGCCCGGGGTCCAGCACCGGCGTATGGCACAGGGGACAAAAGGACGCGGTGGAATCCAGCTCCACCCCGCAGTGGACACAGTAGGACATGGTGTCACCTCGTTTTCATACCGTTAAAAGAGCAGCTCCGACCGGACCGTCCGGTTGCTCTCCACTTTCACATGGATCCCCTCCCGCACCAGGAAGCGGAAAAACTCCCGCTCAGTGTCCGTCTCCTTCAGGGTGCCGGCGAAAGTGATGCACATGGTATTGCCGTAGCTGATGGAGGCGCAGTGGACGCGGGGGCTGGTGGCCTGGCCCAGAATGACCTCCATGCGCTGAATGTGCCCCTCCATCTCCGGCGGCACCCGGAACGCGCCGGGGTTGGTGTACGTCCCCGAATAGGGGCGGCATCCCGCCAGGCGGTAGCTCAGGGCCATGACGGGATTCTTGATCCAGATGGGGATAATCTGGAGAAGGGGGTTGGTCTGGAAGCGGACGTTGCCGGTGAGCAGCGCCTGCATCTCCTGCCGGTTGATGTGCAGACGCAGATAGTGGTGGACATAGGAGGCGATTTCCTCAAAGGTGTACTCCCCCAGCTTGGGGTCAATGCAGGGGCGCACGGTGAGGATGAAGTTGCGCAGCGTCTGAGAGGGAAACCACCCCCGCAGGTTGATGGGGATGGCCAGCGCCACCGGTTTGGGCCGGGCGGGCCGCTCCCGGGCCTGATTCTGCAAGATGACCTGGAGGAGGGCGGCGGTGAGGTACTCGGTGATGGACACCCCCAGGGCCTTGGCCCGCGCTTTCAGGGCGTCCACCGGCACAAAGCCCATGGTCACATTCAGGGTGTAAAAGGGCTCGGCAGTGCCGGCGTTCTGATAGGCCTTTTTGTCCACCTTGGCCCGCAGCGGGCGGACGGTGGCATAGCGGGCGTAGGCGTCCTCCAGCTCCTCCCGCCGGGGCGCCTCGTCCACGTCCAGAATGCCGGGACCGTTGGGAATGGTGTGGCCCAGCTCCCGCAGATATACGGCCAGCAGGGTACGGAAAAAGATGAGCGCCCCGCCCCCGTCGGACACCGCGTGGAACACCTCAATGGAAATGCGCCGCTGGTAGTAGTAAAAGCGCACCAGCCAGCCGTCATCCTGCTTGAAGCGGACCGGCTGACAGGGGTTGGAGATGTCCTCTTTCACAAAGGGGCCGGGGGCGTCGTTGGGCTCAAAATAGTACCAGAACGCCCCCCGCTTGATGCGCACCCGAAAACCGGGGAAGCGGGGCATGGTGCGGTCCACCGCCCGCTGGAGGGCCTTTGGGTCCACCAAGTCGGTCATCACCGCGGAAAAGCGGTAGATGGCAGAGTACTCTTCCCGCTGGAGGGCGGAGTAGAGTACCGCCGCGTTGTCCAGCTTATACCATGCCCCATCTGTCTGCTTCCCCATGCTCTCTCCCTCCCCCGGCCCGGAGGCCATGTTCTGCTGACATTGTAACACCCGGTTCCCCAAACCACAAGGGGGAGGAATTGCGGTTTTCCGCCGTCTGTGGTATGATAGGTGGAACTGTAACAAAGGAGGACCTCCCATGAAGCTGCGACCCAACACCCCCCTCCGCCTCTCCCAGCTCCGGCAGGACACCCGTCCCGCCGAGGAGCGGCGTCTGGCCCCCATGATGAAAGCCCTCAAGGCCATCCACAGCGCCACCTCCCCCGAGTCCATGGCCCCAGAGGATTTGGAGCGCCAGCGCAAGGGGCAGGAGGTGCTGGGGCGGCTCATTGCCCCCATGGCCGGTATGAGCTGGGAGCCCTTCTCCCTGTCCGGCATGAAGGCCGCCTGGGTGCGCCCCCACCGGGGCCACGACCGCCGCCACGCCATTTTATACTGCCACGGCGGCGGATATACCAGCGGAAATCTGGGCTACTCCCGACCCATCGCCTCTAAATTGGCCAACGTCACCGGCTATGAGGTGCTGGCCTTTGAGTACCGCCTGGCCCCGGAGCATCCCTACCCCGCCGCAGTAGAGGACGCCATGAAGGCGTGGGACTATCTGATGTATCTGGGCTATGGGGCACGGGATGTTGTTGTGGCGGGGGACTCGGCGGGGGGCAATCTGGCCCTGGTGCTCACCCACCGGCTCAAGGCCATGGGGCGGCGTCTCCCCGCCTCCCTCATTCTCATGTCCCCCTGGACGGACATGACCGCCAGCGGCAAGTCCTATCAGGAGCGGGCCGATCTGGACCCCTCTCTCACACGGGAGTACATCCAGGCCGTCACCGCCGCCTATGCCAAAGGGGAGGACTTGACCTCCCCCTACCTCTCCCCCCTGTTCGGCGACTTCAAAGGCTTCCCGCCGGTGCTCATCCAGGCGGGCACCAATGAAATTTTGCTCTCCGACTCGGTGCGCCTGCGGGACCGTCTGGTGGCCAGCGGGGTCCCCTGCCGCCTGGAGGTGTGGAAGGACATGTGGCATGTGTTCCAGATGTTCCCCATCAAAAAGGCCAACGAGGCTGCTGAGAGCATCGGGCGCTTTTTGCTGGAGCAGTTTTAACCGCCGCAGCCTCGGCCAAGCCGGGGGTTTTTGTCCTCGCCGCGCGGGCCGCTTACCCAGCGGGGGCACCGCTTTCTTTGCCAAAGAAAGCGGTGGGAAAGAAAGCGCAGAGGGGGCGCTGCCCCCTCTGCACTCCCCCCAATGCGCATCCCGGCTAAATTTCCTCTGCGGTGGG
>DXDX01000148.1 GCA_019115265.1 Candidatus Flavonifractor merdigallinarum | reverse complement strand
CCTACGCGGACAGCGCCCGATTTCTTTTCGCGGAAAAGAAACCGGGGAAAGAAAAGGCGGAGAGGGGAACTTCTCGTTCCCCTCTCCACTCCCCTCCAAAAGGGCGGCCTTTTAATGGGGCCGCCCCATTTTTTGGCGGTGACTTTCAGTCTTTGTGGTTACCTGTCTTGCATGGCAGTACAACGCTCTCCTCATAGGCGGAAAGCTCTGTTCAAATGGCACCGGGCTAGCGCAATTCCTCCGCAGCAGACATTTAGCCCGGTTGCGCATTGGGGGGAGTGCAGAGGGGGCAGCGCCCCCTCTGCGCTTTCTTTCCCACCGCTTTCTTTGGCAAAGAAAGCGGCGCTCCCGCTGAGTAAGCGGCCCGTGCGGCGAGCACACCCCCGGCGGGGACCGCCCACTCTCCCCAGCAGACCCGATTTGGGTCTGCTCTTTTCATTTCCCACAGCTTTTGTTATAATAATGCGGAATAGACCCATCCTAAGAGCGAGGAATGACCATGGATTACAACGCGGGACAATACGACATTGCCGTCATTGGCGCGGGCCATGCGGGGATTGAGGCAGCTCTGGCCGCCGCCCGTCTGGGGCTGCGCACCCTGTGCTTTACGGTAAACCTGGACGCGGTGGGCAATATGCCCTGCAACCCGGCCATTGGCGGCACCGGCAAGGGCCATCTGGTGCGCGAACTGGACGCCCTGGGGGGCGAAATGGCCCGGGCTGCGGACCAGGCCTGTATCCAGTACCGGGTGCTCAACAAGGGCAAGGGCCCGGCGGTCTGGTCCCTGCGGGCCCAGGCGGACCGGCGGGAGTATCAGAAAATTATGAAGCACACCCTGGAGCGGCAGGAAAATCTGTGGGTCAAGCAGGGGGAAGTTACCAATGTACTCACCCAGGGCGGCGCGGTCTCCGCGGTGCGCACCGCCACAGGCGCGGTGTATGCGGTCAAGGCTGCCATTATCGCCACCGGCACCCATTTGGGCGGGCGCACCATTGTGGGAGAGGTCACACGGGACTCCGGCCCCGACGGGCTGATGGCCGCCCTCCCACTCACCGAGAGTCTGCGGGGGCTGGGCCTCCCCATCCGGCGCTTCAAGACCGGCACGCCCCCCCGCGTCAATGCCCGCAGTGTGGACTTTTCCCAGATGGAGCTCCAGGAGGGGGACGAGACCCCCGTCCCGTTCTCCTTTGAAACGGCAGAGCCGCCCCAAAACCGGGCGGTGTGCCACCTTACCTATACCAATGAGCGCACCCACGCGGTCATCCGGGCCAACCTCCACCGCTCTCCCCTCTTTTCCGGGGTGATTGAGGGGGTGGGACCTCGGTACTGCCCCTCCATTGAGGACAAGGTGGTGCGCTTCGCCGACAAAGAGCGCCATCAGCTCTTTATTGAGCCCATGGGCCTGGACACAGAGGAGCTCTACATCCAGGGATTTTCCTCCTCCCTCCCGGAGGAGGTCCAGGTGGAGATGCTCCACACCATTCCCGGCCTGGAACATGCTGAGATGACCCGGCCCGCCTATGCCATTGAGTATGACTGTATCGACCCCACCGCCCTCCTCCCCACGCTGGAGTGCAAACAGGTGCCCGGCCTCTACGGCGCGGGGCAGTTTAACGGCTCTTCCGGGTATGAGGAGGCGGCGGTGCAGGGCTTTGTGGCGGGGGTCAACGCGGCATTGAAGCTCCTGGGCCGCCCGCCTATGGTGATTGGCCGGGACCAGGGGTATATTGGGGTGCTCATTGACGATCTGGTGACCAAGGGCACCAATGAGCCCTACCGCATGATGACCTCCCGCACCGAGTACCGCCTGCTGCACCGGCAGGACAACGCCGACCAGCGGCTGTGTCCGGTGGGGCACATGGTGGGTCTGGTGAGCGAGGAGCGCTACCGCCGGGTACTGGACAAGTACGCCGCCGTGGAGCGGGAGAAAAATCGCCTGGAGCACACCGGAGCGCCCCCATCGCCGGAGCTGAACGCCCTGCTGGAGCGGCGGGGGGAGCCGCCGGTGCCCAATGGGGCCCGTCTGGCGGACTTGCTGCGCCGTCCCCGGGTGCGCTATGCTGACCTCGCCCCCTTTGATCCCCAGCGCCCCGCCCTCACCCCCGCGGAGGCGGAGGCGGTGGAGATTGGCGTCAAATATCAGGGGTATATTGAAAAACAGCTGCGGCAGGTGGAGGAGATGCGCCGTCTGGAGGGCCGTCCTCTGCCGCCGGATTTGGACTATCTGCACATGGAGGGGCTGCGTCTGGAGGCGCGGCAGAAGCTCCAGAGCATCCGCCCCCTGAATCTGGGCCAGGCCAGCCGCATTTCCGGCGTCAGCCCCGCCGATGTGGCGGTGCTGATGGTGGCCCTCACTGATAAGAGCTAGGGAGAAAGGAACCGAGTATGCGACCCATGAATCTGGGCACCCTGATGGTAAACAACTACCTCTTCCCCACACTGGCGGGCTATCTGCTGGTGGACACGGGGTATGAGGGCGGCGGGGAGGTGTTCTTCCGGCAGTTGAGCCGGAAAAAAATTGATCCCAACGAATTGCAGTGGGTCTTTCTCACCCACGCCCACGATGACCACGCCGGATTTTTGAATGAAGTGCTTCGGGGCACCCGGGCGCGGGTTCTGCTCCACCCTCTGGCGCTGGAGCGGTTGCGGAGCGGGCGCAATCCCGACCTTGGCGGCTGTCCCAACCTCCGCGCTTCTCTGGGCTGTCAGGTGATGGAGCGCATGGGGCGGGGCAAGCACACCTTCCCGCCTCTGCCCCGGGAGCTGGAAAACCGCTGTATCCCTCTGGAGGGCGCCCGCCGCCGGGATTTGGAGTCCAATCTGGGGGTGCGCTTTCTGGATACGCCCGGCCACACCGCCGACTCCATGTCCCTGCTGACTGAGGACGGCGCCCTCTTCTGCGGGGACGCGGCCATGGCCGGCCCCTTTGCCAAGCACTACATTTCGCTCTGGGTGGAGGATGCGGAGGAGTACCGGGCCTCCTGGGGGACGCTGCTGGACACCGGCGCCCGGATGGTCTACCCCGGCCACGGCGGGGCTTTTCCCCTGGGCCTGCTGGCCCGGGCGATGCCCCATTTGAAACATCTTGCCATCCGCCGCACTTGAGGCGGTGGAAAACCGGTGGAACTTGTGCACAACCGGTGGAAAAACCGGAGAACCAAATAACAGGAGTGAATCCATGAGAGAAAAATTGGTCTTGGGCCTCTCGGGCGGGGTGGACTCCGCCGTGGCGGCCCGCCGCCTGCGGGAGCAGTACGATGTGACCTGCCTGTGGCTGGATATTGGTCTGGGCGGCGGAGAAGATGCCGCCGCTGTGGCGGCGGAGCTGGGCCTGCCCTTTGAGACGGCGGACATCCGGGACACCCTGGAGCGGCAGGTGTGCGCCCCCTTTGCCGCCGATTATCTGGCCGGGCGCACCCCGCTCCCCTGCGCCCGGTGTAACCCGACCGTGAAATTCCCCGCCCTTCTGGCGCTGGCCGACCGGATTGGCGCCCCCTATGTGGCCACCGGGCACTACGCCCGCCGGGGCACTGCCCCTGATGGCCGCGCCCTTTTGCTGAAAGGCCGCCCGGCCAATGACCAGTCCTATATGCTGGCCCGCCTGCCCCAGGAAATCTTACGGCGCACGGTGTTTCCGCTGGGGGACCTGGAAAAAACCGAGGTGCGGGCGCTGGCCAGAGAGTGGGGCATTCCAGTGGCGGAGAAGCCGGACTCGATGGAGATTTGCTTCATCCCGGACGGGGATTATGCCGCCTGGCTGGATAAGCGGGGGAGTACGCCGCCCCCCGGCGACTTTGTGGACCGGGAGGGGACAGTGATGGGCCGCCACAAGGGCATCCACCACTACACTCTGGGCCAGCGGCGGGGGCTGGGGGTGTCCGGGCCTCACCGGTACTTTGTCTCCGCCATCCGCCCCGAGTGCAATCAGGTGGTGCTCTCCGACGGCACCGACCTCCATGCCGATGCCGCCCGCTGCACCGACCTCAACTGGATTGCCCTGCCCAACCTCACCGCCCCCCGACGCTGTACGGTGCGCCTGCGCCACTCCAAAACGGAGACTCCGGCGGTGCTCCAACCCACGGAGGGCGGGGTGGAAATTCACCTGCTCACCCCTGCACGGGCTCCCACGCCCGGCCAGCTGGCCGTGTTCTACGATGGGGAGAGTGTGCTGGGCAGCGGCTGGATCTGCTAAAAAAGAAAAACGCTATGTATTTTTCGTTTTGAGAAATACATAGCGTTTCTTAATTCCAAGCGCTTTCTGTATGACGGACCCACCGGGAGTGCCCCACTTGATGTACTCTTATAGTGCCAGACCGGCGCAGTACCGCCGGACTAGATCAAAGGCGTTGTGGGCGGCGGCGGTGCGCACTCGCTCCCGGCCGGTTCCGGCGTGAAGTTTCCGGACATGGGTCCCCTCTGAAGTCGCCAGAGCCACATACACCAGACCCACCGGGTTGCCCCGCTCATCGGAGTCCGGTCCGGCCACACCGGTGGTGGACACTGCCAGATCACACCCCAGCACCCGCCGGGCGCCCTCGGCCATGGCCCGGGCTACCGGCTCGCTGACCGCACCATACTGCTCCAGCAGTTCTTCCGGCACACCCAAAACGGTGTGCTTGACCTGGGTGGCGTAGCTCACTACGCCCCCCCGGAACACGGCGGAGGAGCCGGGCAAATCGGTTATACGCTTGGCAATGAGACCGCCGGTGCAGCTCTCGGCGCTGCCCATCGTGAGGCCCTTTTCCTTTAAAAGTGCCAGAACCGCCTCCTCCAGAGAGGAGAGGTCCGCGCCGTAAATTTTATCCCCGAAGAGCGCCCGCAGTTCTTCCTCCACCGGGGCGATAAGGGCACGGGCGGCGCTCTCGCTCTCCGCCTTGGCGGTAATGCGCAGTTCACACTCCCCCTCCTTGGCGTAGGGGGCCAGGGTGGGATTGTGCATCGCGTTCATTTTCTCCCGCAGCAGGGACTCCATCCCCGACTCCCCAATGCCGAAGAGCTTCAGCGTCCGGGACACAATGACCCCGTCGGACAGCCCCTGGAGGTAGGGCACCGCCCGGTGCTGAAACATGGCGGTGCACTCCCGGGGCGGGCCGGGCAGCATGAGAACGCGGACGCCCTCCGCCTCAAAGCCGCAGCCCGGCGCGGTGCCCCAGTCGTTTTGAAAGACCGTGGCCCCCTCGGGGAGGTAAAACTGCTGGTGGTTGTTGTCGGTCATCTCCCGGCCAATGGACTGGAAAAAGGCCCGGCAGCGCTCCTCCGCCTCGGAATTGTAAACGAGCTCTTTGCCAAAGCACTGGGCCAGGACGGTTTTGGTCAAATCGTCGCAAGTGGGGCCCAGTCCCCCGGTGGTGATGAGGATATCCGCCCGGCGGCGAGCGATCTCCACGGCGGCGCGGAGCCGCTCTGGATTATCCCCCACTACTGTGTGGTAGTAGACGTGGATGCCCAGGGCGGACAGCCCCTTGGAGAGCATCTGGGCGTCGGTGTTGGCGATGTTGCCCAGCAGCAGCTCAGTACCCACAGCGATAAGCTCAGCGGTATACGGCATGGAAACGGCCTCCTTTTCAAAGTGCCGGATTAGGGGTCAATTTTGATGCGCTCAATGCCCTCCACGGCGGCGTCCACCAGGGCGTCGATGTCCAGCAGAGCCTCGGCGGCCTCCACCTCCCCCGGCAGGGGGTGCAGACGGGGGTGCCGGGGGGTAAAGACGGTGCAGCAGTCCTCATAGGGCAGGATAGACGTCTCGAAGGTGTTGATTTTCCGGGCGATGGTGACAATTTCCTCCTTGTCCATCCCCACCACCGGACGCAGCACCGGCAGGGAGCAGGCTGCGCCAGTGAGCTTCATGGCGTCCATGGTCTGGCTGGCCACCTGCCCCAGGCTCTCGCCGGTAATGATGGCCCCCGCCTTGATGCGCAGGGCAACGCGCTCGGCAATGCGCATCATAAAGCGGCGCATGAGGATGGTGAAGAGCTCCTCCGGGCACTTGCGCCGCAGCTCCTCCTGAATGGCGGTAAAGGGCACCACATGGACAATGAGCCGCCCGCACCAGGGGGTGAGGAGCTTGGCCAGCGTGAGGACCTTCTCCTTGGCCTCCTCCGAGGTGTAGGGGTAGGAGAAGAAGTGGACCATATCCAGCGCCAGGCCCCGCTTGGCCATCATCCAGGAGGCCACCGGCGAGTCAATGCCGCCGGACAGCAGGCTCACCGCCCGGCCATTGACCCCCACCGGCAGGCCGCCCGCGCCGGGGTCGGGGTTGGCGTGGACATAGGCGGCGTTCTCCCGCACCTCCAGATAGACGGTCAGCTCTGGGTGGTGGACATCCACCTGCAAATGGGGATAGCGCTCGTCCAGCTCGCCGCCTACATACTGGGACAGCTGAATGGAGGTGAGGGGGAAGGACTTGTCCGCCCGCTTGGACTCGACCTTGAAGGTGCGGGCGGTGGAGAGCTTGCCGCCCAGGTAGGAGCAGGCGGCCTCCACCATGGCGTCCTTGTCCTTGGGGCAGGCCAGCGCCCGGGAGAGCCCCACCACGCCAAAGAGCCGCTTCATGGCCTCCCAGGCCCCATCCAGGTTACAATTTTCGTCCAGGGGCTCCACATACAGAATGGACTGCTTGGAGTACACCCGGAAGCGCCCCCAGGGGCGCAGGCGGCGCTGGGCGTTGGCAATCAGTTTATCCTCAAAGGTGTGGCGGTTGAGGCCCTTGAGGACCAGTTCCCCCAGCTTGAGCAGAAAAATTTCTTCCATTGGATGAATCCTCTCTCTTCTTATTTTCCGTGTACAATGCGAATGGCCTGGGTCAGATTTTCAATCTGGGCCACTTTATGGGCTCCGCCGAATTCTCCGTCCAGGGTCCAGGGCATCTCCGCAGCGCAGGTGACGGTCAGGCGGCTGGTGTGGAACGCGATGACCGTTCCATTTCCATTCCCCTCCTCTGTGGAGTGGGGCTGCATCAGGGCGGTGAGGATGCTCTGGAGCTGGGCGGCGTTCTGGGGCTGGCGCACCAGCACCACCTCAAAGAGCCCGTCGTCCAGTTTGACCTCCCGGCTGGGCATACTGCGAAAGCCCCCCACCGACACGGTGTTGCTCACCATGCCGTAGAGGAAATCCCCCTCCACTGTGCCGTTGTCGTGCTCCACCCGCAGACGGTAGTGGGGCAGAGAGGCCAGACGGGTGGCCCCTTCCAGCACATAGGCGAGATGGCCGAATACATTTTTAAAGGACTGGGGGGTGTCATAGGCCACATCGGTGAAGGCTCCAAAGGCGGCCACATAGATAAAGTAGCGCTGATTAAAGCCCCCGATGTCCACCGCCCTTGGCACACCGGCGGCGGCAATCTCCAGTTTGGACACCATGCTGCGGGGCAGGTGGAGATTGCGGGAGAAGTCGTTGGTGGTGCCGGTGGGCAGATAGCCCACCACCGGGCGCACCGGCAGGGCCATCAGACCGGAAATCACCTCGTGGAGGGTGCCGTCTCCGCCGCAGCACACCACTCGTTCATAAGAGCCCCCCAGGTGAATGGCGATTTGGGTGGCGTCCGCTTTGCCCTGGGTGGGGTAGGCGGTGACCAGCCAGCCGCTCTGGGTGAAGGCGTCCAGAGCCTGGGGCAGCCAGCGCTGGGCGGTGCCCTTCCCAGCGTGGGGGTTGTAGATGTAGAGCAAGGGTTTCATTGTCCGGCCTCCTCCTCGAATACAGCTCCCCCGCCGGCGCACCGGCGGGCAACAGTATTATACATTATACAAGAACGGGGGAAAAAAACAACGTCATTTTGTAAACAAAATGCCGTCCTTCCCTGGGGAGACCTCTTGCAATCAGAGTGAGAATTGATTACAATGTTGCCAATGCCCCTGAGGGGAAAGACTGGAAAAGACCGGTTTTTTCCTCCATAAGCCTCTGCTGTGTGTGGTTGTTTATTCATCCGCGCGGAAAACCTTACATCCCGGCAGAGGGGGCGCACAGCCCGGTGGGCGCTGATTTTTCACAAAAGAAGGGATATGAGCATGGACCGAAAAGCACTGGCCGCCGCGTTTCCGGTGACCGTTCCGGTGCTGATGGGGTATCTGGCCATTGGGATGGCCTTTGGCTTTATGCTCCAGGCTGCGGGGTATAATTTCATCTGGGCGTTTTTTATGAGTCTCTCCATCTATGCCGGTTCGGGCCAGTATCTGGGGGTGAGCCTTCTGAGCACCGGGGCCGCCCTGGGCACGGTGGCGCTGATGACCCTCATTATCAACTTCCGGCACCTGGTCTATGGCCTCTCCATGCTGGAGAAATTCCGGGGGATGGGACTGCGCAAGCTCTACATGATTTTTTCCCTCACCGATGAGACCTATGCCCTGCTCAGCTCGGCCCAGGCCCCTGTGGGGGTGAATCCCCGGAATTTTTACTTTGCCATTGCCATGCTGGACCAGTCCTATTGGATTTTGGGCTCGGTCATCGGCGCGGTGGCGGGGGCGGTGCTCCCCATTGACACCACTGGGATTGATTTCGCCATGACCGCCCTCTTTGTGGTCATCGCGGTGGAGCAGTGGGAGAGTGCCTCCTCCCACCTGCCCGCGCTCCTGGGGGCGGGGGCCACGCTGGTGAGCCTTTTGCTGGTGGGGGCGGAGAATATGCTTCTGCCCGCGCTGGCGATTATTGTTGTAGTGCTGCTCCTTCTGCGGGGGCGGCTGGAGGACAAGGGGACCCCGGTTCCAGAGACGAAACAGGAGGAGGATGTGACATGCTGACCCCTCTGGAGGCGGTGGCCTCCATCGCGGTGATGGCGGTGGTGACCTTTCTCACCCGCGCCCTCCCCTTTTTGCTCTTTGACCGGGGGGAGCGTCCCCCCAAGCTGGTACTCTACCTGGGCCGGGTGCTGCCGGCCGCTATTATCGCCATGCTCATTATTTACTGCCTGCGGGGGGTGTCCTTTGCCGGGCTGGAGAGCTGGCTGCCGCCCCTCCTCGCGGTGGCGCTGGTAGTGGGGCTCCACCTGTGGCGGCACAACAACCTGCTGTCCATCTTTGGCGGGACCATCTTCTATATGGTGCTGGTGCAGGCGGTAAATTGGCAGGCGGTGGAGGATAGTCTGCGGGTTTTATTTGGCTGAGCGGCACCGGGGTAAAAAATTTGGCGGCGAGGGAACTTTTTTCCGCTGCCGCCGTCTAAATGCGGGAACACCAACCGCCGCCCCGGCGGATTCAAAGGAGAATGACACCATGAAACGAATTGGCGCCTTTGCATTGGCTACGGTTCTCACCGCTGGCCTCACCGGAACGGCTCTGGCCGCTTCGGAGTCTTACCCCACTTCCATTACCGTCAATGGCACCGCTCTGGATACCGCCGCCCTTCCCAACGCGGAGGGTATCCCCATGCGCCTGGTGGCCGAGGCGGATCACGGCTCTGCCTCCTGGTTTGAGGAGGAGAACATCGGCTCCTTTTACTTCAGCGACCAGCAGATTGAGGTCTCCTTTACCGATTACTCGGTGAAGATCAATGACGAGCCTGCCGCGGGTGTCACCGCTCAGGTGGTAAACGGCGTGACCTTCCTGCCCGTCAGCGTGCTGGAGGGTCTGGAGGGCATTACCGTGGAGGAGGGGGAAGCTTCCCTCACCATCACCACCCCCAACAATGACCCCCTGGTACAGCTCGCCTATGCGGTAGCGAACGCCGGTAACGTGGCCTATGGCATGAAGGCTGACCAGGAATCCCTCTCCATGTACGGCATTGACGGGGAGAATTTTGAGACGGTGGCGGGCTTCTTCCCCATGATCACCAGCCCGGACACCGTGATCATCGGCAAGGTGGCCGAGGGTAAGCTGGACACCGTCACCGAGCAGCTGGAGGCGTACCGCCAACAGCAGCATGACACCTTCTCCTGGTACCTCTCCCAGAACCTGCCCAAGGTGGAGAACGCCAAGACCGTCACCTCCGGGGACTATCTCCTCTTTGTCATCGGGGAGGACCCCGATGCCGCGGTGGAGACCTTTGAGGCCGGTGTGGCCGCTCTGGCAGAATAAACACAGCTGCGCCGCGGGAGCACAGGCTCCCGCGGCGCAGTTTTTCCGCTAGCTTTTTTCCTCAAAGCTCACGCCGCAGCTGCGGCAGTTGATGGTGACACGGCCCATCCCCCGGGGAACCCGGAGGTACTGACCGCAGTTGGGACAGCGAAAATAGCGGTGCTCCCGGTCCCGCAGGATGGTCCGGCGCATTTTGAGCCAGCGCAGTGCCGGCCCCGCCAGGGTCAGAAACCGGGCGTTTTCCGCCCGGCGCTGGTTGTAATTGCGGGAGAACATACGGAAGAAGGACCAAACCAGGATGGCCAGCGCCAGCCAGGACAGCGCCCACAAATGGGGCAGACCGGACAGCAAAGTTAAAAGCACATAGACCACCAGGAGGAAGCAGGAGAGCTGATCACCGCCATATCGCCCGTACATCATTCTTCTCAGCCAATTCATGAAATGACCTCGTCTCCTTTACGCAGAAGTTTGCGGACGGCATACAGCGACAGAACCGGGCACAGGGCCCGGAACGTTTTTTTATCGTAATTACTATACCGCCTGTGGTCTGCAACGTCAAGAAATCAAACGTAAACAATGTGTGAATTGTACTTGCATACCCCGTTAAATCGGGGTATACTGGACGAAAAAATAGACAGGAGGGCGGCCCGTGGCACGCATCGACAAGGAGAATTATTATTTGGATATTGCGGAGACAGTGCTGGAGCGCTCCACCTGTCTGCGCCGCTACTATGGGGCCATCATTGTCAAGCACGATGAAATCCTCTCCACCGGGTATAACGGCGCCCCCCGTGGGCGCAAAAACTGCGCGGATTTGGGCTACTGCACCCGGGAGGCCATGAATATCCCCTCCGGGGAGCGGTATGAGCTGTGCCGCTCTGTCCATGCAGAGGCCAACGCCATTATTTCCGCCGCCCGCAGCGCCACCATTGGGGCCACCCTCTATCTGGCTGGGCGGGACGCCAAGACGGGGGAGCTTCTCTCCGACGCCACCTCCTGCTCCATGTGCCGCCGGCTCATCATCAATGCCGGTATTGAGCGGGTGGTGATCCGCCGCACGGAGACGGAGTACTCTGTGGTCCATGTGGAGGACTGGATTCGGGAGGATGACTCCCTCCCCCCTGCGGTCAAGACCTGCTAAAGAGGGATTACTCTCTCAACCCGGCCGAGCTGGGAGTTTTTGCGCTCGCCGCGCGGGCCGCTTATTCAGCGGGGACCCGATTTCTTTTTGCGGAAAAGAAACCGGGGAAAGAAAAGGCGGAGAGGGGAACTTGTCGTTCCCCTCTCCACTCCCCTCCAAAAGGGCGGCCTTTAAAGGGGGCCGCCCCATTTAGGGGTGCTAGCGTTTGGCTTGTTCTGTGGCAACAGACTTGCCCCAATTGGGGTTACCTGTC
>DXDX01000147.1 GCA_019115265.1 Candidatus Flavonifractor merdigallinarum | reverse complement strand
ATCATCACCTGCCACCTGGGCAACGGCTCCTCCGTCACCGCCGTGGACGGCGGCAAGAGCGTGGACACCTCCATGGGCTTCACCCCCCTGGCCGGTCTGCCCATGGGCACCCGCTCCGGCGATTTGGACGCGGGCATTCTGGAGTATCTCATGAACAAGTATAACCTGGACATCAAGGAGATGCTCAACATCCTCAACAAGAAGTCCGGCGTGCTGGGTATTTCCGGCGTGTCCTCCGACTTCCGCGATCTGAGCGACGCCGCCGAGAAGGGCAACACCCGCGCCGGCCTGGCTGTGGACGCCTTCAACTACGGCGTGAAGAAGCTCATCGGCGCCTATGCCGCCGCCATGGGCGGGGTGGACGCCATCGTGTTCACCGCCGGCGTGGGCGAGAACTCCGCCGACCAGCGTCTGGCCATTGCCTCCGGCCTGGAGTTCATGGGCGTAAAGATGGACGCCGAGGCCAACAAGACCCGCGGCAAGGAGACCGTCATCTCCGCCGCCGACTCCAAGGTCAAGGTCCTCCTCATCCCCACCAACGAGGAGCTGATGATCGCCCGGGACACCGCCGAGATCGTGGGCAAGTAAAATCCATTGTTTTAAAGAAAGGGCAGCCTTGCAAAAGGCTGCCCTTTTTGTGCTCGCCGCACGGGCGTCCTCCCCGGACGGGGCACCGCTTTCTTTGCCAAAGAAAGCGGTGGGAAAGAAAGCGCAGAGGGGGCGTTGCCCCCTCTGCACTTCCCCCAATGCGCACCCCGGCTAAAGTTCTGCTGCGGTGGGATTGCACCAGTCTGTTGCCATTTGAACCAAGTTGTCCGCCTATGAGGGCAGCGTTGTACTGCCATGCAAGACAGGTAACCGCAAAGACTGGAGGTCCGCACCCACAAAATGGGGCGGCCCCCTTTAAAAGGCCGCCCTTTTGGTGGGGAGTGGAGAGGGGAACGAGAAGTTCCCCTCTCCGCCTTTTCTTTCCCCGGTTTCTTTTCCGCGAAAAGAAATCGGGTCCCCGCTGGGTAAGCGCCCCGCGCGGCGAGCGCAAAAATTCCCCAGCTTGGCTGGGTACTCTCAACCGGGAAACAGCAATTCCACAACAATCCCAACCACACCGCATCCCAGCATAATAAACACCGGGTCAGGCTTCCACTTGCGCAGCACCAAAAAGGCCAAAAGGAAGAGCACCAGGGCGGGGATATCGGGGGACACCAGCTGAAAGCCCCCCTCTCCCCACAGGGCGTGAATCAGCAGCGACACTCCCGCCCCGGCGATCAGGGCCACAATGGCGGGCCGCAGGCCGTCCAACGCCCCCCGCAGGGCGGTAAGCTCCCGCCAGCGGAAGTAAATCCACGCCAGCAGCGCCACCACGATACAGGAGGGGAGCACACACCCCAATGTACACACAATTGCCCCTAGCGGCCCCGCCAGCTGAATGCCCACAAAGGTAGCAGCGTTGATGGCGATGGGGCCGGGGGTCATCTGGGAGATGGTCACCAGATCGGTGAGCTGTGACAGGGTGAGCCAGTGGTGGACATCCACCACCTGGGTCTGAATGAGGGGAAGGGCGGCATACCCGCCGCCGAAGCTGAAAAGGCCAATCTGGAAAAAGCTCCAGAAGAGGTCCAGATAAATCATGCGTTTTCCCCCTTTCGCTTCTTCCAGAAGGCGGAGAGGATACCCAGCAGGGCGCACACCAGCAAAATCCAGGCCACATTCAGCTCCTCAAACCGGAGGGTCACCACAAAGGCCCCCACCATGATAGCGGTGCTCAGCCACTCCCGCTTGCGCAGCACATCCCCCGCCATATCCACCACCACGCTGGCGATGACGGCGGACACCCCCGCCTCCATCCCCTTCAAGGCGGCAGCCACAATGGTGTTGGAGCGGAAGGCGGCATAGCACAGGGAGATCACCGAGAGGATGAGAAAGGGCGGGAGCACGGTGCCCAAAATGGACAGCGCCGCCCCCAGCACTCCGCCCACCCGGCAGCCCACCAGAATGGCAGCATTCACCGCGATAGGGCCGGGCGCGGACTGGGCAATGGCGGTGAGGTCCAGCATCTCCCCCTCCTCCAGCCAGCCCAAATCGTCCACAAAGCGCCCTTTCATCAGGGGGACAATGACATATCCCCCGCCGAAGGTGAAGGCGCTGAGGAGAAAGGTGGCGGTGAAGAGTTTCCAGTACAGGGCGGCGGTTCGCTTCAAAGGGGCTCCCTCCTTTCGAACAGTGTCCCCATTGTATCCGCTTTTGGCGGCGGTGTAAAGGGGGGCTTATTTCAACGCGTCGGCCACCAGGCCCAGAGTGCTGGCGTGGGTGTGGTCCAGCAGATGGGTGTAAATGCGCCCAGTGGTGGAGGGGGTGGAGTGGCCCAGCGCCCGGCCAATGTCAAAGAGGGGTGCGCCCTGGGCGGAGGCCACCGTGGCAAAGGTGTGGCGCAGGCCGTGGAGGGTGAGCTTGGGCAGGTGATTTTTGCGGATAAAGCGGGTGAAGGCCAGGGAGACGGCGTTGGGGGAGTAGGGCTTTCCGTTGCGGTCCACCGCCACCAGGCCGCTGTCCTTCCACTTCTCCCCCAGGCGCAGGCGGTTTTCCGCCTGGCGGGCGCGCTCCCGCTTGAGGAGAAAATAGAGCTCATCGGTCATGTAGAGGGCGCGGGTGGAGGCGCGGGTTTTCGTCTCCTTTTCCACAATGACCGCACCGGCGGCGGTGCGGGCCTGACAGATGTGGATTTTCCGCTGCTGGAAGTCCACACAGTCCCACCGCAAGCCGCAGATCTCCTCCCGGCGCAGTCCCAGAGAGCCAGCGAGCTTCACAATGACCTCCAGCCAGGTGTCCTGCACCAGGAAATAGAGCTCCTTAAGCTCCGAGGGACCGTAGTAGCCAATCTCCGGCTGTACTGTCCGGGGAGGCTCCACCCGCTCGGTGGGGCTGCGCAGCAAAATGTCGTGGCGCACCGCCGCGTGGAGGGCCGCCGAGAGGAGGTCGTGGTGCCGCCGCACCGTGTTGGGAGAGAGGCCCTTGTCCCGCAGGAGAAGGGTATAGTATTCCTGCAAGTGGCGGGGGGTCAGCTTCTGGATGGGCACATCCCCCAGCACCGGCCCCAGGTGGTTCTCGATGATCTTCTGGTAGCCGTACAGGGTGGTCACCGCCCGGTTAGGCCCGATGACCTCTTTCATCCAGTACTGGAGCCACTCCTCCAGGGTGAGCTTCTGGGGTGTCACATTCTCATTCAGCGCCCGCTCGGCGTGGAAGTCCCGCAGGGCCTTTCGGGCCTGCTGCAACGAGGAAAAGGTCTTGTAGCGTCGAATGCGCGTCCCCCGCTCATCCGTACCATAGTCCATGTAGACATAGTAGCAGCTCCGCTGGTCATCGTAGGAGATGTTTGGTTCAATCTTCTTTCTTGCCATACCATTGGCCTCTCTTTCCTTCTATCTATCTCTATCAGGATCGGGCCGAAAGCAGATTTCTTCCGGCTTATATGGATAGTTTGGCCAAATTTGGGACAAAAAACAAGTTCTATCCGAAAAAATTCCCCGGGATGGTCCCTAAAAAGGACCATCTCCGGGGAATTTTTGTCTCATTTTGATACATTTCTTGCAATAACGCCGGAAGCCACCGCCTCCGCCACCCGCACGCCGTCCACGGCGGCGGACATGATGCCCCCCGCATAGCCCGCCCCCTCGCCGCAGGGGTAGAGGCCCTTGAGGGCGGTGGATTGGTAATCCTCTCCCCGCAGAATCCGTACCGGGGAGGACGAGCGGGTCTCCACACCGGTGAGCACTGCGTCAGAGTGGGCAAAGCCGTGTACCTTCCGGTCCAGGAGGGGCAGGGCGGAGCGCAGAGTGTCCGTCACATAGCCGGGCAGACAGGGGGTGAGGTCCGTCCAGGTGACGCCGGGCTGGTAGGTGGGAAGAACTCCGCCCGGCCCGGCAGAGGGCCGCCCGGCCAGAAAATCCTCCACCCGCTGAGCGGGGGCGGCAAAGGATCGCCCCCCCAGCGCCCAAGCGGCCTGTTCCCACGTCTCCTGAAAGCGCACCCCTGCCAGAGGGTCATCCCCCGGAAAGTCTGCCGGGCCCACCCCCACCAGAAAGCCACCGTTGATGTTCTCGCCGTCTCTGGCGCGGCAGCTCATGCCGTTGGTGACCACCTGACCAGGAGAGGAGGCGGCGGCCACCACCTGCCCGCCGGGGCAGACACAGAAGGTAAAGGCACTGCGCCCGGTGGGGAGGTGACAGGAGAGCTTGTAGTCCGCCGGGGGCAAATCCCTCCAGTAGTCCCCAAACTGGGCAGCGCTGATGGCGTCCTGCCGGTGTTCAATGCGCACCCCGATGGCGAAATTCTTCTGCTCCAGAGGGAGGCCCATCTGGTGGAGAAAGGCGAAGGTATCGCGGGCGGAGTGGCCAGGGGCCAGTATCAGGGCGTCGCAGGGCAGATTTTCCACCCGATCCCCCTGTGTGACGGTGACGCCAGTCACCCGGTCTCCCTCTGTCACAATGCCGGTGAGCTGGCTCTCAAAGCGCACTTCGCACCCCAGGCGGATGAGTTCCAGCCGGATGTTTTTCACCACGGAGCGCAAAATGTCGGTGCCGATATGGGGTTTGTGGCTCCAGGCCACATCGGCGGGGGCGCCGAATTCCACAAGGGTATCCAAAACGGTGGAAATCCGGCTGTCGTGTGTGCCGGTGGTGAGCTTGCCGTCGGAGAAGGTGCCCGCGCCCCCCTCGCCAAACTGCACATTGGACACCGGCGAGAGGATGCCCTCCCGCCAGAAGCACTCCACATCCGCGGTCCGCTCCTCCACCGGGCGGCCCCGCTCCAGCACCAGACAGGGCACCCCGGCCCGGGCCAGATACAGCGCAGCGAAGAGCCCAGCGGGCCCCATCCCCACCACCACTGGCGGCAGAGAGGAAGTGCGGCACACCGGGGGAAAGCGGTAGGAGGTGCGCTCCACACGGCTCACCTGTTTGGATTTGCAGCGGGAGAGCACTTTTTTCTCCCCCTCCACCGCCGCCTGCACCGAGCAAACCAGGTGGACATCGCTCTTTTTTCGGGCGTCAATGGACTGACGGACCAGCCGCAGCTCCCCCACCGCCCGCTCGGGCACGCCCAGCATCTGGGCACAGCGGCAGCGCAACTCCTCCTCCCCGGCCCCTACCGGCAGCTTGAGGTTTTGAATCAGCAGCATAAAGCCCTCTTACAGCCGCGTGGCAGTCTCCAGCGCCACCTCCATCATGGCGGTGAAGGCGGTCTGGCGCTCCTGGGGGGTGGTGGCCTTGTGGGTGAGCAGCTCGTCCGACACGGTGAGGATGGTCATGGCCCGCTTGCCGCACCGGGCGGCGTTGCAGTAGAGGGCCAGGCTCTCCATCTCCAGCGCCAGCACCCCCATTTTTCGCCACGCCTCCACGGGGGAGATGTCGTCATAGAAGGTGTCGTTGGAGCCCACATTGCCAACCACCACCCGGCAGCCCTTCTCCCGGGCAATGGCCTCGGCCTCTTTCACTAGGGGGAAGGAGGCGATGGGGGCAAAAGTGCCGGGGAGCTGGTACTGGGCTGCGTAGTTGGAGTTGCTGCACGCCCCCAGAGCGATGACCAAATCCCCAATGTGCAAATCCTCCTGGATGGAGCCGGTGGTGCCGATACGGATGATATTTTCCACCCCGTAGAAGTGGAACAGCTCATAGGAGTAGATGCCCATGGAGGGGCAGCCCATGCCGCTGCCCTGGACCGAGACAGGGACGCCCTTATAGGTACCAGTAAAGCCCAACATCCCCCGCACGCCGTTGACCTGTACGGCGTCGGTGAGGAAATTCTCCGCAATAAACTTGGCCCGGAGCGGGTCGCCGGGCATAAGGACGGTCTTGGCGTAAGCGCCATTTTCTGCTTCAATGTGAGGTGTAGACATCATTCGCTTCCTTTCTGAATCGTAAACATATGGTTTAAGTGATGTTAATGGTATACTCCTGGGCATTGGGCAACGCGGCGATAAACTGCTCTACCAGGGTGCGGGCCCGCTCCGACGCGGCGGTCAGCAGCCCCTCCTCGGTGGCCCGCTCCTCCATGGAGGCGCGCTGGTCAGCGGTAAAGCCAGTGTAATCCTCAATGCGGATGGGATTGAAGATGTTTTTGCTCTCGTCAAAGACCTCCAGGCTGTTTTCGTCAATCTCATGGGAGAG
>DXDX01000146.1 GCA_019115265.1 Candidatus Flavonifractor merdigallinarum | reverse complement strand
CTTATAGCGGATATCCGGCTTCTTGCGGATGATGCCAAGACCGGAGCACGGCACATCGGTGATTACCCGGTCAAAGCTGTCAAGCCATTTAGCTTTACACTTCTTTCCGTCCTGCACCATGGCCTGAATATTGGATAATTTGAGGCGTTTTGCTCCAGCTTCCATGAGGTTGATTTTGTGGGGGTGGATATCACAGGAGGTGATACTCCCCTCCCCCTCCATCTGGATAGCGGCGGCGAAGGACTTTCCGCCGGGAGCGGCGCAGGCGTCCAGCACACGCTCTCCCACAGTGGCACCTGAGGCCAGCACCGCCAAACGGGCTGCTGGGTCTTGGATGTAAAAGAGGCCCTCCTGAAAGGCGGGCAGAGCCTCTAAGTTTCCGGTGTTGCTGAGAAGCAGACAGCCTTCCAACCAGGGGTGCGGAGTGGCCTCCACCCCCTCTTGGTTCAAGCGCTCCATCAGCGCCTGGGGTGTAATGCGCAGGGTGTTGACTTGGGCAGCGGTGGGCGGGTCCTGATTGTCGGCCTTCAGCAGCTCTTCCACCCCTTCCCCATGGAGTGCCTGGGAAAATGCCTCTACCAGCCACTCCGGGTGGCTGTATCGGGTTGGCAGGTCCTCCGGTAAGGTCAGCTGTTCTCTTCCACGCAGAATATTCCGCAGGATGGCGTTGACCAGACCGGCGGCCCGGGGATTGCGGCAGCGCTGGCGGGCCAGACTCACCGACTCGTTGACTGCGGCAGAATCCGGCACCCGGTCCAAGAAGAGAATCTGGTAGAGGCCCAGTCGCAGACAGCCCCGCACAGCGGGCTCCATCTGTGCCACCGGGGGCTTGGCAAAGCGGTCCAGCAACGCATCCAGTAACATGCGGTTTTGCAGCACACCAAAGCAGAGCCGGGTACACAGGCCAGCGTCCCGGCTGTCCAGTGCCGCAGAGCGGATGGACTTTTTCAAATACCCATCGGACCAAGCACCCTGTCCCTCACAGGCCAGCAGAGCGTCCAGCGCCACCGAGCGGGCGGTCTGTTGTGTTCGATTCATCACTCGTTCCTCCGCCGCCCGGAAAAGGCAAGAATA
This sequence comes from Candidatus Flavonifractor merdigallinarum, assembly GCA_019115265.1. Lineage (GTDB taxonomy): Bacteria > Bacillota > Clostridia > Oscillospirales > Oscillospiraceae > Pseudoflavonifractor_A > Pseudoflavonifractor_A merdigallinarum. Next base: position 9,128 of record DXDX01000146.1, on the reverse strand, counting down.
TAGCGCAGCAGCTGGGCCAGAGACACCACCAGAGCCGCCACATAGGTGAGAGCGGCGGCGGTGAGCACCTTGCGGGCTCCGCTCAGTTCATCGCGGTCCAGCATCCGTGTCTCGCCCAAAGTCTCCAGCGCCCGGTGAGAGGCGTTAAACTCCACCGGCAGAGTCACCAGCTGTACCGCCACAGCCAGAGAAAACAGCACAATGCCAATGGCAAACAGTGGCTCGATATACAGGACAAAGCCCAGAATAATAAAGAAAATAGAGAGCTGGGAGCTAACATTGCACACAGGAATCATGGCACTGCGCAGGCGAATGGGCTGATAGCCCACCGCATACTGCACAGCATGTCCCGCCTCATGGGCGGCAACTCCAATGGCGGCTACGCTGTTGGAGCCATAGACGCTGTCGGAGAGCCGGATGACATTGCTGCGCGGGTCAAAGTGGTCGCTGAGGTGTCCCCGCACCCGCTCGATGCGCACGCCAGTCACGCCGTGGGCCCGCAGCACCGCCTCAGCGGCCTGTGCTCCGGTATAGCCCCGCCGGGCATAGACGGTGGAATAGCGCCGGAAGGTGGAGTTGACACGAACCTGTGCCCAAGCGGCAATGAGCATGGCCGGGACCAACAGCATCCAATAGTAGGGGTCGACATAGTAGAAAAATGGCATAATGTCCTCCTATGATTTACATGATCTGTCCCCCTGCCAGATACCCGGTCAGAAGCAGCAGAAAACACACCAGCATTCCAGCGCTGAGGGCCGCAGTCCAACGGGGTTTTTCATCGGTGAGCAGGGCGGCAAAGAGGAAGAAAGGCAGGGCGCAGGAGAGATAGCGCCCAGCACTCAAAAGCCAAGAGAGAGAGTAGTCCAGTACCAATGTGACAAAGGCATAGAGCGTCCAGGGGCTGCGGCAGCGCTTCCCCGCCCACACCAGCAGGGCGAAAAACAACGGAAAGAGGAGCACTTCTGGAATCCAGAGCTCCCAGCGCACCGCAAGCGAGGGATAGCTTATGGCGTTTCGCACCAGATATCCCAGGGTGCGGGAAATCCACAGAAACCCCTGAGACCAGTGCTGCTGGTGGATGGTAAAAGCAAAGGGATTTCCATCCACCACCTCATTCAGCATCAGGTAGCCAGCCGCCCCCAGAAGAGGCAGAAGCAACGCGGGCAGTTTCACAGCCACTCCCTTTATGCGCGTCCAGAGACTCCGCGCATCTGGTGTAAAAAGCCTCTGCTCCATACACAGTTCAGCGGCAGCCGCACCAATGAGGAGCAGGCCGTGCATCCGGGTCAGCGCGGCCAGAATACCCCAAAGTCCCGCTGCATACCACTGGTGGCGGCGGATATGCCACAGCCCAGCAGCAGTAGTGAGAAAAAAGAGCCCCTCTGTCATCACAGAGCCAAAGAAGAAGGCATAAGGGAAAATGGAGAGATACCATATGGTTTTCGCCGCAACCGCCTCTCCATAGTCCAGCGCAGCCAGACGGTAGAGGTAGACACACCCACCGGCATAGCTTAGCCAGGAGACCATTAGCCCGGACAGGACGGTATTCCCCACCACAAACCGCACTAAGCGGGTTATCCACACATAGAGGGGATAAAAGACCAGGAAGAGATGCTGGCCGTCTTCGATATAGCCATCATAGCCCAGTTCCACCAGGCGGACGTAGTGCCAGCCATCCCACCGCTCCCAGATATCCAGCGGATTGGAGTTTTCCAAAAGCCCCAATTGTGCGGCAATCAGCGCCCCCAGCAGGAACACAGCTAGACGCAGAGCAAGCGCGGCGCCAAAGACCTTGAGACAGGTGCGCGCGGATACCTCACACCCTGTTTTCCCAGAAAAGGCCGGAACAGAAAGCACACGAATCGGCGCACCGCAGACTGCTGCCCACCGCAGTACCAATAGGAGGCCGGTCCCCACTACCAAAAGGGTAAGAACGACATCCCATACAGCCCAAAACCCTGTCATCGGTTACCCCTTCAGTGGAATCGGATTCCCCCGCAGATAGTCGGCGGCCTTCATCCGCTTCTTCCCCACTGCCTGGAGCTCTAAAATCCGCAGAACGGTGCCATCGCCGCAGGCCACATCAATGCCCTCCTTCCCAGTAGAGAGTACTGTACCAGGAGCGGCAGTGGAGTGCCGATCTAACACACGAGTGTCAAAGAGCTTAAGGGGCGCGCCGGTAATCGCCTCAGTAGTGGCAGTGGGCCAGGGCAGCAGACCACGCACCTGATTGTGAATTGCCTGTGCTGGGCGTGTCCAGTCAATAGGCGAGAGTTCCCGGCTCAGCATGGGTGCAAAGGTCACACCGGCGCTGTCCTGAGGCGTACGCGGGGCAGTGCCATCGACAATCTGTGCCACCGTCTCCACCAACAGAGCGCCGCCTATCTGGGCCAATCGGGTATACAGCATCTCCGCACTCTCATTGGGGTCAATGGGTGTGACAGTTTGTGCGATGATATCTCCTGCGTCCAAATCGTGGGCCATGTGCATGATGGTGACGCCGGTCTCCTGATCGCCGTTTAAAATAGCCCAATTGATGGGAGCAGCCCCCCGGTAACGGGGCAAAAGCGAGGAGTGGACATTGATACACCCCTTGGAGGGAGCGGACAGAATCTCATCCGGCAGAATACGCCCATAGGCCGCCACCACAATCAGCTCCGGGGCCAGTGTCTGAATCAGCTCCAGGGCCGTACCGTCCCGTAGCTTGACGGGTTGAAAGACCGGTACATTGTGGGCCTGAGCACATACCTTGACTGGAGTAGGCTGTAACTTCATCCCCCGGTTTTTGGGCTTGTCCGGCTGCGTAAAAACTCCCACGACCTCATGTCCCGCCTCCAGCAGGGCCTCCAAAGAGGGCACCGCGAAATCCGGTGTACCCATAAACAAAATTCGCATGTGTTACGCTTCCTCTTCATCCATCAGTTTGTCCAATTCCTCTGTGGTATACAGCTGAGGCGCCCGCTCGGTGAACAGATGGCCGTCCAGATGCTCCAGCTCATGGCAGAAGCAGCGGGCGACAATCTCTTCTCCCTCCACCTCAAACCAGTTGCCGTGCCGGTCCTGCGCTTTGACTTTCGCCTTCATGGGGCGCTTTACCACACCCCAACGGCCAGGGACCGACAGACAGCCCTCAAAGCCCTCCTGCTCCCCTTCGGTGGCAATGATTTCCGGGTTGACCAGCTCCAGCATCTGCTCCTGGTCATCCACTACAATCACCGCGCGGCGCAGAATACCAATCTGAGGCGCAGCCAAACCGGCCCCATTTGCATCCCGCAATGTCTCTTTCAGGTCGTCCAGCAGACGCCCCAGCTTGTCGTCAAACTTGGTGACCGGATGGCACACTTTGTGCAGCGCCGGGTCCTCATCAGTGAGAATGGTGCGAATTGCCATAATAACTTCCTCCTAATCCAGGGGGTTGATATCGGCGGATACCGACACCCCACGGTTATATGAATCGCTCTGGGCACAGCGGAGCAAATCTCCAATCAAGGCCCGCAGGGGTTTGTTGTTTTTTCCGCTCAGGGTCAGGCGGTAGCGGTAGCGGTTGTTTATTTTGGTGATCGCAGCAGGAGCCGGCCCCAGAAGCAGCACCTGGGGACTACCTGGACGGGTGAGCCAGCTCTCCAGTGTATGGCGCAGTCGCATACAGGTCCGCAGAACCGCGCTCTCTTCCGCACCGGATGCGGTGAGAACAAACAAATCCCGAAAGGGCGGACAGCCCCGCAGTTCCCGCAGGGGAATTTCCTGTTGGTAGAAGCGGCCATAATCCTGGTGTTGTGCCGCTAAAATGACATCATTTTCCGGTGTGTAAGTTTGAATGACCGCTCGCCCGCTTTTCTCACCCCGTCCGGCCCGGCCCACTACCTGCGTGAGGAGGGAGAAGGTCCGCTCCGCCGCTCGGTAGTCGTCCACATACAGAGAGGCGTCTGCGGAGATAACACCCACCAGGGTGACATTTTCAAAGTCCAGCCCTTTTGCTACCATCTGGGTCCCCACCAATATGGGAATTTTCTCCCGCTGAAAACGGTCAAAGAGGGCCTCATGGGTGTGGGTAGCGGAGATGGCGTCCGCGTCCATACGCAGAATCGCCGTTCCAGGAAAGCGCTCCTTCAGCTCATGTTCCAAACGCTGTGTACCTGCTCCCACCGCCTGGAGTGTACCGCCGCAGGTGGGACACCGCTCTGGCGCTGGCTCCGAGTGGCCGCAGTAGTGGCACATCAGCCGGCCATTGGCCGAGTGATAGGTGAGATAGACAGAACAGCGAGGGCACTCCGGCACTTGGCCGCACTCTCCACAGTTGAGCATCCGGCTTTCCCCTCTTCGATTGAGAAAGAGGATGGTCTGCTCTCCACGGGCGAGATTCTCCTCAATAGCGCTGCACAGCGGAGCGCTGAGTAAGTCCCCATGGCCGGCTTTCAGCTCCTCCCGCAAATCCGCAATGACCACCTGGGGCAGCGCTCTCTGGTTGTAGCGTTTCGTGAGCGTGAAGAGGTGATAGACCCCCTGTCGGGCCAGATACATACTCTCCACCGACGGTGTAGCCGAGCCTAGAAGCAGTAAAGCATTGTGCTGTTTGCAGCGGAATTTGGCCACCTCCCGGGCGTGGTAGCGGGGCACCTGCTCCGACTTATAGCTGCCCTCCTGTTCCTCATCCAGCACAATCAGGCCCAGATGTTCCACCGGCGCGAAAACCGCCGAGCGGGTACCAATCACCACACGCGCTTTCCCAGCACGGACCCGCTTCCACTCATCATACCGCTCTCCCGCTCGGAGGGATGAGTGTAAAAGGGCGATTTCATCGCCAAAGTGGGCGGTAAAAATGCGCAGCAGCTGTGGCGTGAGGGCAATCTCCGGGACCAGCACAATGGCGCCCTGTCCCCGCTCCAGAGCAGCGCGGATAAGCCGCAGGTAAATCTGGGTTTTTCCGCTCCCAGTGACACCATAGAGAAGCGCCGCCGCCGCTTCCGGTCGGGCGGCCAGGGCATCCAGTTCCTGAAACGCCTTCTCTTGCTCGGCGTTGAGGACTGGCGGGGCCGCCGGTTCGACGGGCGGACAGGAGACCCGGCGGTAACACTCCCGCTTTTCCAGAGTAATCAGGCCGCTTTTGACCAGGGAGCGCAGCGTCTGCATAGAGGCCCCGGTAAAGTAGCACACCTCTTTGGCGGCGGCCTCCCCCACTGTGCAGAGCAGCTCCACCACCGCATAGCGCATGGGGGCCGATTTGCGCCGCTTCGTCACTTGGGCCAAGGCCTCCTCCGGGGAAATGGCTAGAGCGGCCACCGCCTCCGTCTTATCTCCAACCCCCCGCATAGCGCTGGTCTCCACCTGCAAAATTCCCTTGTTGACCAGAGATTTAAGTGCTGGATTGGGGTCGCGGGTGCCAAAGGCGGAGCGGATATGGCCCCGTTCCGCGCCCGGTCCGGCGCAGACCATCTCCACAATGGTTCGCTCATGTTCGGAGCGGCCAGCGGCCTCATAGGCGGCGGCCCGGTCCACACCGGGCGCCAAGACATAGCGGTCCTGGAGGGAGAAATAAAGACCCGCTGGAAGCATGGCGCGGCAGGCGTCGTAAACGGTACAGAAATACCGCTCCCGCATCCACAGCGCCAGACGCAGCCCCTCTTGCGAGAGGACCGGTTTCTCATCCAGCTGCGTGAGAATCTGTTTGCACTTGGGCGGCGGGATCACTTCAACCGAAAGGACCAGCCCCTCTACCCGGCGGTTGCCCGCACCAAATGGCACCACCACCCGCACACCGGGCACCAGACGCCCCTCCAGCTCGTCGGGCACCTGGTAGGTATAGGGCTTGTCAATGGCGTATGTGGCGGCAGCCAGGGCTATGCGGGCCGCCAGGATGGGTTCCATATCATCCCTCCTAAATCCCGGAAAAGGCAAGCGTCAGGACCTTGCGGCCCGGCGCTTGCCTTTGTGGGATCATTACTCCTCGTCCTGAGGGGTCAGCTTACCCTCGGCAACCTCACGGATGGCCAGGGTTACCGGCTTTTCCTCCAGGGGCGTACCGCTCTCCTCAGCCTCATTGGCGATCTGCCGGGCCCGCTGGGCCACCACATTCACCAGCATATAGCGGCTGGGAATCTCCTCCAAAAGTCGATTCATCGGCGGATAGAGCATCATATGTCATCATTCTCCTTCTCCAGTTTCTTCTGCCGGGCTGTGCCCCGCCACATCACGGATGAGATGGATGCGGTTGCGGGTGCGGCAGCTCTCAGCGGTCAGGATGGCCATAATCTCGGTGGCCGCATCGGACACCTTATCATTGACCACCATGTAATCATACTGCGGGATATGTCCATATTCCTCCCGGGCCTTTTGCAGACGGCCCTGGATAACCTCCTCCTGATCGGTGGCCCGTCGGTGGAGGCGGCGGGACAGCTCTTCAAAAGAGGGCGGAATAATGAAAATCAGCACCGCTTCCGGGCATTTGGCCCGGACCTTCGCCGCCCCCTGCACCTCGATGTCCAGCAGGACATCAATTCCGGCGTCCAGCTTGTCCTGGATAACCTTCAGCGAGGTGCCGTAGTAGTTGCCCACATACTCCGCGTACTCCAGCAGTTCGTCCCGTTGAATCATCCCCTCAAAAAACTCCCGGTCCACAAAATTGTAGTTGACCCCATTGGCCTCTCCCACTCGGGGCTGGCGGGTGGTAAACGAGACGGAGAAATGGATATCCTTCCGCTCGCTGAGAAGCTCTGCAATCACGGTGCTTTTGCCCACACCAGAGGGTCCGGACAACACAATCAGGGTCCCGCGCTGTTTTTTCATTCTCATGCTTCGTCCTCCTCCGCTGGCTCTCCAGAGGGTTCCCGGCCTGACAGCCGTCCCGCCACGGTCTCCGGCTGGAGGGCAGAGAGCACAACATGGTCGCTGTCCATAATCAGGACCGCCCGGGTCCGCCGGCCATAAGTGGCGTCAATGAGGCATCCGCGGTCCCGCGCCTCCTGCACCATGCGCTTGATGGGGGCCGACTCAGGGCTCACGATGGCAATGAGCCGTGCGGCTGAGACCATGTTGCCGAAGCCGATGTTGATGAGTTTCATTTCGGCCTCCCTCCGTCACTCGATATTTTGAATCTGCTCGCGGATTTTCTCAATTTCGCCTTTCAAATCCACCACATAGCGGGCAGTCTCCATATCGCTGCACTTGGAGCCGATGGTGTTAGCCTCCCGGTTAAACTCCTGAATGAGGAAATCCAGCTTGCGGCCCACCGCGCCCCCTTCGCTCAGCATGTGCTCCAGCTGAGAGAGGTGGCTGCGCAGACGCACCGTCTCCTCGTCCACCGCCACTTTATCGGCAAAGAGGGCCGCCTCGGTGAGGATTCTCCCCTCGTCCAGCTGGGTGTTCTGGAGGACCTCCTGCATCTTGGCGGCCAGACGGGCGCGGTAATCGGCCACAATGCCGGGGGCGCGCTCCTCCACTTTTCCGATGAGTTCCGCAATGGCCGCCGCTCGGCTGCGGACATCCTGAGCCAGTTTTTCGCCCTCCCGGGTACGCATGGCGTCAAAATCAGACAGGGCGAGGTCCAGTACCGCGCAGATGTCCGCCGCGATGAGTTCCAAATCCTCCGCGGCCTTTTCCACCAGAAATACGTCGGGAAAACGGGAGAGAAGAGAGACTGAGATATCGTCCCGCAGTTCATATGTGTCCCTCAGCTCCCGCAGGGCATTCAAGTACCCCTCCGCTGTGGGGCGGTTGACAGAAATGCGGGTATCGCCGGTCTCCGATGGACCGATGGTGACAAAGATATCCACCTTGCCCCGGGAGATACTGCCCTGCACCCGGCGCTTGATCGCGTCCTCAGCAAAGACATAGATACGGGGCAGCTTGACCGTACAGTCCAAAAACCGGTTGTTCACTGAGCGCAGCTCCACCGTAATGGGACGGCCATGGAGGACCGCCTCTCCCCTGCCATAGCCGGTCATGCTTTTGATCAAAGGGAATTCCCTCTTTTCTTCCTCTGGATTGGGGCCATACGCCCCGAGAATCGGTCCGCGGCTTGATGCCGCTTTGAGTATTCTATTATTATACCAGAATTCCCGCCACTTGAAAAGTCATTTCCGCAGCATGGGGGCTACCCGATGGAGGTAAAGCGCGATAAGCTTGGAAAAGCCAAAATCATAGACCAGAAATGCCAGATTTCCCGCCAAATAGACCACTCCAGTCCCAACCAGAGGCTCAGGAAGAAACGGAAGGAAGAACTCTGCCAGCAGAAAATAAAAGAGGGTGAGCACTGCGTTGAAAAAAGCCAGCTTTGCCAGCAGCTCCAATCCACGCGGCAGACGTTCACACAGGGATTTTATAACTGGATAGAGTCCAAAAAACAGCAGATACAGGAGCGCGCAGCCCTTGTCCGGCACAACAAGCAGGCCTAAAATTGCAGCAGCGGCGTAGCACATCAGACCGCCGCGCAGTCCGGCAGAGATTACCGCGGCCGCGGGCACCAGCCCGGAGAGGGCCACCATGCCTAGCCGTCCGCCGGGGACCACAGACGCCACATACAGCAGCGCCAGAGACAACGCACTGAGCAGAGCGGGCAGCGTCATGTTCCGCGCAGTCTCTTTGGAAGAACGCCGGCCCAACTCAGTATCCTCCGCAGCCGCCGCACAGGCAGTTGAGGCACATCAGACTAGTACAGCAGTCGCAGGCATCCACCCCACCGCCATAGCCGTAGGGCCGGTAGACCTGTCCCCCCTGCTGCATCATAGCCAGCGCCTGGCGGTACTCCCCATTGGTGGGCTCCAGCCGGCAGGCCATCTGATAGTGCTGCATGGCCTCGTCCAGCCAGCCCTTGCGGTAGGCAATGCTCCCCATCAGAAAATGCCACTCTCCATTTTGGGCGGGAGCACTGCGCAGAAGCTGCTCGGCGCGCCCCAGGTCCCCCAGATTGATGGCCTGGCGGGCCTGCTGATAGACTGTACCGCTGCTCTGCTGACTAGAGGAACTCTGATAGCTCCCGGTGTTGGGATTTGTGTAGGTGTTCCGCTGCCCGGAGGCCCGCTCTTTGGTAATGGTCTCGTAGGCGGCGTTGATCTCTTTTAAATACCATTTCATTATATGTTACTCCAATTCCCATAAATTCTGTATTATTTATTTGATTTTCTGGCGAATAG